>NZ_JBHUCD010000002.1:0-412710 GCF_042786555.1 Paenarthrobacter sp. NPDC056912
ACTGCTGTACGACCACGCCGGAACCACGGGCGTTGCTGGCGGCGCCGCATTGTAAACCAGCGCAAAACCGACTTTTGGCGGCTGTGTTCGTGAAGAACACTGCCGCCAACTGTCATTTGCCGGGAAACCGGAGATGCTCAGGTACCCAGGTTCCTCCGGTCGACTACGAAACCTGTTGCCGCGTTTTCGCGGACTGCGTTGATGCCTGCTACTACGGCATTGAGATTTGGGAACTGTGGCGACACTGCCACTACTGTGCCGTCCTCGGCTGTGAGCCGGAATCGGAATGAGTTAGTACCTGCTTTGAGAATCTCGAAACTGCCCGCCATTTTCCCCTGTCCTCACGCGTCGTTGCGTACCCGAGCTGACTTCATAACTCTCCACCGACCCTAACGGCCAACTTCGTCCATCAAAAGCCCTACTGATGGGTAATTTGCAACCGATATCGGTAGATCTCTTCGAAACCATCCAAGGAGCTAGAGACCGCATGCAACCCCGCGCGTATCGTGAGGATATGACTGACTCCGGCATGGCCCCTGTTACGGGCGTGCTGCTCGCTGCGGGCGCTGGCACGCGGTTGGGCCGTGGCCCCAAAGCGCTGCTCCCCTTCCGCGGCCGCACGCTGGTGGAAGTCCTCGCCGACACCCTTTTCGACGGCGGCTGCCGCGAGGTTGTGGTGGTGCTCGGCGCCGAGGCGGACAACGTTCGCCGCAGCACCGACCTCGGTACTCACGTCGTCGTGGAGAACGACAACTGGGCAAAAGGAATGGCGGGATCGTTCCGCGCCGGCATCGACGCCGCAACGGCAGGCAACAGCATCATGGTGGCGCTGGTGGACCAGCCCGGATTAACCCCGACGGCGGTCAGCAGGTTGCTGGGCAGCCACCGTCCCGGTCGGGTCACCGCAGCCGCCTACCCTGATGAGTCAGGCCACCTGAAGCGCAGGCACCCGGTGATTTTCGACGTCGGGCTCCGCCAGCAAGCCGCGGAAGCGGCCAATGGCGACACCGGCGCGAGGTCGTTCCTGAAGGCCCATCCGGGGCTGGTGGACCTGGTGGATTGCAGCGACCTCTGCTCGGGCGAGGACCTGGACACGAAGGATCAGCTGCACCTGCTGGAAGGGTAAATTGGGGTCCATGTTCCGCATTTCCCCTGATGATCCAGCGCGCCCTGATGTCCACCAGCTCCTCAGTGAACACTTGGCTGACATGTTCGCGACTTCCCCGGCTGAGAGCGTGCATGCGCTGGACCACTCGGCGTTGTCGCACGAGTCCATCACGTTCTGGACAGCCCGCGAGGACGGCGTGCTGTTGGGATGCGGTGCGTTGAAGATGCTCTCCGATGGCCATGCCGAGATCAAGTCCATGCGCACCACAGCCAGTGCACGCGGGCGCGGCGTGGCGACACTGATGCTGGAGCACATCGTGGCCGAAGCAGGACGTCTGGGTTATGACCGGGTGAGTCTGGAGACCGGCACCGAGGAGTACTTCGCCCCCGCGCGCCGGCTGTACGCCAGGCACGGCTTCACGGAGTGCCCGCCGTTTGGTGACTACACCCTGGACCCGCACAGTGTGTTCATGGAACTCGCCGTTTCACCCAAGTAGCTGGCATTGGTGGTTGTTCCCAGGGCTGGGAACAACCACTAATGCGGGTCAGTTGGGGATGAGGGTGCGGTCGCGGAGGGCAAGGTAGATCTTGTCCCGAGCGATGGGGAGCTCACCGAATCGGATGCCCGTCGCGTTGCGGATGGCGTTGGCCAAAGCGGGTGCCACGGGGTTGAACGGGCTCTCGCTCATGGACTTGGCGCCGAGGGGGCCGGTGGAGTCGTTGGTAGTGGCAAAGTAGACCTCGCTCCTGGGCACGTCCGCGAACGATGGAATGTGGTACTGCCGCAGGATGTCCGTGGTGACGCGTCCGGCGTCGTCCACTTTGACTTCCTCGTACAGCACAGCGCCGAGCGCCTGGGCGATACCGCCCTCGATCTGCCCACGGCACTGCCGCGGATTCACCACTACACCCGCGTCCGCTGCCTGGACACTCTGCAGGATCCGTAGCTCGCCCGTGCCGGTATTGACCGCAACGCGGAAGCCGTGCACGTTGAACGCCACGGACCGCGGCGTTCCTCCCCAGTTTCCTTCGGCGGCGAGCTGGACACCCTGGTGCCGGGCGGCGTCGTAAATCTCGTTCAACGGCACGGTTCGCACCCCGCCCACCACAACGCCGCCGTCTACCAGCACGCATTCGTTTTCCGGAACGCCTGCCAGCACGGCGGCAACCGCACGGAGACGGGAAGCGAGTTCGACGGCGGCCGCGAGAGTAGCCTTGCCCGCCACCACGGTCCCGGCCGAGCCGAACGCACCGGTGTCGTGGGACACGAGATCCGTATCTGACTGGCGGACGGCCACGTTGGACGCTGTGCTGGCCAGCGCGGTGGCCGCCAGTTGCGCGTGAACCGTCGTGGTGCCGTTGCCGAACTCTGCCGTACCGACGTCGACGGCGAACCTGCCGTCCGCTTCAAGGCTCACCCGGGAGTGGGCGAAGTGGCCGCGCGGCGGAACGGTGTCGATCATGGAGAGCGCCGCCCCTTCGCCGGTGACCCAGTCCGCGCCAAGGTCATCGAGGCCTGCTGCCCGGTAGCGCTCCTTGCCCCGGTCCAAGGCGTCCCGCACCAAAGCCACACACTGGTCAAGGCCGTAGCTTCCGTAGTGGACGTCTTCCTCGGGTTCCGGGTGGGTGGAGACCATATCGTCGCCGGGCCGGACCATGTTGTTGAGCCGGAACTCCAAAGGATCCATGCCAATGCCCACCGCGAGCTCGTCCATGCCGGACTCGATCGCGAAGATCATCTGGCTCAGACCATAGCCACGGAAGGCGCCGGCGGGAACGGTGTTGGTGTAGACGGCCTGCGCATCCACCTTCTTGTTGGCGCACTTGTACAGGGCCAGGGATTCACCGCAGCCGTGGAACATGACGCCCGGGGCGTGGTTCCCGTAGGCACCAGTGTTGGTGACCACCTCGACCTGCAGTGCCGTCAGATGTCCGTCCCTGCTGGCTCCGGCTTTGAGCTTGATGGTGAAAGGGTGCCGGGTGGTGGTGGCGGTGAACTGTTCGGTGCGGGTGAACTCCACCTGCACCGGGCGCCGGAGCTTCAGGGTGGCCAAGGCAACGAGGTCCTCGGTGAGAACTTCCTGCTTGCCTCCGAAACCACCGCCCACCCTTCCGGCCACCACACGGATGCGGTCCTCGGGCAGATCGAACACCCGGCCCAACGTGCGCCGGACCAAGAACGGAACCTGCGTGGACGAGCGGACCACCAATCGGTCTTCTTCATCCAGCCAGGCAATGGAGGAGTGCGTTTCCATGGCGACGTGCTGGACCCGCTGCGTCTGGTAGGTGTGCTCGTGGATGAAGTCGGAGTTTGCAAAACCGTCGCTGACACTGCCCAGTTCCGTGTGGACCTCGGCGATCACGTTTTGCTGGGGACGCGAAATCCGGGCCGTTTCGCCGTCCTTCTCGCCGTGAATTGCCGGAGCTCCGGGCAGCAGTGCGTCGTGGGGACTGAAGACGGCGTCGAGCACCTCGTATTCCACGGCCAGCGCGCGCGTTCCCGCTTCAGCGGCACCTACGGATTCAGCGACAACGGCGGCAACACGCTGCCCGATGAAGCGCACCACGTCGTCGAACACGCGGGTGTCGTCGGGGTCATCGGTGTAGAGCTCGTGTTGGGCGGTGGAGAACAGTTGGGCCGGTGCGTCCTGGTGAGTGAACACAGCCACGACCCCGGGGACCGCCAGCGCTGCCGTTGCGTCAATAGAGACGATCCGGGCGTGCGCGTGGGGTGAACGCAGGAGCTTGAGGTGGAGCAGGCCAGGGAGTTGTTCAGCCGGGACATCCAAGGTGTACCGGGCGGTTCCCGTGACGATTGCCTGGCCGGCGGGGGCGGGTACGTTGTCCCCCAGCTGGCCGGGTGTGGCATCCCCGGCGGGTGACTTTTCCTGCGAAACGTCAGCTCCGGCGTCGTGCTTGTGATCTCCGCCGTGACCACACACGGCGTCCGCGATAGAGCGGTAACCGGTGCAGCGGCACAGGTTACCCTTCAGGCTGCGGGGCAGGTTGGCGCGTTGCTCGTCGTCGAACGTGGCTGCCGTCATCATCATCCCGGCGGTGCAGAAGCCGCATTGGAAACCCTGCCCCTCCAGGAACTGCTCCTGCACAGGGTGGAGTTCCCCGTCCTTGGACAGGCCCTCGATGGTGGTGACCGCTTTGCCCTCGGCGCGGACGGCGGGGTAGATGCAGCTGTGGACGGGCGTGCCGTCGACGTGGACGGTGCAGGCACCGCAGTCGCCGCCGTCGCAACCTTTCTTGACGCCGAAGTTGCCCTGTTCCCGGAGGAAAGTGCGGAGGCACTGGCCGGGACGGGGTGTGGCCTGCGTGGCAGCGCCGTTGATCTCAATTGCCATGGGAGGCCTCCTTCTGCGGGGTGGCGGGCTGGGCGGACGGCTGGGGAGATGTTGCATGCGGGGGCCAAAAGTCGCCGGACACGTTCATCGATTCGCCCAGCAACTCGGCCCGGATTTCCTCGGCCAGCCGGAAGGTCATATCGCGACGCCACGCCGGAAGGCCGTGGATGTCGTCGTGGTACAGCGGCCAGGGAATGGAATTCCCGACGGCGTCAGCCAGGGTCCCGGCGTCGGGAACCTGCCCGGCGGGGAACCTTAGCTGCACCGGGCGTTTGGTGGACGCGGTCACCGTGATGACCAGGCCGCCGTCGGGGTCCAGACGACCGATCAGCAAAACGCCGGAGCGGCCGAGGTTGCTGAGGGACAGTCGCCGGAAGGCGACCCTCGCCGAGAGTGCCTCGGCGGGGAGGTGGATGCTGCGCAGCAACTCCCCCGGTGCCAGGACAGTCTGCATGTCTCCTGTCACGAAGTCGGCCACAGGGACGGTTCGGCTGGTGCCGTCCGGGCTCAGGATGGTGGCAAGGGCATCGAGTCCTGCGCAGAGCGATGTCATGGGTCCTGCAGGCAAACCCGTACAGATGTTGCCGCCCACCGTGGACATGTTCCAGATCTTGAAGGACGCCACAAAGGAGTCGCAGGACGGGCGGATCAGGGCGAGCCCGGGCCACTCACGGTTGGCTGCTTCAGCGGTTTGCGGCAAGGCGTAGAGCTCGGCAACCGTGCAGGTCGCGGCAAGTTCGATGCCCTGGTCAGTGACCGTGATGGCTGGCCAATCCGCTTGGCCGAGGTCAAGGAGCCGTGTCAGGACGGTGCTCCCGTAGGAGAAGAGGACCGTGCCTCCGGCGAGCCAGGCATCGCCGTCGCGCCATTGCGCAGGGTCCGTGGTGGGGACCACGGCCTCGATGGTGTTCATGTCCATGGGTCCTCCTGAGTGAGGTGTTGACGTACTGAATGGATCGGTCCGGAGACGTCCTTGAGGGATGGGAAACCAGGTGCGCCGGGTGTTTTGTGGATTGGAGCACCACGCTCCGCGATGATCTCGGCCGTGATGGACACCGCGACTTCCGCGGGAGTTACGGCGCCGAGGTCCAGCCCGATGGGTGAATGCAGGCGTTCCAAGGATTCCGGGGGCGTACCGGCATCGAGCAGGGCATCCACCCGCTGGCGGTGGCTGCGACGGGAACCCATCGCGCCAACGTACGCCAGGTTCAACCGGAGGGCGCTTTCAAGCAAGGGGATGTCGAACTTGGGGTCGTGGGTCAGGATGCACACCACAGTTCGGGCATCGATACGGCCTGCCGCTGCCTCCGATTCGAGGTACCGGTGCGGCCAGTCGGTGACCACTTGGTCGGCTCCAGCGAAGCGGCTCTGCTGGGCAAACGCTGCTCGGGCGTCGCACAGGGTGACGTCATAGCCGAGCAGTTGCCCTGCGGGGAGCAGGGCTGCGCCGAAGTCGTTGGCGCCGAAGACCAGCATTCGTGCGGCCGGCAGGCGGCTTTCAACGAACAAGGTGATGGGTTCGGGCTGGGTTTCCTCCCGCGGGGGCAGGGCCAGCCTCTCGGTAGTGACCCAGCCATCGATGCAGCCCTCGGGTGCAGCCAGGCGGACCAAGCCGGCGCGGCCACCTTGGAGGAGTGGTTCGACCTGCGCTGCGGCCGCGAAGAGTGTGGCGGGGTGGTCTCCCACCAGTTTTGCCAGTTCCTCCGATTCCATGGCGCGGAACCGCACGGGATCATTGACCACCACCACTCCCCCACCGGCGTCGAGCCGCCGGATCAACGCTGTAGGGCGTTGTGTTTGAGCAAACACGGAAAGTTCGGGTGCGCCTGCCGTGAGCGGCTGGATGTGGACTTCCAGCTCCCCTCCACAGGTGAGTCCGACGGCGAACGCGTCCTCGGAACTGTAGCCGAAGGACTCGAGGCGAGGGCCGCCGTCGCGCATTGCTTCCAGGGCCGCCTCAACGACGGCGCCTTCCACGCAACCTCCGGACAAACTGCCCAGGATTTCGCCATGTTCGGAGACCATCATGGAGGTCCCCATGGGCCGCGGCACGGAGCCGCCCGTCCCTACGATCGTGGCCACAGCACACAGTTGGCCGGAGACCGCAGGCCGCCAGCTGCCCAGTGAAGGCATCAGATCCAGCATGGCAACACATCCTTATTCCAGGTGTCCCGGCCGGGTGGCCCGGCCGGAGCAGTGCGCGATCTTGCCTCATATTCTCATTTCCAGAGGATGTTGAGGGGTAGTCGCGGCTTATCAGTAAAAGTTCAATCAGCAAGAGTTCATAGGAACGGGGGCAAGGGCTTCATCTCCCTGCCCCCGTTCCCTGACGGAGCGTCGGAACCCGGCCGCCGCCCGCCGTCGTGCCTGTTCATCAGGGACGACGACGGCGGACGCCTATTCCTGCGGTGGGTTCCGACGGACCGTCGATCGGAGTGCCGGAAACAAGACCCGCCGGCGCGGGGTGGGGCTCCGGGCTAGACGCCCATCAAAGCGTTGATGGGGCCACGGGCGAAGTAGATGATGAAGCCCGCAGTCACTACCCACATGAGCGGGTGGACCTTCTTGGCCTTGCCCGACGCCGCGCTGATGATGGCGAAGGAGATGAACCCGACGCCGATTCCGTTGGCGATGGAGTAGGTCAGCGGCATGGTCACGATGGTCAAGAACGCCGGCAGTGCAATGGAGAACTTGGTGAACTTGATTTCGCGGATCTGCGCCATCATCATCGCGCCCACCACAACCAGTGCCGCAGCAGCGACTTCCAGCGGCACCACCGAGGTGAGCGGGGTGAAGAACATCGAGCCAAGGAACAGCAGGCCGGTGACCACGGAGGCCAGGCCGGTACGGGCGCCTTCGCCGATGCCCGCTGCGGAGTCGATGTACACGGTGTTGGACGACCCGGAGGTAGCGCCACCCACCACTGCGCCCATGCCTTCAACGATGAAGGCGGACTTCAGCTTGGGGAACGTACCGTCCTTGTGTGCCACGCCTGCGCTCTTGGCCAGGCCGGTCATGGTGCCCATGGCGTCGAAGAAGTTGGTGAACACCAACGTGAAGACCAACATGGTGGCAGCCAGGCCGCCGATCCTTGCGAACGAGCCGAAGAGATCGAACTGGCCCACCAGGCTCAGGTCCGGGACAGAGACCAGCTGGCTCGACAGGATGGGCACGTTGAGGTGCCAGCCGCCGGGGTTGTCAGCGGTGCCCGGACCGATGTGGAAGATGGCCTCGACAACGGCGGCGAGAACGGTGGTGGCGACGATGCCGATCAGCAGGCCGCCTTGGATCTTGCGTGCCACGAGGATGCCCATGGCCAGCAATCCGATGATAAAGACAAGGGTGGGGATGGAGGTGATGGAACCATCATTGCCGAGCTGGACCGGCGGGCCGCCTGCCGTGGGGCGGACAAAGCCGGAGTCAACGAAGCCGATGAAGGCAATGAACAGACCGATGCCAACGGTGATGGCGGCCTTGAGTTCCTTGGGGACTGCCTTAAAGATCGCCGTCCGGGCGCCGGTGGCACCGAACAGGACGATCAGGATGCCGTTGATGACCACCAGGCCCATGGCTTCTGGCCACGTGACTTCCTGGATGACCGCGACGGCGAGGAAGGAGTTGATGCCCAGGCCCGCTGCGAGGCCGAAGGGCAGGTTGGCGACGAGGCCGAAAATGATGGTCATGACGCCGGCGGTGAGGCCGGTGACGGCGCCCACCTGTGCTGCCGAGAGCCAGCCGCCGGCGACGTCGGTCGGGGCGTTTTCCGCCGAGAAGCCACCCAGGATGAGCGGATTCAGGATGACGATGTACGCCATGGTGAAGAACGTGACCAGACCACCGCGGAATTCGCGGGCCAACGTAGAGCCACGCTTGGAGATCTGGAAGAACTTGTCCAGGAAGGAGTTCGACACCGGGGGCGTTTTGTTGCCATCTGCCAGGCCGGTTGCCGTGTGCTTTGCCGCTGTGGGCTCTGCGCCGTCTCCTTGGGGAAAGAGCGCAGCCTGCTTTTCAGCGGAATTGTCCAGGATTGTCATGTCAGCCACCGGGCCCTAGTAATCAATCCTGGAATCAAGCGTGTTCCATGTGTTGAACGGCTGGAGGGCCTCCGGAGCCTGGGGGTCGCCCAGTTCCAGCTTGGCTACCGGCATCAGCGCGTCCCGGTTGTCGTTCTCGAAGTACTCGTAGAAGACGGCGTCGTCGAAGCCGACGGATGCGGCGTCGTGACGGTCTGCGGCAAAGAACACGCGGTCAACGCGTGCCCAGAGTGCGGAGGCCAGGCACATGGGGCAAGGCTCGCAGCTGGTGTAGAGGGTTGCTCCGCTCAGGTCGAAGGTTCCCAGTTCGCGGCAGGCGTTACG
Organism: Paenarthrobacter sp. NPDC056912; assembly: GCF_042786555.1. Lineage (NCBI taxonomy): Bacteria > Bacillati > Actinomycetota > Actinomycetes > Micrococcales > Micrococcaceae > Paenarthrobacter > Paenarthrobacter sp. NPDC056912. The sequence goes on from NZ_JBHUCD010000002.1 coordinate 8,819, forward strand.
GATGGCCGTGACTTCTGCGTGTGCGGTGGGATCGTTCGTGGCGGTAACGCGGTTGACGCCTTCGAAGGCTCGTCCGTCCGCGGTGACAATGACGGCGCCGAAGGGGCCCCCACTGTTGAGGACATTGGCTGTTGCCAGCTCAATGGATGTGGCCAGGAATTGCTCGGCCGTGACGGTTGTACTCATGTTGCGACTTCCTTAGTGCTGTGGAAGCCGGGTGACCGTTCGGGGGCGCTACAAAAAGGAGCTCCAGTTAGCTTGGTTACCAGGCTTCAGCATGTGCGATGAAGGTTAAGTTGCGCCTGGTAGATAGCTTCCCGAGGTCCGGGTGCCCGCCTTTGGCAGTTAGAGCGTAGCACCGGATTTGTGAGCCGCGCCATAGTTTTTTGAAAATTTAATTTCGTCATACGAAATTAGTCACTCGGGGTGGGTGTCAACCTTATGTGACCGCGACGCGCCCGCGGGCGTTGACTGCCGCCGTCGAGCATTTTACGCTTTTGGGACTGGACCGCGCTCTGGCGGCCCGGCAACCTGGATCAGCAGACAGGGCCTAACTGAGCTGGAACGCATAAATGCCGACCAGACAAGGAACCCCCTCATGTCGCAATCCCCTACCCGGCTCTGGATCAAGAATCCTCTGGGAATCTTCACCGCAAACGACCTCGACGCCGGCGGCGGCCTGGTAGTTTCCGACGGGAAAATCATAGAGCTGGTGCCTTCGGGCGGGCAGCCCTCGTCTCCTGCCTCCGTGTTCGACGCCTCCGGGCACGTGGTCCTCCCCGGACTCATCAACACGCACCACCACTTCTACCAAACCCTCACCCGAGCCTGGGGACCCGTGGCCAACGCGCCGCTGTTCCCGTGGCTGCAGAATCTCTACCCCGTGTGGGCGCGACTGACTCCCCGAAGCCTTGAGCTCGCCGTGCAGGTTGCGCTGGCCGAATTGCTGCTCTCCGGCTGCACCACTGCCGCCGACCACCACTACCTCTTCCCCGACGGCATGGAAGATGCGATCGATATCGAGGTGGCTGCTGTACGCGCCATGGGCATGCGGGCCACTTTGACCCGCGGATCCATGACGCTCGGAGAGGACGACGGCGGGCTGCCGCCCCGGACCACGGTCCAGTCGCCTGAGGCGATCCTTGCGGACAGCGAACGGCTCATCCGCAAGTACCACGAAACCGGCGATGGGGCTGTTGTGCAGATCGCTCTTGCCCCGTGTTCGCCGTTCTCCGTGACCAAGGAAATCATGGCCGAGAGCGCCGCCATGGCCGAACGCTTCGACGTCAGGCTCCACACCCACCTTGCCGAAACCATCGACGAAGAAGACTTCTGCCAATCCATGTTCGGTTTGCGGACCGTGGACTATCTGGAATCGGTGGGCTGGTTGGGCAACCGGACCTGGCTTGGACACGGCATCCACTTCAACGACGAGGAGATCGCCAGGCTGGGAGCCGCGGGCACCGCCGTCGCGCATTGCCCCACGTCCAACATGCGGCTCGCTTCCGGCACCGCGCGCGTCCTGGAACTCGAGGCAGCGGGTGTTCCCGTGGGGCTGGGAGTGGACGGATCGGCGTCGAACGATGCTTCCAACATGATCCTCGAAGCCCGGCAGGCACTGTATTTGCAGCGGCTCCGCTATGGCGCATCCGTTCCCGTGGAGCGGGCTCTTGGCTGGGCAACGCGCGGATCCGCCGCGGTTCTGGGTCGTTCCGACATCGGGCAACTGGCTCCGGGTTTGCAGGCTGACTTGGCCATGTTCAAGCCCGACGAGCTGCGGTTCTCGGGCAGCCACGACCCCGTTGCTGCCTTGCTGCTCTGCGGCGCAGACCGTGCCGACCGGGTGATGGTTGGTGGGGCCTGGCGGGTAGTGGACGGCGCGATTCCCGGGCTGGACGTGGCCGGGCTGATCGCTGAGCACTCTGCGGCCGCGCGGAAGCTGGTGGCTGGGTAGGTTCTGCCCCTTCCTCCTCCTCGCTGCGACGAAATCGCCGGAACGCGTCCATTTCGCATGGAACGTTCCGGCGATTTCGCGCTTTTCCGGCGATTTCGAAAGCGTCAGTCCGTTAGATCCTGACCTTGTAGACGTGATGCGTGTACTCGTTGGCGAACGAATCCGTGAACTTACCGCCCTGGACGGTGAGGGTGCGCCCCTCGCCCACGACCTCCACCTGCGTGCCAGTGATTCCGGCCGGGAGGGTGAACGTCTTGGAGCCCGTAGTGCCGTTCACGCCGATGCCTGCGAAAAGGTAGGCATTGCCGTCCTTGGCTTTCAGCATGGTGTCCGTACCTGCGGCGCCCGCGTTCCACACATAGCTTTGCGTGTTGAGGACAGGTGCCAGGGCCTGAATACCAGCGAGGGCAGTCTTGATCTTCGCCTTCCGATCAGCCGGTGCCTGGACCAGGGAGTAGGTCCCGAAACCAGACTGGCCGTTGTTGTTGTGCTGGAAGATGCTGATCCCGCGGGCCTCGTGGATGATGCCGGACCACATGGCGCCCTCCATCTGTTCAGGCGTGATGGTCCGGTCGTTGGAGGCGTTCAGGAACGGCTTGGCCGACTCAACGAAAATCCAGTTAGGGTGAATGCCCGGTGCTGACTGGAATTTCCGCATCTGGTCCAGCTGCCAGCCGTAGGCCGCTGACGTGGCGGTCTTTGCACCCTGCGGCCATCCCGGGGTCCGGTTCAGCTCGTCTTGGAGGTCCGCGCGGGCGTACATGTAGTTATCCACGGATGCCGCGTCAACCGCGGCCATGAAATCGTCCATCACACCGGGCGCCCAGTACGTGTCCAGGATGCCCTTGGAATAGTTGGCGAAAGCGAACCTGCCGTCGTTGAAGGCACGGATCTGGGCCACCTTGTTCTTCATCTGCTGAAGATTCTGAGCATATGTGGAACCGTTGCAGCCCAAACCGAGCATGTCGCACTCGTCGTAGGTGTCCCAGCCGACGACTCCCGTATTGCTGCCTACTTCCGCGCGTGACCACTCTGTGCCAGCGATGACCAGCATCCCGGTATTCGTAATGGACGCCATCGTGGACCCGTCGTGCTCGGCGTTCTGATAGACGTTCACCCCGATGTCCTTCAGCTGAGCGGCGTGCTCAGGTTTGCCGTAGTAAACGCTGACCGGGAACAGGTTGGGGTTGTTGAGCTTGGCCGCACCCGGGAACTTAGCCCAATAGGCGGGGCCTCCATCCCACGGAATCCTGGCCAGGTTCGCAAGGGTTCCGGTGCCGGAAGTGGGGGTGGGGGTAGGGGTTGGGGTTGCAGTGGGTGTGGGGGTTGCGGTGGGTGTGGGGGTTGCGGTGGGTGTGGGGGTTGCAGTTGTCGCACTCGGCGTCGGCGTCGGCGTCGCAGTTCGAGTAGACGTCGGTGTCGGTGTCGGGGTCGGACTTGCAGTCGTCGCAGTGGGCGACGGGGTCGGCGTTGCAGTACGCGTCGACGTCGGGGTCGGTGTCGGCGTCGGTGTCGCAGTACGCGTTGACGTCGGGGTCGGCGACGGCGTCGCAGTACGCGTCGACGTCGGGGTCGGGGTCGGTGTCGGCGTTGCAGTACGCGTCGAGGTCGGTGTGGGCGACGACGTCGGGATTGCGGTTGTCGCGCTGGGCGACGGAGTTGGTGCCGTAGCGGTTGTTGACGGTGTCGGTGTCGGCGTTGTACACCCTGCAAGAGCCAGCGCGATCACCGCCCCAAGCATTGAGACCTTGAGTTTCATAACGTGTGTTCCTTAGGGGTAGCAGCCAGATTGCAGCTGCTGCGGCGCCGGATCCCCACGCCCGGCTCTCTTTGTCACCTGCCAAAGCAGGGATATAAGCCGAGGTATCAATCCCGGCACGGGCTCGATGACGAGCGTCTGTTTTTACTCGACATGCTGCGTTGCGACGCGTGCGGAACGTATTGCCCGGCGCCATCGAGCGAGCAAGCGCAACCCGTCAGTCAGGGCCGCAACGACCTTGAAGACCCAGAGGGTGGCCGTCAGCCCAGCTTACGTGAAGCCCTCAGTACCCTGCCGATTGTTACGCAGATCACAATGCGCGATTTCGATGGCTTGCTGCGCACTGGGCCGTTCATTCGGCATTGCCTACAACAGGGCGTCGAATTGGGGTTCTCCACATAGCGCAATCCGGGCCTTTCCATGCGCCAGGGCGCGTTCGAGGCTTATCCCATGACGAAAATAGACCGAGGCGAACTCCCTGCGGGGATGGATTTATGGCGAACCAGCGAGCTCCACGAGCCGAGTTTGAACAACAGGAAAATTGCCGCCTTGATACGGGCAGGCAAGCTGATTCGCCTGCGCCGTGGCTGCTACATCCGCGGGCAGTACGTGGATAGCCCAAAAGCCATGGGTTCGCAGCCGGCAACTGCTTGCCGCTCACGCCCATGGGACGCTCACGACGTCGTCCGGCGGCTTGGTCTACAGCCACACCTCAGCCGCACGACTCCACGGATTGTTCCTGCGGGACTCTGATGACCGGGCACATGTCACCACCCGGTCAACCGCGTCGAGCACATCCCACGGGCTCGATTTCGTGCCCCTGGGATCTACCAGGAAAGGCAGCGCGAAAAGGCACTCATGGCTGGAAGTTCATGCGGATCACATGGCCACACTTATTCAGGGAGCAGGAGTTCAAGATGTCAGTTCTGCGAGTCCTGCAGGGCGCAGGCTAGTTCCCGATTCGGGGGCTTGCTGCACGCTGAACCGTGCGCACGGCACGGACTGCAGCAAGGCATCGAATCGGGAGCAAGCACAGAGGAGCAAGCACAGAAAGGCGGGCAGCACCTCCCCAGGTACCACCCGCCTCTTTGGCTCTGTTGCGCAGAGTCCGCGCCCGTAGATGCAGGAAGATCCTAGGGGCGCTGCCGGCCGAACACCGGGAGCGCGCGAAGCCAGCGGGAGAATCCGCCGGCTTTGCGGTCACAGTCGGCCGGAATGTAGAAGTCGGGATCTGTAGCACCGAACGGCAGGTACAGCTCCTGACCGGGTGCCGGGAATTCCACGACGCGGTTCGTATCCTTCGGGTCCATCTGTTCCTCCTCTTTCAAGCGCATCCAGTTTCCGTACTTCGGAAAACTTTTATTGTTATGTGGAAAGTGTAGGTGGCGGCGAAACGAAGCGTCAAGACCCTCTTGGGGGGAGCAGGAGTTGCCCCGGTCACATTTGGATGGTTCATAACGATCTTCCGGAACCCGTATACACAAGCCGTTTTTGTGAGCTACTCTCGAATGAGTTCGTGGCGTACGTCACGTAACCTGAGAGCAGCAGGCAGGGTCGTAATGAGCTGGCATCCATGGATGCTGGCTCTTTTTTGTTGGGTCGGCTCCACCAGAAACGCAGTGGAAACACGCGCTTAATTTCATTGATGGAACGTAGGTTCCACCTCACAGAAGTTGGGATATGACCATGAGCAACAACATCGTCCTCGGCGAAAACCAGTACGGCAAAGCAGAAGTCCGCGTCGTCAAGGTCACTCGGGATACTGACCGCCACCACATCGAAGACCTGAACGTCACCTCGCAGCTGCGGGGCGATTTCCAGGCCGCACACCTCAAAGGCGACAACGGCCACGTGGTTGCCACCGACACCCAGAAGAACACGGTTTACGCTTTCGCACGTGAAGGCATCGGCTCCCCCGAGTCCTTCCTCCTGCGCCTTGCAGACCACTTCACCGGCGGTTTCGACTGGGTCACCGGCGGGCGCTGGGAAGCCGAGGCCTACAGCTGGGATCGCATCCAGGCCCACGGCGAGGGACACGACCACAGCTTCGTCCGCAACGGACAAGAGGTGCGTACCGCCGTCGTCGTCCGTGATGGCGCAACCACCCACGTCATTTCCGGCCTCAAGGACCTGACCGTCCTGAAGACCACGGAGTCCGGTTTTGTCGGCTACCCGCGCGACAAGTACACCACCCTCCCGGAGACCACGGATCGCATCCTGGCCACCGATGTCTCAGCCCGCTGGCGCTACAACACCAACCTTGATGTTGCCGGCACCGATTTCAACAAGAGCTACGAAGACATCAAGGCACTCCTGCTGGAAGGCTTCACCGAGAACTACTCCCACGCCTTGCAGCAGACGCTGTTCGACATGGGCAAGAAGGTCCTCGAAGCACACAGCGAAGTGGCCGAAATCAAGTTCTCCATGCCCAACAAGCACCACTTCCTGGTTGACCTGAGCCCGTTCGGCCTGGACAACCCCAACGAGGTCTTCTTCGCCGCGGACCGCCCGTACGGCCTCATCGAAGCAACCGTCCAGCGCGAGAACATCGAAGCTGCACCTGTTGCATGGAGCGGCATCGCCGGCTTCTGCTAGGCCTGCACCTAAACCGCAGTAAGAACGCACCACCAACGGATTTGTGTGCAGGTCCCGCCAACGGCGCCCATTAAAGGCCGGACCTGCACACAAACCCAACCCCAAAAACCAAAGATTTTGTTAGCCAGACACAGTTAGCCAGACGAAGACGTCTGCCATGAACCCAGAAAGTCTGCCATGAACATCAAAAAGAAATCCCGCCCCGCGAATACCACCTCTTCGCAGAAGCATCAGCCCGAACGCCCTGAGGACAAGCGCCTTTCCATTGGAAGCACCTTCGCATACGGTTTCCAGCACGTCCTCACCATGTACGGCGGAATCATCGCCCCGCCCCTGATCATCGGCGCAGCCGCGGGCATGTCCTCGCAGGACATCGGCCTGCTCATCGCGGCGTGCCTGTTCGTCGGAGGCCTGGCCACCATCCTTCAGACCATTGGCATTCCGTTCTTCGGATCGCAGCTTCCCCTGGTCCAAGGTGTTTCCTTCGCCGGCGTTTCCACCATGGTGGCCATCGTCCAAGGCGGTGGCGGCATCCAAGCGGTGTTCGGCTCGGTGATCGTGGCGTCCCTGATTGGTTTGGCGATCACTCCCCTTTTCTCCAAGATCATCAAATTCTTCCCGCCGGTGGTCACCGGCACAGTCATCACCACCATTGGCCTGACGCTGATGCCGGTGGCCGCAAACTGGGCCATGGGCGGCAACGCCAAGGCTGACAACTACGGCAGCATGGCCAACATCGGCCTCGCAGCGGCAACCATGGGCGTCGTGCTCCTCCTGAGCAAGGTTGGCAACGCCGCAATCTCCCGGCTCTCCATCCTGCTGGCCATGGTCATCGGCACCATCATCGCGCTGGTGGCAGGCATGGCTGACTTCTCCAAGGTTGGCCAGGGCGACATCGTCGCTTTCCCCACCCCGTTCGCCTTCGGTGCACCCACCTTCGAAATCGCAGCCATCGTCTCCATGCTGATCGTCATCCTGGTCACCCTGACCGAGACCTCAGCCGACATCATCGCCGTTGGCGAGATCGTGGACACCAAAGTGGACTCCCGCCGCATCGGCGACGGCCTCCGCGCAGACATGCTCTCCAGCGCCATCTCACCGCTTTTCAACTCCTTCACGCAGAGCGCCTTCGCCCAGAACGTGGGCCTCGTGGCCATCACGGGCATCAAGAGCCGTTTCGTGGTCAGCGCCGGCGGCCTCATCCTGGTGGTGCTCGGCTTGCTGCCGATCCTGGGCCGGGTTGTCGCAGCGGTTCCGACGCCCGTCCTGGGCGGCGCCGGCGTCGTGCTCTTCGGTACGGTGGCAGCCAGCGGTATCCGGACACTGGCCAAGGTTGAATACAAGAACAACATGAACCTGATCATCGTGGCGGCTTCGATCGGCTTCGGCATGATCCCCATCGCCGCCCCGAAGTTCTACGACCAGTTCCCGTCCTGGTTCTCCACGATCTTCCACTCCGGCATCAGCTCGGCAGCCGTCATGGCCATCCTGCTGAACATCCTCTTCAACCACTTCAAGGCCGGCAACTCGGACAACCAGTCGGTGTTCGTCGCGGGCACCGACCGGATCGTTAGCGAAGAGGACATCAAGTGCCTGAGCGAAGGCGACCGGTTCGAGAACGGCAAGTTGATCGACGCAGAAGGCAAGGAAGTCCCGCTCAAGACCTCCAGCGCGTCAGAGCACTAGCACCCTTCCGCAGATGACAGGCGGCAGTGTTTCCTTGGGGGACACTGCCGCCTTTTGTCGGCTCAACGAGATGACAAAAGATGGCAATGTTCCTGGGGAACATTGCCATCAAATGCCAACTCGGCGGATCAGTTCTGGTTCAGCTCCGCGGAGATGGCCATGGCTGCTTCGCGCAGCATGGGCACGGCACGGTCGGCGAAGCTCTGGTCCACGCGCGTGATGGGGCCGGAGACGGAGATTGCCGTGGGCGTGGGCGCGTTGGGGACGGCCATCGCGAAGCAGCGCACGCCGAGCTCCTGCTCTTCCTCGTCAATGGAGTAGCCACGTTCGCGGATGAGCTTGAGGTCAGCGAGCAGGGAGTCGATGTCGCCGATGCTCTTGGCCGTGGGAGTGGGCATGCCGGTGCGGGCCACTATGCCGCGGACAACCTCGTCGTCCAGCTGGGCGAGGATGGCTTTGCCCACGCCGGTATCGTGCGTGTGGGCGCGGCGGCCGACTTCGGTGAACATGCGCATGGAGTGCATGGACGGGACCTGCGCGACGTAGATGACCATGTCGGAGTCGAGCACGGCCATGTTGGAGGTCTCCCCGAGGCGTTCGACCAGGGTCTTCAACTGTGGACGCGCCACGGCACCGAGCTGCTTGCTGGCGCCTTCGCCGAGCCGGATCAGGCGCGGGCCCAGGGCGTAGCGGCGGTTGGGCAGCTGACGGATGTAACCCAGGGACACCAAGGTCCTCAAAAGGCGATGGATGGTGGGCAAGGGCAAGTCAGTGGATGACGAGAGCTCGCTCAGGGTGACGTCGCCACCTGCATCCGTGATCAGTTCCAGCAGTTCAAAGACGCGCTCAACGGACTGCACGCCTCCGGAGGCTTTTTCAGCCATTCCCTTGTCTCCAATGACTCAGATTCCGACAACTCTTATCCACATCGTGAAAAGAATTGCTTAGAACACCCAACATACAGCACAGCGCGCACCTGCGCGACGACACCGAACATGACCAAGTAGGGGGTTGTGTTTCCACTTTGTAGATAATAATATCCATAATACGAAAACATTCAGTTTGGAACGGCGGCCCGGGAACGGGCCTAACAGGAGGAATTTCAATGGCGAATCCGAGCCCCGGAAACTCGATCACCCTGCGCGTCGCCGCACCGTCGAGCTTCACCGCTACCAGCGAACTGGCAGCAGCCGTCGGCGCAGCCGGTGCAGCAATCACCGCGCTGGACGTCACGGAATCCCACCACGAGACGATCGTTGTTGACGTCACCTGCAACACCACCGACGACGACCACGCAGCCCGCGTGAAGGACGCCCTGAATGCCCTCGACGGCGTCAAGGTCCAGCACGTTTCCGACCGCACCTTCCTGATGCACCTCGGCGGCAAGCTCGAGGTCGTCCCCAAAGTAGCCCTGCGCAACCGCGACGATCTGTCGCGTGCCTACACTCCCGGCGTCGCACGTGTATGCATGGCGATCGCAGAGGACCCGGCCGCTGCCCGCAACCTGACGGTCAAGCGCAACACCATCGCCGTCCTCACCGACGGCTCGGCTGTCCTGGGCCTGGGCAACATCGGTCCCGCCGCTGCCCTGCCGGTCATGGAAGGCAAGGCCGCGCTGTTCAAGCAGTTCGCGAACGTGGACGCCTGGCCGGTCTGCCTGGACACCCAGGACACCGAAGAAATCATCATGATCGCCAAGGCCATGGCACCGGTCTACGGCGGCATCAACCTCGAAGACATCGCCGCACCGCGTTGCTTCGAAATCGAGAACCGCCTCCGCGAAGAACTGGACATCCCGGTGTTCCACGACGACCAGCACGGCACCGCGATCGTCACGCTCGCTGCCCTGGTCAACGCCCTCCGCGTGGTGGACAAGAAGCTGTCCGAAGTGAAGATCGTGGTTTCGGGCGTGGGCGCTGCCGGCTCCGCCATCATCCAGCTCCTCAAGGCCCAGGGTGCCCAGCACATCATCGCCGCAGGCCGCTCCGGCGCCATCCACTCCGGCGAGGAATACAACGACGAACACCGCAGCTGGATCGCAGCGAACACCAACGAAGAAGGCTTCTCCGGAACCCTGCACGACGCCCTCAAGGGAGCGGACGTCTTCATCGGTGTCAGCGCCCCGCACGTGATCGGCGAAGAGCAGGTTGCTTCGATGGCCGAGGACGCGATCGTGTTCGCCATGGCCAACCCCACGCCGGAGATCGACCCGGTCATCGCTTCCAAGCACGCAGCGGTGGTGGCGACGGGTCGCAGCGACTTCCCGAACCAGATCAACAACGTGCTAGCCTTCCCGGGCTTCTTCCGGGGCCTGCTGGACGCCGGAGCATCGGACATCACGCCGAACATGCTGGTGGCCGCAGCCGAGGCAATCGCCAACCGGGTAGCTGACGATGAGCTGAACGCGAGTTACATTATCCCCAGCGTCTTCGATCCCCATGTTGCCGCCGATGTGGCCAGTGCCGTAGCAGCAGCTGCGCACGCCAACGCCGCCAGCGCACTCTAGAAAAGGACACCGCCAAATGGCTATCACAGTCACTGATCCCCGGCCGATCGATCGCGCCGAGGAAATCCTCACCCCCAAGGCACTGGCCTTCATCGAGGAGCTGCACAAGCGCTTCGCCGGCACCCGCAACGAGCTGCTGCAGGCACGCGGCGTCAAGCGCCAGAAGGTTGCCGACACCAGCCGCCTGGACTTCCTTCCGGAGACCCAGGACATCCGCGACGGCGACTGGAAGGTCGCTGAGGCACCGGCAGCTTTGCAGGACCGCCGCGTTGAGATGACCGGCCCGGCAACTCCGGCCAAGATGGCCATCAACGCCCTGAACTCCGGCGCCAAGGTGTGGCTCGCGGACCTCGAAGATGCCAGCACGCCCACGTGGCCCAACGTCATCGACGCCATCCTCAACCTCCGCGACGCCGCCCAGGGAACCCTGAGCTACACCTCGCCCGAGGGCAAGGAATACCGCCTCCGCACGGACGCTCCCCTGGCTGTCGTTGTTGCCCGCCCCCGCGGCTGGCACATGGAGGAACGGCACCTGCTGATCGACGGCGAACCCGCCGTGGGTGCGTTGGTGGACTTCGGCCTGCACTTCTTCCACATCGCCAAGCAGTTGCTCCTGAACGGCCAGGGCCCGTACTACTACCTGCCCAAGATGGAGAGCCACCTGGAGGCACGCCTCTGGAACGACGTCTTCGTCTACGCGCAGGACTTCCTCGGCATCCCGCAGGGCAGCGTGCGCGCCACCGTGCTCATCGAGACCATCCCGGCAGCGTTCGAAATGGACGAGATCCTCTACGAACTGCGTGACCACGCCTCGGGCCTTAACGCCGGTCGCTGGGACTACCTCTTCAGCATCATCAAGTACTTCCGTGATGCCGGTGAAGAGTTCGTCCTCCCGGACCGCGCCACCGTTGCCATGACGGCACCGTTCATGCGGGCCTACACCGAACTCCTGGTCAAGACCTGCCACAAGCGCGGCGCCTTCGCCATGGGTGGCATGGCCGCCGTCATTCCGAACCGCAAGCAGCCCGATGTCACCGCCGCAGCCTTCGACAAGGTCCGCGCCGACAAGACCCGCGAGGCAAACGATGGCTTCGATGGCTCCTGGGTGGCACACCCGGACCTCGTCCCCACCTGCCGCGAAGTCTTCGATTCCGTACTGGGCGACCGTCCCAACCAGTTGGACAAGCAGCGCCCCGAGGTGAACGTCACCGCTGAGCAGCTGATCGACGTCGCGTCGGCCGAAGGCCACGTCACCGAGGCGGGCCTGCGCCTGAACCTGTACGTCGCCGTCGCCTACACGGGCGTGTGGATCTCCGGCAGCGGCGCAGTTGCCATCCACAACCTCATGGAAGACGCTGCAACTGCGGAGATCTCCCGCTCGCAGGTGTGGCAGCAGATCCGCAACAAGTCCGTCCTCGCTGACACGGGCAACACCGTGACCCGCGAACTCGTCACCCGAATCCTGGGCGAAGAAACCGAGCGCCTGCGCATCGAGTTCGGCGACGAGAACTTCAAGGCGTACTACGAGCCTGCGTCCAAGCTGATCGAGGACATCTGTCTGTCCGACGATTACACGGACTTCCTCACCACGCCCGCGTATGAGCTGGTGGGCTGAGATGGGCTCATTCTCTTCCTCTGACCTGGCCCGCATCGAGTCGCAGCTGGAGGCGACGGACCAGTTGCTGGACCGCAACTACCCCGGCGACGACGGCTCCCGCCAGCCCATCCACACCGTCTACATCCCGGCTGACCGCTTCACGCCCACGTTCGTGGCAGATTGGGGCACCCAGGCACTGGCGACGGCGGAAGCCCACGGCGGCCTCGAAAAGCTCGGTCAGCTGTTGGGCCAGGAGCCCGACCTCGCTGCCGCGGTTGCTTCCCGTGTGACGGCGAAGCTTTCTTCCGAGCCAATCGAAGACCTCCGCTTGGACTTCGAAGACGGCTACGGTGACCGCGGCGATGCGGCAGAAGACGCCGACGCCGTTGCTGCCGCCAACGCCGTTGCCGCTGCAGTTGCAGCCGGGACCGCTCCGCCGTTCATCGGCATCCGTTTCAAGTGCTTCGAGGCCCCCACGCGGGCCCGCGGCCTGAAGACCCTGGACCTGTTCGTCTCCACGTTGGCTGCGGCCGGCGAGCTCCCTGCCGGTTTGATCCTCACCCTGCCCAAGGTCACCACGGTGGCCCAGGTCCAGGCCATGGACTACGCAGTGTCCAGGTTGGAGGAAGTCCACGGGCTGCCCGCTGGCCGGCTTCGCTTTGAGGTGCAGGTGGAAACGCCGCAGCTCATCATCGGTGCGGACGGGACCTCGCCCGTAGCCCAGCTCCCCCACATTGTTCCGGGCCGTATCAGCGCCCTGCACTACGGGACGTACGACTACAGCGCTTCGCTGGGAATCTCCGCGGAGTACCAGTCCATGGAGCACCCTGTGGCGGACTTCGCCAAGGAAGTCATGCAACTGGCAGTGGCCGGAACGGGCATCCGCCTCTCCGACGGTTCCACCAACATCATCCCCGTGGGCGATGGCGTGGAAGATGCATGGAAGCTGCACGGCCGGTTGGTCCGCCGCTCCCTGGAAAACGGCTACTACCAAGGCTGGGATCTCCACGCCGCCCAGCTGCCCAGCCGCTTCTCGGCGTCGCACGCCTTCTACCGCGAAGGCCTGCCCGCCGCGGCTCTTCGTCTCCGCAACTACGTGGAACGCACTGAAGGCGGCGTCATGGACGAGCCCGCCACCGCCCGCGCGCTTGCCGGCTTCGTCCTCCGCGGCGTCCAATGCGGCGCAGTGGGGACCGACGAGGTCAAGGCGCTTGCCGGCGTCGAACTTTCACAGCTGACCGCACTGGCGCACCCGCGGCTCGCACAACCAACTTCGCACTGATAGGAGCATCTCGCATGGGCAAGTACTACTACCCGCAGGGCGGCCTGCCGCCGCAGACCCAACTGACCACCGAACGGGCCATCGTCACCGAGGCTTACACGGTGATCCCCAAGGGCGTCATGACGGACATCGTCACCAGCAACCTGCCGGGATTCTCCAACACGCGTTCGTGGATCATCGCGCGGCCGATCTCCGGCTTTGCCACCACGTTCTCCCAGCTGATCGTTGAGATCGCGCCGGGAGGCGGGGCTCCCAAGGCCGAGTTCGAGGCCGGCGTTGAAGGCGTCATCTTCGTGACCAAGGGCCAGGTCAACCTCACCCTCGACGGCGAACTGCACCACCTCGAAGAGGGCGGCTACGCCTACCTGGCTGCAGGCGCGGAGTGGGGCCTGGAGAACGTCTCGGACGACATCGTCTCCTTCCACTGGATCCGCAAGGCCTACGAGCGCCTTGAAGGCTTCGAAGCCAAGTCGTTCGTCACCAACGAGAAGGACGTGGAGCCCACCTCCATGCCGGACACGGACGACGTCTGGAAGACCACCCGCTTCACGGACTCCAGCGACCTCGCACACGACATGCAGGTCAACATCGTCACCTTCCAGCCCGGTGGCGTGATCCCCTTCCCGGAGACCCACGTCATGGAGCACGGCCTGTACGTCCTGGAGGGCAAGGCCATGTACTTGCTCAACAACGACTGGGTTGAGGTGGAGGCCGGCGACTTCATGTGGCTGCGCGCGTTCTGCCCGCAGGCCTGCTACGCGGGTGGGCCGGGCGAGTTCCGCTACCTGCTGTACAAGGACATGAACCGCCAGGTGAAGCTCACCTAGTCTTTACCGCTTGCGCCGAGATCGCCGGAAAGCTGCCAGTTCGCTGGCAAGCTTCCGGCGATTTCGCGCGTTTCCGGCGAACTCAGCGACGGCGGCCGGGGGCGCCGGCGATCCTGTACGACTCCTGCAGCAGTTCGTCGAGCTCGTCCATGTCGATCCCCTCCAGCCGGATCAGCAGCAGCTTGGGGGATTGCTCGTGATGCGGCGTCCAGAAATAGGTATCCGGTTCCATGGCTGCGAGCGCTTCGCGTTCATCGGTCTTGACGGTGACAACCCCGTCTTCCCAGATGCGTGCCATGAGGGTCTTGGCGAACCACGCCGGCTGCCCCCAGCTTAAGCGTTCGCTGACGCCCGGCATGTCCAGGCAGATTCTCCTGACGTCCTCTTCGGTGGCCATGGTTCACTGTGGCATTGGGGCTCGCCCAAGGACAAGACATGCCGGGCAACCCGCAGTTAGGCTGGTCGGATGTTGAGCATCGGCAGCACTGTCCTCGGGGTGAACGATATGGGCCGCGCCACCACGTTCTGGCACGAAGCATTGGGCTACGTCCCACGCGAACCAGGCGATGACACCTGGGTGATCCTGGTACCGGCGTCCGGGCCAGGGCCCCAACTCGCCCTCATGCTCAGCGAAACACCAGTACAGGACCACCCCCGCACCCACCTGGATCTCTATGCCGATGACCAGGCCGCCGAGATCGCCCGGCTCATTGAGCTCGGCGCCCAATACGTCGACTGGGACCTGTACCCGGAAGATCCGGACTTCGTGGTCCTCGCGGACCCTGACGGCAACCGCTTCTGCATCATCGACAAGAGCCCGCGGTAGCGCCGGCGTCGAGGGCTACTTGCCCATGCCGAGCGTGAGTCCTTCCGTCAGTCGCCGGCCCAGCCAGACGTAGATGACGAGCATCGGCAAGACCACGATCACGAGCCCGGCGAACAGTCCGCCCCAGTCAGCCCCGGAATACGTCTGCTGCTGCACGAACGAAATCAGGGCTACGGGCAGCGTGTACTTCTCGGTGGACTGCAGGAGTGTCAGTGCCAACAATGTCTCGTTCCAATGCGAGATGACCTGCAGGATGAAGGCTGTGAGGATGCCTCCCTTCGCCAGGGGAAGGGTGATCCGCCAGAACGTGCCGAACGCCGTGGTCCCGTCCAGGGCCGCAGCTTCTTCCATTTCCAACGGGAGGGAGCGGAAGAACGCGGTCAGCAGGAAGACCGTGAACGGCATGGAGACGCCGATGTACACGAGGTTCAACCCGATGATGCTGTCCGTGAGGTACACCTTGTTGAGCATGACGAAGAGCGGGATCAGGATGACCTGCGCGGGAATTCCCAGGCCCAGGATGAAGTACAGGCTCAGTCCCCGGGTCAGCTTGTTGTCCACGCGGCTCAGGTAGTACGAGCACGGTGCTGCGATGGCCACCGTCAGGACTGAAGAGACCACAGTGGTCAGCAGGCTGTTCCACGTTGCGACGGCGAAGTCGCCCACCGTCCAGGCGCGGACAAAGTTCCCGAAGTCCAAGGACGTGGGCACGCCCCAGGGGTCATCCAGGATGGCTCGGGTGTCCCTGAAGGCCTGAGCCACCATCCACACCAGGGCTGCGATGCTGATGGCGACAACCAGCCATAGCAGTGTGACTCCAATTCCCCGGAGGACGCTGCGTTCCCCGCGCAAAGCCGGGCTTGTCCCCCGCCCGGACTGTCGACGTCGGGAACGTGGCCGGGAACCGACGGGTGCAAGCAGTTTGTATTCGCTCATGACATTCCTCTAGAACTCGACGGCGTCGCGGCGCATGGCGCGTCGCAGCAGGACAACCAGGACGGAGATCAGTGCCAGGGACAGCACTGCGGATGCCGTGGCAGCGCCATAGGCCGGCGTTGACTGTCCGGAGAAGGCATTGACGTAGGTGTACACGGCGGCAGTCCAGCTCTGCGTGGGCGGAACTCCTGCACCGGAGCTACCTCCGAAGACCCATACGATCTCGAAGATCTTTACTGACGAGATGGTCCACAGCACCGCACAGGTACCGAAAACATCCCAGGTCAGCGGCAGGATGACGTAGCGCAGCCGTTGGAAGGCAGTTGCGCCGGCCAGCGCACAGTCCTCGTAGTAGTAGGGCGGGATACGGTCGACGCCGGCCATCAGGATGGTGGTGAAGTAGCCCGTGGTGGTGCACACGAGGGTGACCATGATGAGCGGGAAGATGTTGTCCTGCGCAAGCCACTTTGGCGGATCTGTCACTCCGAGGGGAGCCAGGAGGCTGTTGACCATTCCTCCTGGATTGAAGATGAAGCCGGCGAGGACGCCGAACACCAAGGCGTTGATGAGGTGCGGGAAGAAGATGACGTTGCGGGCGATCTTCTTCCCGGCCATGTCCCTGAGCACCAGCGTCAAGGCGAAGGCCAGGATAAAGATCGCCGCCCCCACCACGAACAACAGAAGCAGCGTATTTCCGAAGGACGAGAGAAACAGCGGATCCCGGAAAATCCGGCCGTAGTTGTCCAGCCCGACGAACTTCATGGGTCCGGAGCCGGCCCACTTATGGAGGCTGATCCAGACGGCGCCTAGGGCCGGGACGATAAACAGGACCGTGTAGAGGACGAACGCCGGACCGACGAACGGAACCAACAGCTTCTTGCGCTGCACGTCAATGGAGCTTCCCCCGCCGCCGGTGCTGCGTGGCGAGCTGCGTTGCGACTTGCCCGGCGAGCCCGGATTCCGGGATGCCTGACCTTCCGGTCCAGCCTCGCCTGCCCGGGTTTCCTTCAGGCTCATGGTCATGACCCGTTGTCCTTCCAGTACTGGATCTGGGCGGCCTTCATCTTGGCGATGAACTCGGTGGCCGAGGTCTTGCCGAGGAACAGCTCGTCATCCTTGGGGAAGAAGACCTTCTCCATGTAGCCCGGGAACGTGACGCCGTCGTTCTGCAGGTGCGTTGCCGGTGCTGCGTCGATGGCAGCTTTGACGGATTCGACGGCGGGTGCAACCGGCGCGTCCGGCCGGACCGGAAGCACTTTGGCTTCCGTTCCGAGCGCGTCCTGGTATTTGGCGCTGAGCAGGAACGCAGCGAGCCGCTGGGCAGGTACCTGGTTCTTGGACTTGGCGGGAACTGCGAAACCGATGAAATCCACGCGGGCGCTGGCTGGTTTATCCCCTATCGACGGGAATTGGAAGGACGAGTAATCGAAGCCGGGAGCTGCGTACGTTCCCGTTTCCGTGGGTGTCCAGGACCCGTTGAGGATCAGGGCTGCGTCGCCGTTGGCCCACAACTGCTGCTGTGCGGGGAACTTGCTCGCGTTGTAGCCGCTGTTGAGGTAGCCGCCCTTGACCAGGGTCTCTACTTTCTGGGCAGCTTCGAGTACCGCGGGGTCGTCCCAACCTTCACCGGACTTGTCCTCAACAAGCGCCTTGAAACTGCCGGCTCCCTTGAGCCGGAGCATCGCGGTCACGAACCACGTGGAGTTGTAGCCCGCGATGTCACCGTCCGCGGCGATCGGAGCTGCGCCACTGGCTTTCAGCTTGTCCAGGACCTCAATGAACTCATCCCACGTCGCAGGGGGCTTGGCCTTGAGTTCGGGGTGCTTGGCGGCGTTGAACCATATGCCGTCAGAGCTGATGCTGTACGGCACCATCCACGGCTGGCCGTCTTCTCCCTTGAAGACACCATTGCTGGTGAACTTCTCCGGAATCAGTGAACTGACGGCTTTCCCGTCAACCTCGTACGAGTACACGGAAGTCAGCGGACTTGCCTGGCCGGTTTCGCCGATCACGGGGGCGAGCTTTGCGAGTGTGCCGTCCACGAGGTCCGGGACGTTATTGGTGTTCAACGCGGGAACGAGTTTTTCCGTGTTGCTGCGGCCTTGCCACTGGACGCTGACGGTGGCTCCGGTGTCCTTTTCGAAGTCGGCAATGGCTGCGGCGATGACTTTCTGCTGGGGCTCACCGTCCTTCCACATGGACCAGTAGTTGATGGTTTGCCCCGAAATGGAGCCGGAAATGTCTACGGCGTCGGCAGCGGTGGAGGCTTCGGTGGCTCCGCCGCAGGCAGCCGTGGACATAGCCAGGGCTGCACCGATCAGGACGGCCAGCGGGCGAAGATGACGGGCTGTTTTGCCCATGGGGATCACCTTTCAAGTGAGGGGGGAACCGGCCGGATGCGGTTCGGTGAGACGACTCTCACAGTTCCTGAAAGCAGGATTCAATGAGTACTTTCGAATGTTTCGGCAACTGTTCCGGAACTCCGCTTGCATCCACCGGACCCCGGCTGGCAGTTCACCCCGATTAGGCATTTATTCCTCCCTTTTGACTCCCCAACAATCAAGGTGATCTGCGCGGACCGGTGATGTCCGCGCTTCGGCTCCGAGCTAATGAGGAAAATTGATACGACTGGGAATCATCGGCGCGGGCGCCGTGGCACACTTCCACGCGGAATCGGCCGGGCGGATCAGCAATGTCCAACTGGCTGCGGTCTGCGATCTGCAACGGGATGCGGCAGACAGGGTGGCCTCACCACGGGGTGCCCGGATCTACACCGACTACCTGGCCATGTTCCGCGAAGCCGGCCTGGACGCCGTGATTATCAATACCCCGCACGCGCTGCACCTGGAGATGGTGCTGGCCGCTGCCGAACACGGCGTGCACGTCCTGGTGGAGAAGCCCATGGCCACCACCGTGGCCGATTGCGACCACATGATCCAGGCTTGCCGGGATGCCGGGGTGGCCCTGGTGATCGGGCAGATCCAGCATTTCCTGCCGGAGAAGCTGGCGGCCGAGGATGTGCTGGCCGGGGGCGAACTTGGCCGGGTCCTGATGATCCGCGACTACAGGACCACCGACTACCGCCCCGGAACCCGTCCGGACTGGTTCTTCAGCGAAGCCATGGCCGGTGGTGGTGCACTGATGAACATCGGCGGCCACTGCCTCGACCGGTCCATCTGGTTCGGCGGCGCACCTGTTGAATCCCTCAATGCTTCCACCCTGAAACGCTTCGGCGTTCCGGTGGAAACGGACGGGGCCATCTCGTTGACGCTCCGCAATGGCGTCCACGTCAGCGTCGTGGTTGTTTCCGACGCCGCCCAGCGCATGGACGAGGTCCTCATCGTGTGCGAGCGCGGCACTATTTCCTGCAGCCCGCATCACGGAACGCTGGTCCGCGCCAACGGCACCACACGTACTGTGTGGGAGCCGCTGCCGGAGGACATCCAAGAGGGCTTCTTCCTGCAGTTGCAGGACTTCATCAAAGTGCTCGACGGCGGCACACCGAAAGTCAGCGTGGACCACGCCCGGCACATCGTTGAAGTGGTCCTGGCGTCCTACGCGGCTGCCAGGACCGGAGAGACTGTGGTGCCAGATGGGATGAACGCCGAACTGACGCTCAGCGAAGTTCCCTAAGAGGAGCTGCCAGCTGCGCCCGCGCCGTCCCAATTGGGTGGAGTGAAAGCCCCCAGCGGGTCGACGAGCACGGGCGTTGTCTGGCCCGCCCCGGCCACCGGGAGCCCGCTGCCGTCCAGTCCTGGGGCGGCGTGGCGCTGGAACCATTCGTAAAGTTGCCTCCTCATACCGGCGACACGGACCGCGTGGGCCGTTTCGTGGACAAGGTTGTCCTGTTCGTTCGGGTCGGCCACAAGATCGTAAAGTTCGTGGGGACCATGCGGGTACCTGTGCACGTACTTCCATTCAGCGCTGCGGATCATCCGGACCGGGCCGTATTCGTCGTAGACCACGACGGCGCGTTCCCCGGCGGCGGCGGGCTGACCGCCGTCGTCGGGGTTCTTGAGGGCGCCTGTCGCAGTAGCGTCCGGGAGCGCGCGCAGCAGCACCGCGAAAGACTGTCCTGGCCCGCGTTCGAAAGGCCCGGCGTCCAGGCCTGCGAGTTCCAGCACGGTGGCGGCAACGTCGTAGGCGGACAGCAGTTCCGGCAGGACAACCCCTTCCTTGATCCGGCCCGGGAACGCGAAGATTGCAGGGACTTTGACCGAGGAGTCATAGACGTTCTGGGGGAATGTCCCGTTGCCCTTGCCCCATACGCCGTGATGGCCGCAGTTGAAGCCGTTGTCGCTGCTGAAGACCACGAGCGTGTCCTCCAGGATGTCCAGCTCTTCGAGACGGGACAGGACACTCCCGATGCCCGCGTCCATGGCACTGACCGCGGCGAAGTACCCCACCAACGCAGCGCGCACGTCCGCTTCGCCACCGATCGGGACGCCGTCCACTGTGGGGGTCCACGGGTGGAGCGGTTCCTGCGGGCAGCTGGTGAACCCGCAGTCCCTGTAGAGCTCCTCAAATTCGGGTGGGTGCTGCCCTTTCCATGGCTTGTGAGGGGCTGTGTAGTTGAGGGCCAGGAAGAAGGGTTCGGGTTCTTGCGAGGCCTCATTGATAAAGCCCAGGGCATCGCGGGTAATCGCGTCCGTCAAGTATTCGGTGACGAGTTCGCGGCGGCTGCTGCCGCCGTCGGACGTGTGCATCACTGACCGGTCATAAGGGCTGCCGCCACCCTCCAGCGCAAACCAATGGCTGAAGCCTTTCCTCGGAACGTCATTGGCGCCCAGGTGCCATTTGCCCGAAAGGCCGAGGCGGTAACCGGCGTCGGCGAGGTCATCCGTGAACAGCCGTTGGCCTTGCAGGAAGTCCACCGCGGCCGGCCCGGTTTCGACGCCCGCCAAGTAGTCGTGCACTCCGTGGCGCGAGGGAATATCCCCCGTCATGAGGCTGGCACGGGCCGGCGAGCAGACGGGCGAGACGCAGAAGAAGTTCTCCAGCCGCGTTCCGCGAGCGGCCAAGGCATCTAGGTGGGGCGTGCGGATCTCGGGGTTTCCGGCGCACCCCAAGGCCCAGGCGCCTTGGTCGTCGCTGAGAATGAAGATGATGTTGGGCTTGTGGTTGGGCACCCTTCATTGCTACTCAGCCTGGAGGCGAGGAATCAATGAGCATTCCCGAAATACTCAACAACTGCGTCAATTACTCTCTAAATACTCCCTAAATTCTGAGGCAAGATGGGAGGAATCATCAGTTCAGACGTGGAGTTGGATCATGCCAAGGAACAATCTCGAAGCGCTCCAGGCCGAGCCCGCCTCGTCGGCCATCCGGGACACCGCCAAGCAGAACCTGAAGTTCCAGAACCTCAGCGACAACCTTCGACGCGGCATCCTGGCCGGGACCTGGGCGGTAGGCACCAAGCTGCCTACCGAGCAGCAACTGTCCCTGGAAACCGGCCTCTCGCTGACTACGGTGCGGCGGGCGTTCGAGGACCTGGTGGACAAAGGGCTCGTGGTCCGGCGGCAGGGCGCCGGCAGTTTCGTGGCCGCGCCGCAGCGTTCGCAGAAGCGCTCCCGCTACGTGATCGGCGTCCTGCTGCCAGATACCCAGCTCTACTATCCGCAGGTCCTCCAGGGCATCGAGGAACACCTCTCCGCGCGCGGCGCGAGCCTGCAGCTTTCCACCTACCACTATGACTTCACCCGGGAGAACGCCAGCATCGACTTCCTGTTGGACGCCGGGGTGGACGGGCTCATCCTGGTGCCGACGCTGACCGGTTTGGACAACCCCCAACAGCGCGTTGCCGAGCTCATGGCCCTGCCCGTACCGGTTGTCCTGCTGGAGCGGAGCCTGGATGATTTGGGGCCAGGAGACCGGACCGAACACGTCTGTTCGGATCACCAGGGCGGAGCGTACGACGCCGTCATGCACCTTCACCGTTTGGGTCACCGAAAGATCGGGCTGCTGACACGGGCGAACGAGGCCGCACGCAGCAGCAACCCAACCCAGGCCGCCGTGATCGCAGGGTATGCGGCCGCCGTCGCGGCGTTGGGATTGAAGACCGACGGGCACGTCACCATGGCGTTCAGCGCCACCAAGCCGGAGTGGGAAGCCGACCAGGCCGAGCACATGTTCGAACTCCTGGCGGGGAGCGGTGCCACGGCGGCCTTGGTGTTCGGCGACAGGGAAGCTGCGCTGCTGGAAGGGGCCGCATCCCGCCGCGGGATCCGAGTGCCGGAAGATCTTGCGTTGGTTTCCTACGACGACGAGATGGCCGACCTCGCCCAGATCCCCCTCACCGCAGTCTCCCCCGCCAAGCACCGCCTCGGCGTCATGGCCGCCGACGTCCTGTTGCGCCGGTTGACCGAGGGCGATGCCTGCCCGCTGTACCAAGTCCGGTTGAGGCCAAGGATCGTGGTGCGTGACTCCTGCGGGGCCAAGTTGGTCCGGAACCTCTAGCGCGTTGTGAGGCCCGCTCTGCCCCCTATGGTGGCGAATTGCCACGCAGAACGGGCCCCGCAACGTTGCTCTAGCGGCGGAGCTTCACCATCCGTGTTTGGCCGGCAAGCCCCGCGGTGTCCAGCGTCAACGTTGTCTTGCCCGCGGCATCGGTCCCCAGCAAGGCACCGGCGCCTTCCAGCACGCTGGACCACGTCCCTTCCGGCAGCGTCAGGGTGATGCCTGCAGCCTTCTGCGTCGGTTCGCTGATGGCCAGGCTGAGCACATTGCCATGCCTGGAGAACACCACGCATGCCGGGCCCGAGGCGCCAAGGTCCCCTGCCGTTCCGGCTTTCCAGAAGGTTGCTGCCGTGGTCTTCCCGGCCTTGAACTCCACGGACTGGGCCGTGGAATCATTGCGGATCACCGAGTATTTGTTGCCCTTTGCGAGCCTTTGGCAATCATTTACCGAGGCACCCGGGGCCACTACGTAGGCGTAGTCCTTGGCGCCGGCACCCGCACCGTGGTCCAGGTAGATCGTGGCGAAATTCCGCTGCTTGACAGTGGTGCTGCCGTTGATATTCACTCCCGACCAGCTTCCTGAGCGGCTCTCCCGGAGTACTGTCAGCGGGGAGGAGTCCAGGACCGCGTAGCCGCCGAACCCTTCCAGGTGGACCCAGCGATCGTCGCTGAGAACCACAGCGTTCCCGGCCGTTGCCGCGATGGTGCCCGACGCCGTCGTGAGTGTATTGCTGCCTTGGTGGAGATTGCGGTGGTCAAGGATGGTTTCCACCGTGGCTCCCGAGCCGGTGGTGATGTCGGCGCCGAGGCAGACGGTGACCTCGCCGCTGACGAACCAGGACTTCCGGGCCGACAGGCCTGTGCGGCCCGGTCCCACCAGATGTTGTCCGACGGCGGCAACCTCACCTAGCGCGGTGGAGCCTGTCCATTCGTTCGCGGGGACGGCGGCCCCCCATTCGCCTTCCACCTTGTCCGGCAGGGGTGTGGTGTCCACGGTGGTCCCGGGCAGGCGGTTGTAGTTGGCCGTCGCCCAGAAGGCGTCATCGTATTGGCCGAGGTCTGCTGTATAGAAGTAGGTCATGCCGGACCCTGTGTGATAGCCCCGGTTGTTTTCCCCGTTGCCGCATTCGTACCAGGCGATGCGGTTGCTGGCCATGGAGAGCGCCAACGCCCAACCGCTCCCCCGGTGCATGGTGCGGTCCATCGACGGGAAGAGCCGGTGGCCGGGAGCTTCCGCCACCGGCGTCACGCCGGCCGCCAGCAACTCTTTCACCAGGGCCGTACGGGGCACGCTGGCTCCGGCGAGGATGGGGCGGTAGGTATTGCGGGTGATCCACCCGGCGCAGAGACCCCGCCATCGGGCGGCCGTGGCGCTGTCCATGGCACGGGCCAGGAGCAAGATGGCCTCGATGCTGGTGGCCGCGAGGTCGTGGCCGGTGTTCGCTTCACGGCTGATGCTCCGGCCCCGGACCGAATCTGCCATGGCGCCGTTCACTATCAGCGGTGCAAAGGATCCCTCTACGGCATCAAAGAAGATGCTGCGCGATGGGTCTGTGACTTCGAAACCCGTACCGCCAAGCAGTGCGAACAGTTTGGACAGCCCATTGAGCAGCACCACTCCGTACGAGCCCGTGTAAGGCGTGGTGCTGTGCTGGATGAAGGAGCCGTCCCGGAAGATGCCATCCCCGCTGGTGACGTACTGCCATACCTGGCTCAACCCGGCGATGGCGTGCTGAAGCTTGGCGGTGTCTTCTCCGGCCAGGGACCGGATGATGATTCCCTGGCACAGGTCTACGCGGTTTGCGCCCACGGACGTGATCTTGCCGCGCTTGGGCGGGAACTGCAGCCACGGATCTGGGACAAAGTGGTCAATTGCCGCCGAGTAGGCCTGGATCTCGGCGGCGGACAGTTCGCCGTGAAGCAAGACCATCGCATCAGCCAAGGCCCGGGGCACGCCGATTTCCCATGACCACCAGTTGCCTGCCTCTTCCTTGGCGTCGTTGTAGCAAAGGGCGTTCGCATCAGCCAGGCCGGCTTTGATGTCCGCCAGCACTGCGGCATCCCCGAACACTGCCGCCGTAGGCGTGGCCCAGGCCGTGGCGAGCTGGGACAGGCGCGTGTAGGTGGTGACCATGTCCGCGTCCTTCGCGAACGACAAATCCGTGAAAACCGACGTCCGGGCGGGCTCACGGTTGAGCTTGGCCAGTGAGTCGGCCGCCTTCTTGTTCAGTGCCGTCACGGCATTGGCGAAGTCCGCGTCCCCGGCCTGGATGACGGTGCGGCCGGTGATCTGGTCCACCCAGCGGTTTCGCAACGCTGCGAATTCCGCGGCACCGGGTTCTTCGGATGCCCACGAAGTCTGGGCGAACATGGAGCTCACCATGGCCGCAAGCGAAAGAGCGCCGGCGCCCTGAAGCAGGGTCCTGCGCGGGAATTGTAGTGACAAGGAGTTGCTCCTAACACTGGTGGATGGGCTTAGTCCGGCATCCTTTGGCCGGGCCCTCCACTGGCTTGCGTTGTAGTCAACGCGAGCTGGAAAGGAGGAATAAAGCAGTACCGCCAAATCGCGGGAAACGTGCAAGGACCCCGGGAACGCTGCCACGTCGCTGGAGCGTTCCGGCGATCCCGCGTTGTTCCCGCGATCTGGTTGTCGGTCGCCTTCGATAGAGTGCAAGGCATGGATGACAAAGCAACGTTGCTCAGCTACTTGCGGCTCCGCAGGGCGGATCTCCTCGGCAAACTGGACGGGCTGACCGAGTACGATGCCCGACGCCCCATGACTCCCACGGGAACCAACTTGTTGGGCCTGGTGAAGCATGTGGCCAGCGTGGAGCTGGGGTATTTTGGCGAGACATTCGGACGTCCGAGCGGGCTGGACTTGGCGTGGTTGGAATCATCCGCTGAGCGCGATGCCGACATGTGGGTGCCGGCCTCGGAGAGCCGCGCACAGATCATCGAACTGCACCACTTCTCCGCCAAGCACAGCGACGAGACCATCGAGTCCCTGCCATTGGACGCACCGGGCATCGTGCCCTGGTGGTCGGAGGACAAACACAATGTGACGCTCCACCGAATCCTTGTACACATGTGCGTTGAGACCGCCCGCCACGCCGGGCACGCAGATATCATTCGGGA
This sequence comes from Paenarthrobacter sp. NPDC056912, assembly GCF_042786555.1. Classification (NCBI taxonomy): domain Bacteria; kingdom Bacillati; phylum Actinomycetota; class Actinomycetes; order Micrococcales; family Micrococcaceae; genus Paenarthrobacter; species Paenarthrobacter sp. NPDC056912. The sequence continues at coordinate 34,378 of NZ_JBHUCD010000002.1, forward strand.
GCTCATCGACGGCTCAGCGGGACAGAGACCGGGCGATCCCAACGTCTCGCCCCGCACGTCGGAGGAGTGGGCGGCACACCGATACCGCATTGAGGAAGCCGCACTGGAAGCCGGTCACAGCAATGGCTGAACCTTCACAGCCCACGCATATGCGGGGCAAACCTCCGGCGTAGCCTCGCTCCGTAGAAATGGAGCATGACTCCTCAACAGACAGAACACCGTAAGGGCGGCCGGACACGGCGCGCCGTGATCTCCGCCGTTCTGGCGGTCACTCTCTCTGCCGGGGGTGCCGCAGCCTGGGCACTCGACCGCTTCGTGATCCCGCACGCACAAATCACCAACGTCTCGGAGTACGAAGCCAGCCAGGCCGGAACAACCACGACGTCGGATGAGACTTCCGCTGACACGTCGGCGAGCGCCGTAGTCACCGACACTTCCTACACCTCCGGCGACACCAGCGTCACCATCTCCACGGTGACCACAGGCAGCGGCGACGATACCGTTACCTACTACGTTGCCGACGTCGTGCTTGATGACGCCACCACGCTGAAGTCCGCGTTCGCCGAGGATACGTACGGCGAGAACATCACGGAAAACACCTCCGCGATCGCCCAGGACCACAACGCGATCTTCGCCGTCAACGGTGACTACTACGGTTTCCGGGACACGGGCATAGTGATCCGCAACGGTGTGGTGTACAGGGACGAAGGCGCGCGGCAGGGCCTGGCGTTCTACACGGACGGCACTGTCAAGGTCTACGACGAGACCACCACTACCGCTGAGCAGTTGATCGCCGACGGCGTGTGGAACACCCTCTCGTTCGGGCCTTCCCTGCTGGACAACGGCGAGATCGCGGCCGGCATCGAGGACATCGAGGTGGATACGAATTTCGGCAACCACTCCATCCAGGGCGAGCAGCCGCGAACGGCCATCGGGGTGATCGACCAGAACCACCTGGTGTTCGTGGTGGTGGACGGCCGCAGCCCCGGCTACAGCGCCGGCGTCACCATGACCGGCCTCGCCCAGATCATGAAGGACCTTGGGGCCACCACCGCGTACAACATCGACGGCGGCGGCTCGTCCACCATGTACTTCAACGGGTCCTTGGTGAACAATCCGCTCGGCGAAAACAAAGAGCGCGGCACCTCCGACATCCTCTACATCGCCCAGTCATGATCATCCTGATACCGGCCTACGAGCCGGACCACCAGCTCATCAATCTTGTCCTCACCATCCAGCAAGCCGATCCGTGGCTGAGCATCGTGGTGGTGGATGACGGCTCCGGACCGGACTACCAGGACACGTTCGACGCCGTCGAGGGGCTTGGGTGCCATGTGCTCAGCTACGCCGTGAACGGCGGCAAGGGGCACGCGCTCAAGAGCGGCTTCGCGTTCATCGCCGAGCGGTTCCCCGGCCACGACGTCGTGTGTGCCGACAGCGATGGACAGCATGGCGTGGCGGACATCTTGGCCGTTGGCGACCGCGTGCGGGCCGTCACGGCGTCCATGGTTCTCGGCAGCCGGGCCTTCACCGGCGACGTTCCGGCCCGGAGCAGGTTCGGCAACTCAGTGACCCGATGGTTGTACCGGCTCGCCACAGGGCAACGGATTTCCGATACGCAAACGGGGTTGCGGGGCTACAAAGCGGACATGATCCCCTGGTTGCTGAGCGTCCGGGGCCAGCGGTACGAGTACGAGCTGAACCTGTTGCTCGAGGCGAAGCAGGCCGGCTACGGGATCGAAAGCGTCGGGATCGCCACCGTGTACCTGAATGACAATGCCGGCTCCCACTTCCGGCCGGTGGCTGACTCCATCCGGATCTACGCACCGTTGCTGAAGTTCCTCGGATCGTCCTTCTCAGCCTTTCTGGTGGACATGGTGATGTTCATGGTCCTGATCGGGCTCACGGATTCGCTGCTGGTTGCGGTGCTCGGAGCCAGGGCCGTCAGTGCTGCAGTGAACTTCATGGTCAACCGCCGGCTGGTGTTCGAGCACGGCAGGGACACATCCCTGCGCTCAGCCGCCACAGGTTACGTGGCCCTGGTCCTGGTCCTGCTGGCCGCCAACTACACCGCCATTTGGGCACTCACATCGATATCCGTTCCGGACTTGCCCGCCAAACTCCTCACCGAGGCAGCGTTGCTGGGCATCAGCTATGCAGTGCAGCACCGTTTCCTGTTCGCCCGCAAGACCCGCGCCTATGAGGCCGTGCCCACGACGCCGGTGACTGCGCTCGCAACCGAACCGGCCGCCGTCGAAAGTCATATCCCAGCCTTGGTCCCGACACAGTTTCAGCACAGCTGGACCGGGAATCGTGGAAACCAGCCCACCAACAGATTCCGGAGAATCCGATGAACACCATCATCCTCATGGCCGCGGACCTAGCCGCCATCACCATCCTGACGCTCGCCCTCTACCTCCGCCGGCACCGGCGCCGTGACCTCGTGGTTTCCTACCTCGGCATGAACGTTGGCGTCCTGGCCGTGGCCACTGCGTTGTCGGGTTCGGCCGCGGGTGTCGGCTTGGGACTTGGCCTGTTCGGTGTTCTTTCCATCATCCGGCTCCGGTCGACCGAGCTTGCCCAGCATGAGGTTGCCTACTACTTCTCCGCACTGGCCCTGGGTTTGATTGCGGGCATCGGCGTCGAGCCGCTCTGGCTGACGCTGTCCCTCATGGCATTGGTCCTCCTGGTGATGTTCGTGGGCGACAACCCCCGGGTGCTTCCTGCGTACCGCCACCAGACAGTGGTGCTGGACCGGGCCATCAACAGCGAACCCGAGCTGTATGCCAGGCTCGAGGAAGTCCTCAACGGCACCGTCCACTCGGCCACCATCCAAGAGCTGGACCTGGTGAACGACAAGACGATTGTGGATGTCCGGTATGCGGTACGCCCGCCCCAGCCCCGGCACTCGCAGCTTGGTTTCGACCAGCCGGCAGGCGCGCTGACCCCGGCGCCGCAGGAACTGCCCGTACAGTCCCAGCACGCGGTACAGTCCCAGCCGTCCCTGCCTACCTCGGCCGGTGTAGCGTGAGCCGCGTCGACGCCGAACCGATCATCCCGCAGCTGAGCCAACTGCCCGCCGTCGGGCTTGAAGAACTCACCACGGAAGCCGCATTGCTGACTCGGGTAGACCGCAAGTATCTTGTGCCGTCGGCCACGGCGAGGCGGATACTGTCCACCTTCAGCAGTGAGGCCCGCGTCCTTGAAATGGACGGGAACCGTACGTTCGACTACGACTCCGTCTACTTCGATACCCCCGAATTGGACAGTTACATGCTGGCCGCCCACGGCCGACGCCGGAGGTTCAAGATCCGCACACGAACCTACGTGGACAGCGCCGTGAGCTTCCTCGAGGTCAAGACCGAAGGCGCACGCGAGGCCACCGTCAAGGAACGGATTCCCTACGAGCTGTGCGACCGCGACCGCTTGACCGACGAAGGGCTGGCATACGTCAATGAGACGCTCACTGCAGCGATCGGCGACGTCACGTTCGGCACGCTGCAGCCAGTCCTGTCCACCCGCTACGACCGCACCACTTTGTACCTCCCCGAGTCCGGGAGCCGCGCCACCATTGATTCAGAGGTCACATGGCAACGGCCGGATGGCCAGCCATGGGTCCTTGATGGCGCCGTGGTGGTGGAGACGAAATCCGGTTCCGCACCCGGCCCACTGGACAGGCATTTGTGGGCAAACGGTGTCCGGCCGAGCCGCATCTCCAAGTTCGCCACTGGCATGGCGGCCCTCCATCCCGAGCTGCCTGCCAACCGCTGGAACCAAACACTTCGGCGCCGTATGCCGCTGCGCCCCATCCACTGACTTTCCCTCCACAGACCAAGGAATCAACCATGCGCTCCTTCCGCACGTCCCTTTCCGTTGCCGCCGTCGCCCTGGCTATCTCCCTGGCCGGCTGCTCCACCGCCGCCACGAGCTCCACATCCACCGGGACCACGGGCACGTCCACCACCACAACCACCCAGCAGGCCGTCACCGCCGCCACCATCGAGGAAGACACCCACTACGACAGCGACGACCTCACGTGGGACGCCGCTTCCGAGGTGGCAATCAGCCTGTCCGACGGCGGCAGCAAAGTGACGTCGTCGTCCTCCACCGGTGTGGCGGTTGACGGCAACACCGTCACTATCAGCGCTGCCGGAACCTACCGCCTCAGCGGATCACTGAGCGACGGGCAGATCGTGGTGGCCGCTGGAGACTCGGACACGGTCCGGATCATCCTGGACGGCGTGGAGCTGGGCAATTCGACCGGTTCCCCGTTCGTGGTCCAGAGCGCCGATGAAGCGATCGTGTACTTGGAGGACGGCAGCACCAACACGCTGACCGATGCCACCGCCTACTCGGACCAAGGCGACGACGCCCCTAACGCCGCCCTCTATTCCATGGCTGACCTGACCATCGCCGGCCCGGGTTCCTTGAACGTCAACGGCAAGTACAACGACGGCATCGTCTCCAAGGACGGCCTGGTGCTGGCATCGGGCAAGGTGACGGTAGACGCAGTGGACGACGGCATCCGCGGCAAGGACTACACAGTCCTCCTGGACGGCGCGTACCAGGTGACCGCCGGCGGGGACGGCGTCAAGGCTGACAACGAGACGGACGAAGGCCGGGGATGGCTCCTGGTCAGCGGCGGAGCCCTCACTGTCAACGTCGGCGACGACGGCGTGAAGGCCTTCAACACGCTATCCGTCAAGGGCGGAACAGTCACCATTGCCAAGTCCGAGGAAGGCCTCGAAGCCCAGCACATCCTGATTTCCGGTGGCGACACCTCGGTTACTTCCAACGATGACGGCGTCAACGCGTCCGGCGGTTCATCAACCAGCACTGACACCGGTGCCGCCCCGGGCGGCGGAATGGGAGGCGGTATGGGTGGCGGCGAGACCGTTGGCGACTACACCGTGGAAGTTTCGGGCGGCACCCTGACCATCAATTCACAGGGCGACGGACTGGACTCCAACGGAAATGCCACCATCTCCGGCGGCACCGTTGTAGTCAACGGACCCACCAACGATGGCAACGGCGCACTCGACGTGAATGGTGAGCTCACAGTTTCTGGTGGCACCGTGGCGGCAGCCGGCAGCGCCGGAATGGCCGTGACACCGGGAACGTCGTCAACGCAGTCCGGTGTGCAGGTGGCCTTCAACTCATCCGTGGGTGCTGGAACTCCGGTCCACGTTGTTGACTCGTCCGGGGCCGTGGTTGCCACGTTCGTGACCACCAAGACCATTGCATCCCTGGTGTTCTCGTCCTCGGCGATCACTGCGGGCCAGAGCTACACGGTCTACACGGGCGGCAGCGCCGACGCGAAGGCCGGACTGACTACCGGTTCCATCGACGGTGCAGAGGAACAGGGCACCGTGACCGCGGGCCAGTACACCCAGGCACAGGGGCCGGGCCGCCGCTAGATTTCTCCCTGCTGGATCATTCGGCACGTCGCACTGCTGGGCACCCGGGAATCCGGGTTTCCGGTGGGAGACCGGCCGGATGATCCAGCAGAATCTCCGTGCGCACCACGCCTCACCACGCAACACAAGGCGACTCCGCAAACTTGATGGGAAATTGAGCCAATCGAAAAGGTTCCTTGATATTGCGGCGCCACGCTGGAAGCAGACGAAGCACCAATCCACCAGGGATTTGGCGTCGAATATTCAGCAAGAACACAATGAGGTGGGGGTAGCAATGGACCAGTCAGCAGCCCTAAGCGAGGTGGTGTCCGTCAAGGGCATCATCCAGGATCAGCACCCCGTGGATTTCCACGCCCTGGGTGTGGCCGGGTGCATCGACAGGCTCGCAGCGCCCCTCCGACGTGCAGGTGTGACAGTCAATTGGTACACGCCCCACCATGGCATCGAGATCTCTTCCGCCGCCGCGGCGCTCCTCTACCACGTGGCGCAGGAAACCTTCAGCAATACCTTGAACTACGCCGAGGCCAGCGAGCTTACCGTCCGCCTCAACGCCGTTTACCACGGCATCCAGCTCACCATCACAGATGACGGCGATGGTTTCGAAATCCACGCCGCACCCAGTGGCCGGCGGCATGGCTTCGGATTGCTGCTGATGTCGATCGCAGTGCACGACGCCGGCGGCACAGTCGAGATCGACTCCACCGTTGGGCGGGGCACCAGTGTGAGGGTCACGCTGCCGCTGGATTGAGTCCGAGTTGGGACCATTTCCGGCTCCCAAACCATGGATCAGCAGCCACACCGGACGTATTCTGTAGCTACTTTGCAGCCTGGCATCACGACAGGATGGCACAACATGGCACAGAAAAAGGGTCCACGGTTCGGTCTTGGCAAGGCCCTCCTGAGGGTTCTCGGATTCTTCGTAGTGAGCACTCTCTGCGGGGTGCTGATCTCCGGCCTGGTAGTCCCCGTGGTCGCTTTCACCAGCACCACTGTGGGCGGATCCATCGGTTTCTACGAAAGCCTGCCCAGCCAGCTGGACGTGGATTCACCGTCCCTGTCCAGCACTGTGGTGAGCGCGGACGGTCAACACATCGCCACGTTCTACGCCGAGAACAGGGTGAAAGTCCCGCTGGATGAGATGTCCCCGTTCATCCGCGAGGCGATCGTTGCCATCGAGGACAACCGTTTCTACGAGCATGCGGGCGTGGATGCGCAGGGCATCATCAGGGCCCTGAGTTCGAACCTGACCAAGGGCACCCGGCAAGGCGCTTCCACGCTGACGCAGCAATACGTCACCAACGTGCTCAACGAATCCCGGCTCTCCGAGGGACGCCCGGAGGACGTGGTGCTCAGCGGCCAGAAGACCATGGGAGACAAACTCCGTGAGGTCAAACTCGCCTTGGAACTGGAGAAGCGTTTCAGCAAGGACCAGATCCTTGAGGGCTACCTGAACATCGTGTTTTTCAACCGCAACGCGTACGGCATCGAGGCCGCTTCGCGCTACTTCTTCAGTACCTCCGCCATGGATTTGACCTTGCCGCAGGCCGCCCTCTTGGCCGGTTTGGTGAACGGCCCGAGCATCTACGACCCCACGGTGGACCCCGACGCCGCACTCGCCCGGCGCAACCTTGTCCTGGACCGGATGCTGGAACAAGGCAAGATCACCGCCGTGGACCACGGGGTAGCTGTAGCGACGCCGGTGGAACTCGACATCTCGCCCTCACGGCAAGGCTGCGCCGGGGCCGCGATCGCCACCTACTTCTGCGACTACGTCTCCCACCTCATCCTCAACAACGAGGCCTACGGCTCCACGGTCAACGAACGTGAACGGCTGCTGTACCGCGGCGGCCTCACCATCACCACCACGTTGGACAGCAGGCTCCAAGCGGCCGCCCAGGCACAGGTGGATGCCTCAGCCGGCGACAACCCGGACAAATGGGGCGCTGCTATGACCACGGTGCAGCCCGGCACCGGAAAGATCCTGGCGATGGCCCAGAACACCGTGTTCGTACCCGAGGATGGGAAGTTCGACACCCAATTGAACTTCAACGTCGATGCCAAGGACGAGAACGGCTACGACCTCAACGGCGCCGGCGGATTCCAGCCTGGATCCACCATGAAACCGTTCATCTACGCCGAGTGGCTCAACGAGGGCAAGAACCCAACGGCCGTGGTGGATGCTTCCCGCCGCGTGTACCCCGTGGGCTTCCCGTGGCGCGATAGCTGCGGCCGGGTTCTGGGCGGCTACAGCACCGCGCAAAAGAACGCCAACCTGGGTGCAGATGACGACCTTCAAAACAACGATGTGGGTTACTACCGCGCGATGCCCATCAACTACGGCCTCTACAACTCCATCAACACCGCCACGTTCGCCACGGCTGCGCAGTTGGACTTCTGCGGCATCCAGAAAATGGTGGACACCGTTGGACTCCACAGCGGACTCGACAACGCTCCGGTGAACATGCACCAGATCGGCAACCTGCTGGGGTCCATCGGGGTCGCTCCACTTGTCCTGGCCAGCGCCTACGCCACTTTCGCGAATGATGGCACCTACTGCAAACCCATCGCCATCCTGGAAATCAGCGACGCCCAGGGCAGGAAGTTCGATGCCCAGACGCCGGAATGCCGGGATGCCGTGAAACCAACCGTCGCCCGGGGCGTCAACGCGGTCCTTCAGGACGTGCTGAAGATGGGCTCGGGCGTGTATATCAATCCCAAGGTCCAGAGCCAGGTCCCCGTTGCCGCCAAGACCGGCACTTCCAACAACAACGGGGCCACGTGGGTGGCCGGCTTCACCACGGCGCTCGCCACGGCATCGTTCTTTGGAGATACGACGGCGGGCCAGCAGCGCGCCGGACAAAACGTCACCATCAACGGCAAGTTCTACAAGTCCTTGGACGGCTACATGATTGCCGGGCCGCAGTGGGCCAACTACATGATGGAGGCTACCGCTCTCTACCCGAGCGGTCCCTTCCCCTCACCTGCTCCCCCACCCGCGCCGGTCAACCCCACGCCGTCAGTACCGCGACGGTAGCCGCGCCCCAGGTGACGTTGACGTCCGACGGCGGCATCCGGCGTCGGGCGTTCTGCGTTGCGGGGCCCGCTCTGCGCGCCATCGCTCGTGTTTGGCGCGCAGAACAGGCCTCGCAACGTGTCCGACTAGCGCGCGTAAAGCTCAGTGAAGTTGCGCAGGACCCGCATAGGCTCGGTCACCGATGACTGCCTGGCCGTTTCGATCAGCTGATCTGCGGTGTGGGGTGGGAAGTAGCCGGAATTCTTGTAGATGTTGATGCGCGTGATGAGGCCGTCAGCGTCCAGTTCGGGGTGGAACTGTGTGGCGTAGAGGTTGCTCTTGATCCGGAACATGTGCACCGGGCAGGCAGCGGAACTCGCCAGCAGCACTGCGTTCGCGGGCAGTTTGCTGCAAGCTTCCTTGTGCCCGACGAATGCCTCGAACGTGCGGGGCATTCCCTTGAGCATGGGGTCGCGCTCCCCTTCGGCGGTCAACGTGATCTCCGTGGGGCCAACGGGTTCTCCGAATCGGCGGTCGATGGTGGCCCTTTGGTGGACACCCAGGGTCCCGACGCCGTAGCAAGCCCCCAGGAACGGGAAGTCCCGGGCAACGATGCGGTCCAGCAACCCGGAGAGTTCCGCCTCCACCCGCAGCTGGGCGTCACTCTTCTCCTCCACAGGATCACTGGATGTGTATGGGCTGCCGCCCACAATCACGCCCGAATAGTCGGACAGTTCCAGTGGCGGCAAGGGAGCAGCTTCCAGCCGCACTCGAACCAGTTCCTCCGGTTCCAGGCCGCAGTACCGGAGGTAGGCCTGGTATTCGTCGTCGGCTGCGGCGTCTTCGGCGCGGGTGGCCAGCAAGAGGAAGGGTTTCACAGGCCCAGTCTGCGGGAGGAATGCCTGGCTTTCAAAGTGCGTTGCCAGCCAAGGGGGTCTCTGACAGAGACTCCCTCAGCAGCTCTACGCTGCGTAGCGTTGGAAACACCCGCCACCCGCAATTCATCACTGAGGAGCCGTCTTTGAAGCAGGACCCTGCCGTCGTCGGAACACACGAGCCCGAGGCGTCCGTAGACGGAACTGCAGTGCGTCCCGGCGCAGCCATGCCGATAGCCGGCGCGCCTCAGCCCAAGAAGATCCCGTGGGGCGGGCTCCTGGTGCTTGCAGCCGCCGGATTCACTGCCGTGACCACAGAACTCCTCCCCTCGGGTCTGCTGCCGCAGATCAGCAGGGACCTTGGGGTGGATGAATCCGCCGTGGGATCATTGACCGCGGCGTATGCGGCCGTCATCGTCTTCACCGCGCTCCCCCTGTCCAGGCTCCTCGCCGGCAGGATCCCACGGAAGACCCTGCTGATCGCCACCGTGCTGGCGTTCGCCCTGAGCAATGTCCTGCTGGCACTGAGCCCGGACCTGGGCCTGGCCATCGCGGCCCGGCTCCTTGGCGGGGTGGCGCACGGAATGCTGTGGTCCAGCATGGCCCCCTATGTAGCGCGGATCGTTCCGGCACATTCCGTCGGAAAGGCCATGGCGGTTGTCTTCAGCGGCAACAGCATCGCACTGGCTGTCGGGGCGCCCATCGGTACTCTGATGGGCACGCTCATGACGTGGCGTGCCTCGTTCATTGTCCTGGCAGGAGTGGGGGCGGTCCTGGCCCTCCTTGCTTTCTGGCTCCTCCCCGGCGCCCATGATTCCGGCAGCCACAAGACCCCGTCCCTGCGCGCGGCCCTCAAACTGCCCGGAGTAATCGCTGTGGCCACGGCCTGGCCGCTCCTGCTGCTGGCCCACTTCACACTCTTCACCTATGTGGCACCGTTCCTCCTTGCCTCAGGACTGCCGGAATCAGCCACCAGCCTTTCGCTGTCCGTGGTGGGAATTTCGAGTCTGGTGGGCATCTGGATTGCGGGGCTGACCGCTGATTCCCGCCCGCGACGCTCGGTGATTGCCGCCGTCGTACTTCTTCTGCTGACCTTTGCCCTGCTGCCGCTGCTGGGCGGCACGTGGGTGGGCGCGTTCGCGTTGATGACCGCATGGGGAGTCGCCTTTGGCGCCATCGGTATATACAACCAGGCAGCCATCCTTCGCGCCGGTGGTGAACACAAGGACGCCGCCAACGGCCTCACCGTGGTCACCATCCAGTTGGGGATCGCCGTAGGGGCCGGCTATGGAGCCTTTGCCCTGACCGCTGTGGGCGCTCAATTGGTACCGTTGGCTGCCGCGCTGCCCACGGCGATCGCCTTGGTGATCATCATCGCCAGCCGACGCGGCGGATACCCGGCCGGCGTCCGCGAGAAGCGCCGTTAACATTCCCGAAACACGGCAGTCACGTGATCTTCACGTGCGTGGGATTTCTGTAACTTAGCTGCAACTTAGCTCTTCTGAGTCGGAAACATAGCTCACCGAATATTGATCGGGGGGCTAGCGAGGGCCGGACATATTCAAGGCCCGTTTCGGACAGGCTTGATCAGAAGGGAACGCAGGTGGAGATCTCTGCGCAACACGTCTGGCTGATGTTGTCATCGGCAATGGTGCTATTCATGACCCCGGGGCTCGGCCTGTTCTACGGCGGCATGACACGTGCCAAAGCCGCCCTGAACATGATCATGATGAGCTTCGTTTCGGCAGGCATCGTTGGCGTGGTGTGGGTTCTCTGGGGTTACTCAATGACCACCGGCGATGGCTTCCTTGGCCTGTTCGGCAACCCGTTCGCGCATTTCGGCCTCCAAGACCTGATGGGTTCACCGGACCTGATCAAGGCCGGCTTCGCCGCGACGTTCGCCATCATCACGGTGGCCCTGATCAGCGGGGCTATCGCGGATCGCGCCAAATTCAGTGCTTGGGCGCTCTTCGTTCCCATCTGGGTCACTGTGGTCTACTGCCCGCTGGCCTACATGATCTGGGGCGGGGGCCTCATGAGCGCCGGCGGTGCCCTCACGGAAATCTTCGGGCAAGTCATCGACTTCGCCGGCGGTGCAGTGGTTGAGGTCAGCTCCGGAACCGCCGCTTTCGTCCTCGCATTGATCGTGGGAAAGCGTCACGGGTTCGCCAAGGACCCCAGCCACCGTCCGCACAACGTCCCCTTCATCATGATCGGCGCAGCCATCCTCTGGTTCGGCTGGTTCGGTTTCAACGGCGGAGCCGCCACCACCGTGGAGCAGGCGGGCCTCATCTGGATCAACACCCTGGTTACTCCGGCGGCGGCCATGCTGAGCTGGCTCGTGGTGGAGAAGATCCGCCACGGACACCCCACGTCCTTGGGCGCAGCGTCCGGTGTGGTTGCCGGCCTCGTGGCCATCACACCGTCCTGTGCCAACATCAGCCCGCTCGCAGCACTCGGCCTGGGGCTGGTGGCCGGCGCCGCCTGTGCAGTGTTCGTGGACCTGAAATACAAGTTCGGTTTCGACGACTCTCTGGACGTGGTGGGCGTGCACTTCGGCGCAGGCGTCATCGGCACACTCTCACTGGGCTTCATCGCCCTGCCCGTGGATGGCGTCGGCGGTGGCCTCCTCTACGGCGGCGGACTGCAGCAACTCGTAGCCCAGGCAGTCGCCGTTCTCATTACTATTGCGCTCTCCGGACTGGGTACCTTGATCATCGGCCGCGCCATCCACAAGACCATCGGCTTCCGCGTCACCCACGAGCACGAAGTCACCGGTGTGGACCTCACCCAGCATGCTGAGTCGGCCTACGAGTTCGGCCTCACCGCCCACGGCCATTTCCGCCAGCAGCAGGCGCACCTGACCGCGTTGATCAGGCGGCAGCCGGAAGAAGCCAAGGAAGACAGCTTCGCCTAAGGGCTGGTGTCTTGCGGTCCGTTCGTTACTGCTGGATCATCCGCGAAGTGAGCAGTCCAGGCCCTTGAAGTTGCGGGCCAGCTAGTGGTGGCAGCAGGAATGATCCAGCAGAAAGTACTGCCTGTTTGGCTTAGCCTGAGCCGTTCCAGATCCGTTGCCACCAACTCCTATGAGCTTGTGGCCGGGGTTCCGGTTCGTTAGGGGCTGCGGCAGCCCTCCGTTCCCGCCAACGTTCCAATTCGGCACCAACGTCGCGGGGTTTGGTGATCACGGGTGGGCCACCCTGGAGTTGCCGCCGGGCCTCGATGACCCGCTTGTTGAAGTCCTCAAGGATGTCCCGGACCTGCTTCTCGGTGTACTGCAGGTCCAGCTTGGCATCGAGTTCAGAGTCCTCGATCCGAAGCAAGATCGCAGGTGGTCCGATCCCGCTGAGGTGTTCGCGCTGGATGAGTCCTTTGACCCACCAGTCGGGATCGTAGTGTTCCCCCAAGCCCGGGATGGGTTTCCCTGCGTATTTGAGGTTGTCGAACTTGCCTTGGGCCATGGCGTCCCGGATGAGGTATTCGACCCTAGCGGCGTCGTCCACCTTCCGGCGTTTCTCCCGCTCCTGTGCGTCGGCGGCCTCGATCTCAGCGTCCTCGTGGGCGCTGCCACCCCATCCGCGTACCGCTCGCAGTTCCGCGCCACGTTCGAGCTTCCGCCTGAAGGCGTTGTTCTCGGCATTCACGTTTCGCCACCTCCTCGCACGGCAGCCCTGCCTGCCGGAAATTGTGGTTCTGGGTCAAGTATTCCGCATGGCGTTCAGGAACGGGACGAAGTTATCGAGTTGGCAAACACCCAATCCAAGCGGTCCGAGTACTGCCTAGAACTCCAACCCGGTCTTAGGACTGCTCAAGAGACCGTATCGCGGTGGCGTGCCCCGTGAATTTGGCTGAGGATGGATTGATCCGTGATCTTGTGGTCGTCCATGAGCATGAAGGCCTTGGACAGGATCGAAGCCAACCTTCCGGCCTTTTCTTCGAAGGGCAGGAAGATTCGTCCAGAGCGCGCGCCGGACGCCTGGACAATGCAAAGGTAAGAATCATCCGGTTCCATCAGTATGTTTCCCGATCCGAGATGGATTTTGTAGGAGCGGTGGGTGCCGCGCACGATGAGGTGGCGATCGGTCAGCTGGCAGCATTCGGACAGAATGGTATGCGGAAGGATTTCGCTAAGGTACGCCTGCCGTGACAGCGCTGATTCCGAAAGCTCCGCTGTGTGCGATGTGTTCCAGTAGTCCCTGATCTGGCCATTGGGGTGGTCCGCCCAGTCCAGGTCCGGCCCGATTGCTGCCACAGCGGTAAACAGGTCAATATCACGCATGGCTTCGCTGAACACTCCTTGCGGAAGATCGGCCAGGTTCACGGACTCCCAGATCGCCCTGGCAACGCGCCGCTCGAACCAAACCCTGTTGGTGGAGCACAGAGACGTGCGCTCTTCCTGGAGATCGAGTGTTTCGATGCTGAACCCCGCCCTGAGCCGCTCGTCGGGGAAGTCAAGATACAGGTGGGTGTCCTGCCCGCCGTCCCAGGAGCCCAGTTGCGCGCCATGCCAACCGCGCTCCTTCGCAAGCGCCTGTACCCGCGGATAGTCCAGGATGTGCGCGGCGAAGCGGTTGGAGTAGTGGCCGGTCTCCTGCTCGGCTGATGTGAGCAGGTACTGCTCCCGATATACCTGCTTGAACGGCTGCCTCACCCGATTCTTGATGACCTGGGAGCGCCAGGAGCGCACGTCCTCTGCGGCTTGTTCCCATGGTTTCCAGAGAACAACGACGTCGTCATTGCCGATTGCGCGTGTCTCGCCCTCTGCTCCTTCAAGTTCCCAGCCGGCGGCATCGCCTGCACGCCGCGGATACCCGGAAAATTTGCCTTCCTTTGTAGCGATGGTCCACAGCACGCCGCGCGCAGTGGCTCCCACAATAGGGTGTTCCAGATACCGGGTCCGGAAATCGGCGCCGGTCCACGCCCGGTCCGACGCCAGGAGTCGTTCGATACGGCCCCGCTGGCTTGCCAGGGCTTTCCTCGCCTCACTCACCGCCCGCTTGACTGCTGCCAGTTCAGGTGTGTTCTTCAGCTCGGCCGGCATGATAACTGGATGCTCTCCCGCACTGAACCACGAGACCTCTACGGCAGACCCGCTTGGTCCGTGCAAGAGGACCAGCCTTGCTGTATACCCGTCGATGGCGAAGGTCTTGGTGCCGTCCCCATCGAATCCCAGATCGGGGATGGCTGTTTCCAACAGTTCTGAAGGGGAGATCCCGCGTTCGGCGGAGAGTTGGTCGACGACGCTGACGAGGCGCTTGTGCAGGTTCTTGTTCTTGACCACATCCCGGACCCGGGTCAGGGCGCCGACCACTTCGGTGGTGGCGTCCGGCTGACTCTTGGCGATCTCCAGCAGAACTTCCACACCTGCATTGGCTCCAGTGGTGGACCGGCAGACTCCGTTACGGCCATTGTGGCCGGCTCCCAGATAAGTGGCCGCATCACGGAGGAGGTTGATATGTCTGTGCGCATCAGGTTGAAGGGCAAGCAGCCAGAAGGAAGCACGAAGGAGACCCCCTGTGTGCGTAGTGAGGCACGAGAGTTCGCCGCGGTCCGCCGTCGGTATCCGCTCCGCGGCGAGGCCAAGCAGGGATTCGGCGACCAACAACGTACTGGGATCCTCGGCTATGCGGATGACCGCCTCGCGTTTCCACTTAGCCGTGGGCTTCGGGCCGGTCAGCTCACTCATAAAGAGAAATAGGCGGGCGCACCGGTGTTCGGGCATGAGCGGGCGGACCGCCTCACGTACCAAGGGCCCGAAATCATCCGCATCCCTCACGTACTGCAGCGGGATACGGCCCTCTTCGGCGTCGTCGTCGAGCAGCAGTTCGTTAAATGCACGAACCTCCGGAGGCAACCCCGGCCCATCTCGGAAGTCAACGAGCAACATAGCCTCCATCCGGCGGGTCACCGCCGGCATCCTCCGGCGTTCAGCGGGCTCCAGGGACAGGATCGGGCCGTGAAACGCGCGTCGCCAGGAAGGGTAGATATACCGGGAGTAGGGCACATGGGAGAGCATCCAAACGAGTTCGTCGGCGTCCCAGTTCAACGGTGCGAGATCCGATAGCACGTGCAGGGCTTGCTCCACCGGGGGCGACATATAGATGCGGCCTGCCGGGATGCGGTCGGGTTCGTAATACCTGTCAGCGATCCCATACCTGTGCTCATCCACGTGACTGAAGGTGAATGCGAAAGCACCCTTTCGGCCGGCGGGATCAAGCCGCTCAAGGTAGTTGGAGAACCGCTGACAGTACTCCTCTACGTCCTGCCCTGAGAGCTTTGCCTTGAAGAATCTCATCAGCCGACGGCGTTGCCCTTTGGCAAGCCGGCTCAGACTTTCAGGCATTTCAACGCGCCCCATGGTCTCATCCAAAGTGCTCATCCGCCGACCAACGGTACGAGCTTGATAAAGGTGGCTTCCGTAGCTTTCAGGACGTCTATCTCGTCAGTCAGATCGCAGACCTGCCGGCCATCCACCATCACGAAAAATGCATTCCGCTCAAAGCCCCTCACCGCGATATCAGCTTCCTGCTCCCAGCTCACAGACTGTCGACCTTGGTTGCCGCGACCCTGATCGTTAAACTCACGTTCCCTGGCGGAACGTTCGATCAGACCGGTGACATTGGCAGTGCCGTGCGCATTGAAGCGTGCGACTTCCTCACGCACGCGCCATCGGATCAGCCCCTCTACTGTGATGACGTCCGGCAGCCCTGCCAGCTCAGGTTGATTCACCACCCCAGTTCCAGGCAGTCTCTCGTCACAGATCCGCAACCTAGCCATACCCACCACCCATCCGTTCTGATATCTCCGCAGCATATAGGGCCGGCCCGACAAAATAGGGTCAGAAATCGCTGCCGGACAATCGTCCCGACCCGAAGGGTCCATGCACAGCCTGCCCGGCGCACTGTCCCCAACAGCGGTGAGCCGGAGTTTCGACGTCACTGACCGTGCTGAGGCGTACGCCAAATACCTTCGTGAAACAACGGCCCTTCCTGAGTTCAAGGGCGTTAGCGAAAGCATCCAAGAAAACCCTGAAACCGGACGTATTCGGCGGCCGTTAGCATGAGGCCATGGAATCCTTCACCTGGTCCAAGGCAACCACCACCGAATCCGAAGGGACCAAGGTGGCCGTCCTCCTCCCAGGATCGGGATACCCGGTTCAGGGCCCGGTCCTTTTCTGGGCTGGTGAAATGCTTGCCGCCATGGGCTGGCACGTCCAAGCCGTCAGGTGGACTGCCGATGACGAGCCTGGAGCCGACCCGCACGCTTTCGTAGCGCGGGCGGCGGAGCAGGCCTTTGCCGCCGCACCCTCAGCAAGCCAGCGGCTGGTGGTTGCGAAGTCCTTCGGGACGCTGGCTATTCCCTGGGCAGAGGAAACCCGGACGGCAGGTGTCTGGCTCACGCCGCTGCTGACGGACGCCAAAGTCAGGGAGACGATCGGTCATACGGACAAGGCCGACCTTTTTGTCGGCGGGTCCGACGACAAACTCTGGGATGGCGGCCGGACGTCGGAGTCTGCGGGGACGTTTGTTGAGATTCCCGGCGCGGACCACTCCCTCCAGATCCCTAACAACTGGCGGGCTTCGCAAGAGCTCCAATCAGGCGTTTTCGGCAGGATTGAGGAATTCGTTAGGGCCCTGCCGGACGCGGCCGCTTGAGCCCGTACCGCCACGACCCACTTTGAAGGTGAACCAACCCCGACACGCCGTGAAAGCCGGGGTGTCAAGGCTGGATGCGGGCTCAAAGTAGGTGGTGGCGGCCCGGCCGGAGCTAGGAGCGGAGCGCCATGCTCGGATCCAACTGCTCGATGCCCTCCGGAGTCACCAGCACAACCCGTGCCGTGCAGATGTCGTAGAACAAGCCGGTGGCCTGGACCAGGCCGGAGGCAATAGCCGGCCCCGTGACCGGGTGTTCCTCGAGCTTCCGGAGCTGCAAAGCCACGTTCACCATGCTCAATTGATCCAACTGGCCATACCCGTGCGCCTCGGCAGCCTTAGCCACCGGGTGGCCGGCCAACAGGGCAAAGTAGCTGGGCCTCGCGTGCTCCAGCCAGGTATCGAAACCGGATCCCAAGGCAGGCGCAGCACCCTCGGCGTCAGCAATGACGGCTTTCATCGCGCCACAATTGGAATGCCCGCAAATGACGATCGAATCCACGGACAACCCCTTGACCGCAAAGGACAGCGCGGAGTCGATCGAGGCATCGTGACCGTCGCTGCACACCACGTTGCCGATGTTTCGGAGCGTCAGGAGGTCGCCGGGTCCACTGCTGGTGATGAGGTTCGGGTTGACCCGGGAGTCGACGCAGGCAACAAACAGCGTGTCCGGGTTCTGGCTTTCGGTGAGGTCCTGAACCAGCGGCCGGACCTTGTCGGCGTGGCGACGGTGGTATTTGTCGATGCCCAGGAGGACTGACCGCAGCGGCAGCTGCCCGCCGTCGTCGTCCTCTGCTTTGTTGACCGCTTCAGAAGGTTGCCACGACGTGCGAGGCGGGAGCGGGAACTCGCGCGGATCCTGCCGCTGCGGGGTGTTGTCTTCGGCGTCCGTGAATGCGGTGGTTCCGTGTTCTTCGAGAATCACCGTAGCGCCGGTGTTCCGATGCTGCTGCTGCCACGCGACCAGCGCCTCACGGAAGGCGTGATCGAGGTAGTCGGCGTTGAGTTCCACCACGGCGTCCTGGCCTTCAGGCACGGAATGGAGGACGCGGTTGAGCCGGGGCAGCGCGAAGAAGCTGCACGAGCCGGCAATGGTCACGCGCCATGGCAGCGGCTCAGCAGAGGGGGCATGCGCTTGGATCTGTGCCCGGAGCACACGCCACAGCACGCACAGGGCGGCCAGTGCGAGGCCAATGATGACGCCCTCAAGGAGGTTGAGGGCCACTACGCACACCAGAGTGACGCTGTAGACGAGGAGGTCGCCGGTGCGGAGGCTGGTGCGGATATCCGCAACTTTGATGAGCTTGGCCCCGATCACCAGCAGGAGCCCCGCGAGCACGGACAACGGAATCAGTTGGATGAGGCCGGCGAACAATGCGGAAAACACCAGGACCCATACGCCATGCAGGATGGCGGAGGTACGGCTCTTCGCACCCGCTTCAACGTTGGTGGCGCTCCGGACGATCACGCCTGTTACCGGAAGCCCGCCGAGCATGCCGGACACCATATTGGCCGAGCCTTGCCCGACAAGTTCGCGGTTGAGGTTGGTGCGCGAGCCCCCATGCATTTTGTCCACGGCGACGGCGGACAGGAGCGACTCGATGCTCGCGATCAGTGCCACCGTGATGACGGCCATGGCCGCGGCCCGCCAGTTCCCGTCGGGCAGGCTGGGAAGTGCGATTGCGTCGAAGATGGAGCCACTGAAGCTGATGCGCTCCACGCTTGGCGCAACCGCGACGGACAGTGCCGTAACCGCGACGACGGCGGCCAGCGGCCCCGGGATTTTCCGCACTGCGGCGGGGAGGAACTTCCACATCAGCAGAATAGCGACGACGGCCAGCCCAAGGAGCGCAGAGTGCAGCTCAACGTTGGTGATGGCTGCTGGAAGCGCACTGAGGTTTTCGATGGCTGATCCAGCAGCTTGACCGCCGAGAAGCACATGGAGTTGCTGCAGGATGATGGTGATCCCGATGCCCGCGAGCATCGCTTTGACCACCACCGGCGATACTGCCAGGGCCGCCCGGCCAATGCGGCTAACGCCCATGAGTAGCTGCACGACGCCGGCAGCGGCGGTGATGGCGCATGTCGCCGGCCAGCCGAACTCGTCAACCAGACCGGCAACGACGACGGTCAGTCCGGCGGCTGGGCCGCTCACCTGCAGAGGGGAACCTCCAAGGGTTCCGGCCACGATGCCGCCGACGGCTGCGGCGATGAGACCGGCCATGACCGGGGCTCCGGAAGCGGCGGCGATGCCGAGTGAAAGCGGAAGAGCTACCAGGAAGACAACGAGGGACGCGGGGAGGTCGGCGCCCAAATTGCTGAGGAAGGGGGGCTTACGGTCCTTGGTGCCGGGCGGGCTGTGGGCGTCCGTGGGGACATGGGCGGATTCGTTGGGCTGCGGCATGGTGGTGTTCCTTTGGCTCGGGAATACTGACCATTCCAAGCTACGGAACTTGTCACCTGCATTGACAAGCCGATGTGACAAGCGTGACAAAAGTTGTGAAACCGCATCGTCATGTTGAGACAAAGGGGAACTTTTCCAGGGGGTGCGCGCGTTGGAGGGAGTTGGTCTTTGATCTTCGAGTCGAAACAATGCGGCGCGGATCACATTCGGCGCGCCGCGCAATGTAGGCTTCGCTGGTTGAAGCGATAGTCGCGAATCGAATTATTGGGGGTTGAGCCTTGGCTGCTCGGGGTATATCCATGTCTTTTGTCGGTGCCACAGGGAGGCGCCTCGCTGCCGGTCTTCTGGTCCTGCTTACGACGGCCGGCGTCCTCGTCGGAGTGGGAGCCGCGCCGGCGGAGGCTGACATTCTCACGGACCAAAAGTTCAAAGCCAGCGCTCCCCAGGATGAAGCGTTGAATGCCACGACCAACAAGCTCTACGTCACGAACTATTCCGGCAAATCCGTGATGGTCATTGATGGAAACACGATGACGTCCAAATCAATTGCTGTTGCTGCATTTCCCGAAGGTATTGCCGTTAATGAAAAGACCAACCAGATATATGTTTCCCATTCCACCAGCAACTTGATCACGGTCATCGACGGTAATACCGAAAGAACGGCGACGATTGCCACCGCCCCGCATCCTTCGGCAATAGTCGTCAACAGGAAGACCAACAAGATCTATGTTAGCCATGGGAACTACTTTGGAGTCTCGGTTATCGATGGAGCCACTAGGGCAACGACTCATATTTCATCGCCCTTGGCAGCAGAATCCCTGGCTGTTGATGAGTCAACAAACAGGGTCTTTGTAACAGACTGGGAAAGTAAAAAGACTGCGGTTCTCGACGGCGCCGACCACACCTTCAGCACAGTTGATCTCGGGTGCGTGGCAAAGTCTGCAGTAGTGAACGACATTACTCAACAGGTCTTCTTCGCCTGCCCGTCCACTAAAGCAATTGCAGTTCTCAGGGGACGGGCCAACGTCGTGACAATCGTCGGCACTGAATCAGATGCCCGCCCTGGCGTCCTGGCAATTAATCGCAAAACCAACATGGTCTATGCCTCAGATGAAGGCAATCAGTACCTGACGGCGATCAGCGGGACCACACTGAAAGTTACTAATACTCCCGCCGCTCAAACCAATTACCAGAGCATTGCAGTCAATGAAACCACCAACAAAGTCTACGCATCCGATCATTACCGTTATCGGGTGACAGTCTTTGATTCGCAGGGAAAACTTCTGGGTGACGTCCAAGGCTTCAACAACCCTGCTGACCTAGCTGTGAACGAAGCCACGAACAAGATCTACGTCCTCGACTCAGGTGCCGCCGAAATCCGGATCATAGACGGCAAAAGCGTTGCTCCCGTTTTCACGTCCGGGAGCCCTCCGAACACAGGCACTGTCGGAGTCCGCTACGAACACATCTTCACGGCCGGCGGCTCGCTCGTGCCCCAGTTCAGGGTTGCCAGCGGAGCGCTGCCGCCGGGCCTGAAACTGGAGCCACAGTATTCTGGCGTAAGGTTGTCCGGCGTTCCCACGACTCCCGGGACCTACTCCTTCCGCGTCGCTGCCAGCAATGGCTACAATCCCGATGCGGTAAGCCCGCTGCTGAGCATCACGGTCAAAGCCGCTAAGGTCGGGCACGACTTCAACGGAGACCGAAAGCCCGATGTTCTTTCACGCGATGGTAATGGGAACTTGTGGCTATACCCGGGCCAGGGCAACGGTGGCTGGCTTCCGCGGATTCAGGTTGGGCAAGGCTGGAACGTGATGACGTCCATCGTGGCCCCTGGAGACTTCAACGGGGACGGCAATGCCGACGTTCTGGCACGTGATGGCAGCGGCGCACTCTGGCTTTACCCGGGCAACGGCCGAGGCGGCTGGTTCGCTCGAGTCCAAGTGGGACAGGGCTGGAATTAGATGAGCGCTGTCACGGCTGTCGGAGACCTCGATCTTGACGGAAGTGCCGATTTGGTAGCACGGGACGCGGACAGCTACCTCTGGCTCTACCGAGGGAACGCCAAAGGTGGTTGGCTTTCGCCGGACCGAATGGGCAACGGGTGGCAGGTTTTGACGGCGATGATGGGGCCCGGCGATTTCACCAAGGACGGTGTTCCCGATCTTCTGGCTGTTGACGGCGCCGGAGCTTTGCAGTCTTACAGTGGTTATTGGGCACGGTATGACTGGGGAGTGTTCTCTGATTTCATAGGGCCCAACCAGGTCGGTAACGGCTGGAACGCCATGACCGCAATCGTCGGCCCCGGTGACTTCAACGGGGACGGCAACGTGGATCTCCTGGCCCGCGACGCAGGCGGAGCCCTCTGGCTCTACCCGAGCGACGGCAAAGGCGGATGGCTCCCCCGCGGCCTGGTCGGCTCCGGCTGGAACACCATGAACCTGATCATCTAGCCACCAAACACGAAGCAAAGCGGACGACGGCGGGAACCTCTCGCCGTCGTTTTCTTTCCATCCAGTCAATACCATAAGGCTCCTTAGAATAGGCTGGGTCCCATGAGCGACACCGAAGCCCATCCTGTACGCATCAGTTCCCACCCTGCCCAACTCCAAGCGCTGGAACCAGTACTGAAAAAAGTGCGCACAAGGGTTGGCGACATTCCCGCGTTGCTCGCATTGGCCGAGGACATCGGCCACGCCGCCCCGAAGCCCGGCGAGGGCAGCACCGCAAAGCTTTGGGAGCTCTTGGCGTCAGTCACAGCCGTGGACGTGGCGGCGGGACGGGCGCTCGAACCACACCTGGATGCCGTCGCGATCCTCGCCCAGGCCGGGGTTGAAGAATCAAAACCTGGCGCCTGGGGTGTCTTCGCCGCCGAGGGCCCGGGCCTGAAGCTGGAAGCAAAGCGCCAAGCGGACGGCAACGTAGTCCTCAACGGCTCCAAACCGTGGTGCTCGCTCGCTTCTCGGCTGGACGGTGCCGTGATCACCGCTTACACCGAGGACAACGGCAGGGCAGCTTTCGCCGTCAACCTGAATGACCCCGGAGTATCGTGCGAAACCCCGCTCTGGACCAGCCGGGGCCTGCGGGAAATTCCCAGCGGCACGGTCCACTTCGACCAAGTCCCGGCAACTCCTGTTGGCGGCGCGGCTTGGTATTTCGAGCGCCCCGGATTCGCGTGGGGAGGCATGGGCGTAGCCGCGTGCTGGCTTGGCGGAACGGTCGCCGTGGCCCGGGACTTCAGGACCGCGCTGGCCAAAGCCGCGGAGAACGGTCGGGAACCGGACCAGATCGCCCTCGCCCATCTGGGTGAGGTGGACCGGATCATCGCCTCCGTCACTGCGTATCTGGCCCAAACAGCTGAATGGATCGATGCCGGCTCCAGCGCGGACAGCTCCAACGCCTGGAGCGAGGCCTTGCGTGTCCGCGCGACTGTTGCCGCCGCCGTCGAGCGTGTCCAGACAGTGGTGACCCAAAACCTGGGCCCCGCACCGCTGGCCTTCAACGAAGCGTATGGGAAGCGCATGGCTGACCTGTCGCTGTATGTCCGGCAGCACCACGGCATGCGGGACGACGCGCAATTGGGCGCCCTGGCCCTTAAGGGAGACCGCAGATGGTAGCTTTCTCGCACACGGACACCGGCACGTCCGAGCCGGAATGGGCTTCCAGCGGAGTGGCGGCGTTGCCGGAGCTGCCGCTGAGCGCAGAAGAGCTCGCGGGCATGACGTTTGTAGTGCTGGCTGCCCACCCCGACGACGAAACCCTGGGCACCGGCGGCTTCCTCGCCAAGCTGCACTCTGCCGGAGCCACGGTAGAAGTCCTGTTGTGCACGGCTGGCGAGGCATCGCACCCGGACTCGAAAACCACGACGCCGGAACAGCTTGCCGCTGTCAGGCTCACGGAGTTTGACACAGCTGTGTCCGGGCTGGCTTCCAGCGCGACGTGGCGGTTTCTGGAACTCCCCGACGGGCAACTGGCCTCGCATCCGGAGAGAATCGCTGACGCCGTGCGCCAAGTCATCGCTGCTTCGGGGCGACCTCCCGAGAACGTAGTGATCGTTACCCCGTACCGCACCGACGGACACACGGACCACGACACCCTTGGCACCGTCGCGGCGGAAGTTGCCGCAGCCGGAGGCCACGGATTGCTGGAGTACCCCATCTGGTACTGGCTGTGGGCAGGACCAGAGGACAACACCTGGCAGTCATGGGTTCGGGTCCCGTTGACACCGGCAGAGCAGGGCGCCAAGGCCGCAGCCATGCGAGCCCACGCCTCCCAGATCGAACCACTGTCCGGGCAACCAGGCGATGAGACCTTGCTGTCCCAGCCCTTCTTGGAGCACTTTTCCCGCCCCTTCGAAACATTCGCGTGGCATCCGTCCAAGGCGGGCAACAACAGCGCAGCAGATGCCGAGCGGATCTTCGACGAGGTCCATTCCCGGGAAGCGGACCCGTGGAGTTACACCACCAGCTGGTACGAGCGCCGCAAAAGGGCCTTGACGCTCGCAGCCCTTCCGGAGGAATCGTACGAGTCGGGGCTGGAACTGGGCTGTTCCGTCGGCACCCTCAGCGAGGAGCTCGCCCAGCGTTGCCGGACATTCCTCGGCGTGGATGCGAGCAGCACGGCATTGGCCCAGGCGACAGTACGCCTCGCTAAGTACCGGTCGGCGGGGGTAAAACACCTCACGATCCCCGACCAATGGCCGGCCGGTACGTTCGACCTGATGGTCCTCTCCGAGATGGGCTACTACTTGGCGCCAACGGAATTATCCCGGGTGTTCACGCAGATTGAAGGGTCCGCACGCCCGGGCGCAACGCTCGTTTTGTGCCACTGGCGGCACCCCATCTCAGGATGGCAACTGGATGGCGAGGCGGTGCATACGATGGCCCGCGAACAACTGCGATGGCCCAACCGCGGCCTATACCGGGAGAAGGACTTCGTACTGGAGATCTTCGTGGCACCGGACAGTACGCCATGACCACGAACAGCCGGATCAGGTACATGGCAGTGCTCATGCCCGCACACAACGAGGAACAACACATCGGCAGGGCGTTGTCCGCGCTGAAGATCGCCGCAGACACTTTGAAGCGGGAATGCCCGGAAGTTCGCCTGACCATCACTGCGGTGTTGGACAGTTGCACGGACCGTTCTGTCGAAATCACTGCCGCACACGGTGCCAGCGACCCCCGCTTCAACGTTGTCGAGGTGGCCCTGCACAGCACAGGAGCCAGCCGAGACTTTGGCATTCGGGCGGCGTTGCATCACCTTCCGGCAGCCGCAACAGGCAGCGTCTGGCTCGCAAATACCGACGCCGACTCCACCGTTCCGCAGAACTGGCTGACGCGCCAACTGGTACTCGCCAATGCAGGCGCAGACGCCATTCTCGGATCAGTGGAACCTGACCCGCAGGACGTCGAGCCAGCCATACTCCGCCGCTGGATGGAACTTCACCCGTTCCGCGAGGACCACCAGCATATTTACGGCGCAAACTTCGGCGTCCGAGCCTCTGCCTATCTCGCTGCGGGCGGTTTTCCGTGGCTTCGCGCGCACGAGGACAAGGTACTGGTGGAACGGCTTCGCCGCCACGGATTCAGCGTCACCGCCACAGACACTCTTCGCGTTCTGACCTCCGGCCGAACACAAGCCCGGGCACCTGAAGGATTTGCAGCGTACCTTCGAGCCCTGGGTGCCCAGCTCCCCGCTTCCGCCAGCTAACCCGACTGCGCCTGGCTGGTACCCGCTAACCCGGCAGCGCCTGGCCCGCGAGCGCCCCCTCCAGCGCAGCAATCGCGGCCTCAGTGATCGATTCGCGATCACCTGAACCATCGACAGTGAGCAGGATGCCGCGGTTTGCGTATGCCATCAACACCGGCCGAGTCTCGTCTGCGTACAGCTCCAGCCGACGCTGGATGACGGTTTCGGTGTCGTCGCTGCGGCCCTGTTCCTGGGCTCGGCGGAGCATACGGGCAACCAGCTCGTCATCCGAGGCAGTCAACGCGAGCACAACTTCCAAGGGTTGCCCCCGAACCGCAAGCATCTCGTCCAAGGCCCCGATCTGGATCACGGTCCGGGGATAGCCGTCCAACAGAAACCCCTGGGCAGCATCGGCCTCCTCCATGCGCTGCTTGAGCATGTCCGTGGTGACATGGTCCGGCACGAACTCACCCCGGTCCATGTACTCCCCGGCTTCCAGACCGAGCTCCGTCTTGTCCCGAACGTGTGCCCGGAACAGGTCCCCCGTGGAGATGGCAGGAATCCCAAAATGCCTCGCGATGTGCTCGGCCTGCGTGCCTTTGCCGGAACCCGGAGGCCCCATGATGATCAATCGCGCCATGACACTGGTCCGTTTCGAGAGGCGGCCGGGACTTAAACCATACGCCGACGACGCCGGGACGCACCCGCCGTCGTCGGCTTCTTTTTGTTGTGGGTCAAGTCGTCAGGCGTTGGCCGGCTCCGCAAGGAGGGCATCGATCTGGCCGATGCCCTGGCGAAGGCCTTCCTCCATGCCCATCTCGGACACCTTTTGGAGCTGTTCCTCCGATTCGAAGGTGGTGGACATGGTCATTCTGGTGCGGGCGCCAATCGGTTCGAGCTTGACGGTGGCATGCGCTGCTCCTTGGTGGTCCATGCGGGCGCCCTGATCGTCGGCAAATCCGTAGTCGAATTCGAGGTGGTCCGGGGCATTCACGGCGGTGAACTGCCACCAGCCACGGGCCTTTGTACCGTCCGGGGTGGTCATGTAATACGAGGCCTTCCCTCCGGGGGTGAAGTCGTGGGTCTCAAAAGTGGCCGGCACGGTGGGTGGCCCCCACCAGCGTTCGAGCTGCCGCGGGTCCTCCCAGATTCTCCAGACGCGCTTCACATCGGCATCGAACTCGGCGACAACGGTGAGGCTCAGGGCCTCAACGTCCTTGTCCACGCTGACAACTGTCATGGCAGATCCCTTTCATCATCTTCAGCGAGTATGTCCGCGATCCGGCTGGCACGTTGCCGCCAGATCATTTCGTAGTGATCCAGCAGATGGCGGGCTTTTTGCAGTCCATCATGGTTCCCCCGCACGATCTGCTCCCTCCCACGCTTCTCCTTGGTCACCAGGGAGGCCCGTTCCAGGACCGCCACGTGTTTCTGCACGGCCGCGAAACTCATGGCGTAGAGTGCCGCGAGGCCGGAGACCGAGTACTCCCCCTCCGTCACGCGGGCCATGATGTCCCGGCGGGTGGTATCTGCCAGCGCCTGGAACAAGCGGTCGAGCTCGTCGTTTTTCTCGGGTACGGGACTGAACTGATCTACAACCATTTGGTTGCACGATACGCCCGAGATGAATGAGAGTCAACGGCCCCGCGGCGCGACCAGCACCCGGCCACCCCTTGCGGCCCACCCGGCTCGCGGGTAAGTTATTGAAACGTCTCAAAGAAAGCGTTTTCCCAACCCTCTTAGGTGGACTCGAACATGACTCAGCACGCCCCGATCACCTGGATCGATGGCGCACCGCCCGCCAGTCTCAGCGGCGGCACGACGTGGGGGATGCCGTTCCAA
Organism: Paenarthrobacter sp. NPDC056912; assembly: GCF_042786555.1. Taxonomy (NCBI): domain Bacteria; kingdom Bacillati; phylum Actinomycetota; class Actinomycetes; order Micrococcales; family Micrococcaceae; genus Paenarthrobacter; species Paenarthrobacter sp. NPDC056912. Next base: position 61,272 of record NZ_JBHUCD010000002.1, read on the forward strand.
CGCGGCACCGTTCCGGACACATCCGCTCTCAGGGTCCTCGACTCCAACGGCCGGATGGTCAGGGCCCAAACCTGGCCGCTGGCCACGTGGCCCGACGGCTCGCTCAAATGGGCAGGTGTCGCGCTCGGCGCAACGGATCAGCCCGCGTCGGCCTACAGTGTCTCGCCAAACGCCACCGAAACGCACGACGGCGGCCCGGCAGTCGCCGTCGAACGCTCACCGGAAGTAACGGTCACCCAGAACGATGCGACCGTCACGGTTTCCACCGGAACCCTGGACATGGTCCTGCCACGCAACGGCGCGAGCCTGTTCAGCAAGCTGACCCGTGACGGTTCGGTAGTGGCCAGGGACGCGAAGCTCGTGAGCCTGCTCCAAAAGGACCTGGCCGAGGGCGCGGGCAGCACCACCCGTGAGGGATTCACCGGCCAAACCACCAGCGTCACCGTTGAGCAGAGCGGCCCCGTGCGCGCGGTGGTGCGGGTCGAAGGGCAGCACCGCGCCGACAACGGGGGCAAGAAATGGCTGCCCTTCACCGTCCGTTTCTACTTCTACGCCGGGGCGCGGAGCGTCCGCATGATGCATTCGTTTATTTGGGACGGCGACCCTGGACAGGACTTCCTTGCCGGGCTCGGGGTTCGGTTCACAGTCCCCCTGGCCAGTGAGCTGCATGATCGCCATGTCCGGATCGCCGGTGCCGATGGCGGCTTCCTGGCGGAGGGTGTTCGAGGACTGACCGGGCTGCGGCGCGACCCGGGCGAGGCTGTCCGCCACGCCCAGATCAATGGACAAGCCACGCCGCCGCTCAGCGAGTGGAGTCCACTGGTCTCCGAGCGCCTCCACCTCATTCCGAGCTGGAACGACTACACCTTGACCCAACTCACCGCCGACGGCTTTGAGCTGCGCAAACGCACGGCCACGGGCCACGGCTGGGTGGGCATCTCCGGCGGAACGAGGTCGGCGGGGTTCTGCTCCGTGAGCGATCTTGGGGGCGGCCTGGGCATTGGCATCCGGGATTTCTGGCAGTCGCACCCGGGCCAGTTGGACATCCGCGGTGCCGCCACAAACAACGCAACGGTCACCGCCTGGCTCTACTCCCCGGAAGCCCAGCCGATGGACCTCCGCTTCTACCACGACGGCCTGGGGCAGGACACGTTCGAGGACCAGCTTGAAGGCCTGGAAATCACGTACGAGGACTATGAGCCGGGCTTCGGAAACCCCACCGGCATCGCACGGACGCATGAACTCACCTTGTTCGCCTATGACTCCACGCCCAGCACGGAAAGCCTCGCCGCCGACGCCAAAGCCGCTTCCACTCCCCCGCTCTTGCAGCCCACGCCGGAGTACCTGCACGCGGCCGGAGTCTTCGGCGACTGGGCTCCCGTGGACCGGAGCACGCCTGCCCGGGCCGAACTGGAGGACAAGCTGGACTTCCTGTTCGACTTCTACCAGGGCCAAACGGAGCAGCGCCGCTGGTACGGGTTCTGGAATTACGGCGACGTCATGCACACCTACGACACCGACCGCCACGTCTGGCGCTACGATGTGGGCGGCTACGCCTGGGACAACTCCGAGCTCTCGCCGGACCTCTGGCTCTGGTACATGTACCTGCGTTCCGGCCGGGCCGATGTCTTCCGCTATGCCGAGGCCATGACCCGCCACACCGGCGAAGTGGATGTCTACCATCTTGGCCCCTGGCGCGGCCTGGGCTCCCGGCACAACGTGCAGCACTGGGGCTGCAGCGCCAAGCAACTGCGCATCAGCACCCCTGCTTACCGCCGTTTCTACTACTATCTGACCGCGGACGAACGCACCGGTGACCTTCTCACCGAGCTCGTGGACAGCGACCAGAACTTCCTTGGCCTGGACCCGGTCCGCAAAGTAAGGCCCGACGCCGATACCTACCGCCCGGACCGCGTCGCCCTGGGCGTCGGGCTGGGCACGGACTGGGGCTCACTCGCGGCCACGTGGCTCACGGACTGGGAACGCACGGGCAACCCCCGCTCCCGAGATCGCCTCTTGGGCACCATGGCGGACATCGGCGCCCTGAAGTTCGGCTTCCTCACGGGCGAAGCGCTGTACGACCTGGACAGAGGAAGGTTCGACGTCGGACGCGAAGCCATCAGCGTCTCGCACCTGAGTGCCGTGTTCGGTTTGGTGGAAATCTGCAGCGAACTGATCAGCCTGGTCCCGGACAAGGCCTTCGAGGAAGCGTGGATGCAGTATTGCCGGCTGTTCCTGGCCACTGCGGAAGATCAGGTTGCGGAGGTCGGTCAGCCACTGGCGGGCATCTACCTCACTCAGGCCCACAGCCGGCTCACAGCCTACGCCGCCGCGAAACTGGGGTCCCCTGAGCTGGCGGAGTCGGCGTGGGAAAGCTTTGCCGAAGGCGGGGAAAACCTGAACCACGCCGAGGCCTTCACGCTGAAGAAGATCCTGCCGCCGTTCGTGCTGCAGCCCGTGGATGAGGCCCCGACAGTCTCCACCAACGACACCGCTCAGTTCGGCCTGGCCGTCATCCAAAACCTGGCCCTCATCGGCGGTGAACTGCCCGCCGCGGAGGTCCCGGCGTCGTAAGTCCCGCCCCTTCCCGATCCTCTCTCACGTAACCACCCCTTCCCGGCAACGCTCTCTCATTGGCCTGCGAGAGGGTCTGCCTGAAGGGGCGGTTTGGTGAGAGACGGTCCGGGGAGATGGGTGGTTACCGCGCGGCTTTTTTTGGGACCCTAGGAGCTGGATCGCGGGTGCATGATCCGCATCTGGTCCCAGGTCCGCTCCGAGGCGGCAATGTTCTGGTTTGAGCGTTCGCGGTCCAAGGAGGCGAGCTCGACGGCGATCGCCTGGACCGCGGTCACCGCACCTGTCAGCGACGGGAAGAAGCCGGCACCCCCCGTGGGCACCACGATTCTATGGTCAGCGTGCACGGCCACCGGCGAACCCGCACTGTCCGTGATGGAGACAATGGGCGTGCCCAGGTTGTGGGCGATGTCGACCGCGCGCATGGTGCTGTCGTAAACCCGCCAGAGGCTGATGGCGATGACCAGATCTTCCGCGCCGAGCCGTGCGATGGCGTTGGTGAGGGCTGCGACGTCGGCATCCAAGAGCCGCACGTCATAGCCTGCGATGATCGCGTTGTGCTCCAGGGCCTTCCCCGGGATGGCGTAGCTTCCCGCGGCAACGATGAACGTTTGCCGCGCTCCGGCTATTGCCTTCGCAATCTCGTGAATTGTGTCGACGTCCAGGGTGCGCTCAAAATGGGCCAGATTCGCCCGGTCGGTGGACACCGCCGCCTGAGCAGGACTGCTGATATGGCCGTTGTGTTCGGCCGCTACTTCAACCGCGCTGAGCGAGGCCAGGAAGCGCGATCTGAGCTCGAATTGAAAGTCCGCCCACCCCTTGAATCCCAGTGTTTGCGCGGTCCTGGTCACGGTGGAGGCGTTTGAGGCGGCCACTGCCGCGATGTCGCTGACAGAGCCGTAAGAGGCCAGGCGCGGCTGGGACCGAAGGATGCCGATGACCTGCATTTGGCGTGCCGCGAGCTTGCGCCCTTGGACACGGCCGTCCAGCCACTCAGTCAACGTCGACGAGTCGAAATCTTCTTCCACCTATTGACCTACCTCACACTTTGGCCGTAACTTCGATACATCGCTTCTGCACAGATCTGTGCATATTCCTCAAAATGTACAACTTGGCCCACTTTGGCAGGAATCACCATGTCTCTCACAGCACGCTTGGATCGTCTGGCTCTCAGTCGACCACACTACAAGCTTCTCCTCATCGGCGGCCTCGGCTACTCGTTCGACGGCATGGACGGGGCAGTGGTTGCCTTCCTGCTCCCGCGTATCCAGGAACTGTGGGGCCTCAGCACCGCCTCCCTCGGACTGGTCGGCTCGGCGGCCCCCTTCGGCTTCTTCTTCGGCGCAATCCTGGCCGGCTGGATGGGCGATCGCTTTGGCCGCAAGAAGGTCATGCTGTGGGCTCTCGCCTTCTACTGCCTCATGTCGATCGTCGCGGCCATGGCCCCCAATTTCGAAATCTTCCTGATTGCACGGATCTTTGCAGGATTGGGCGCAGGCGCTGAAAGCGTGATCATCGCACCCTTCCTGTCTGAGTTCATCCCCCCGAAGCGCCGCGGCTGGTTCATCGGAACCTTGGCCGGCTTCTTCTCCTTTGGCTTCGTGGCTGCCGCACTGATCGGCCGATTCGTTGTTCCTATGGGCGAGGACGGCTGGCGCTGGGCGCAGGTCATCACCGCAGTCCCGATCCTCCTCCTGCTCTGGTGGCGCCGCAGCCTGCCGGAATCACCTCGGTACCTCATCAGCCGTGGCCGCATCGCCGAGGCAACGGAAGTGGTGGATCGATTTGAGCAGAGCGTTGTGAAGGCAACCGGGAAGCCCCTGGCGCCATTGCCGGCTGCAGAGGAAGAGATCACCAAGCACGAGCAGAAGATCAGTATCTGGAATGCCCTCAAATTCATGTGGTCCAAGGCAATGCGCCGCCGGACCGCGGTGATCTGGCTGATTTGGTTCGTGATCACGTTCTCCTACTACGGCTTCTTCTCCTGGATTCCCACCTTGCTGGTTGGCCGAGGCATCACCATCACCAAGAGCTTCGAGTTCTCAATCCTCATCTACCTGGCGCAGATCCCCGGCTACTTCTCCGCAGCCTGGTTGTGCGACAGGATCGACCGCAAGAACACCATCGCCCTTTACCTGGCAGGATCGGCCATCAGCGCCTTCTGGCTGAGCCAATCCAACGACTCCGGCATGATCCTGGTGGCCGCCGCCACGTTGTCCTTCTTCCTCAACGGCACCTACGCCGGCGTCTACGCCTACACACCGGAACTCTTCCCCACGTGGATGCGCGCCACCGGCGTTGGCCTGGCCAGCGCCGTGGGCCGTATCGGCAGCATCCTGGCACCCTCCATCATCGGCATCTTCGCAGCGTCCCTTGGCTTCGGCGGAGTATTCACCATGACCACGGTGGTGCTCACCATCGGCGTCCTGGGCGTGGTGATCTTCGGAGCCTCCACCGCCGGGAAGTCCTTGGAGGACATCAACGCCAAGGCCGAGCATGATCCGGCAGCGGCAGAATCAGCAAGCAAATGAGCGGAGTTTTCATGAAAACCGACACCACGTTCCAACGGTCATTCGATGCTCTGCAGCAGGATCCCGGAGTCATCCTCTTCACCGCCCTCCAATGGATCCCCCAACGCTCCAGCCTCAAGCGGCTGTTCACCAGCCACCCGGCGGAGTATCCGGTGGGCGGCGAGAAAACGGTGGAGATCTCACCGGGCTGGCTTGGGACCGTCATTGAGGACAAGAAGCCCTTCCTTGCTGCCGATCTGACAGCGCTGAGGGAAGTCTTTACAGACTCCGGGCTCATCCAGCAGCTGGGCTGCGGCGCCGTCATCAACGTGCCCGTCCTCGACGACGGAAACGTCGTGGGCGTGCTCGCCCTGTTGCACGCCGAAGGCAAGTACTCCCCGCAAAGTGTGACGACCGCCGTCGAGGTCGTCACCCGCAACCTGGCCGACCTCATCCAGGCCTTTGCCGCACATCCCACCGACGTCCCCGGGAAGGACACCGTCTAACATGAGCACCACCACCGAGACACAAGCCCCGCTGGTCATCCGGAACGCAAGCGTCCTGGACGTTGAGGCTGGCACCTACAGAACTGCCGACGTCGTAAGCGTTGGCGGAAAGATCAGCAGCGTCGGCCCTGACCTTGAAGCGCCTTCAGATGCGCGTGTCATCGATGGCACCGGCAAGTACGTTATTCCGGGCCTTATTGATGCCCACGTCCATGTGGTCGCCTCGAGTGCCGACTTCCGCTCGCTCACCTACACGCCCGCGTCGTACGTCTACGCGCAGACGGCCCGGATCATGGGCCAGATGCTGCGCCGCGGCTTCACCACCGTCCGCGATCTCTCCGGCGCCGACTTCGGACTCGCGATGGCGCAACAGGAAGGCCTCCTGGAGGGGCCCAAGATCCACTTCTGCGGTCACGCCCTCAGCCAGACCGGCGGGCACGGCGACATGCGGCTCCCCGGCGAGGACCATGACCCCAACGGCCGCGGATGTTGCGGGATCGGTCGCGTGGCCGATGGCGTGGACGCTGTCCGCGCTGCCGCCCGCGACGAAATCCGCAAGGGCGCACACCACATCAAGATCATGGCATCGGGCGGCGTCTCCTCCCCCACAGACCGCATTGACTCCACGCAGTACTCCATGGAAGAAATGCGTGCAGCCGTGGAAGAAGCCCAGGCCGCCAACCGCTACGTCGCCGCCCACGCTTACACTGCCCGAGCCATCAACCGGGCACTGGAAGCCGGAGTTCGTTCGATCGAACACGGCAACCTCCTGGACGATGAAAGCCTCAAGCTCTTCCTTGAGAAAGGCGCATTCCTGGTCCCCACGCTCGTTACCTACTGGGCGCTGAAGGAAGAAGGCAAGGAATTCGGGCTCACCGAAGAAATGTGGGGCAAGGTTGACTCCGTACTAACCAGTGGACTCGAAGCGATCGCCCGCGCCCACGAGGCGGGCGTCAAAATGGCCTTCGGTTCCGATCTCCTGGGCGGCATGCACCGACACCAAAACGAACAGTTCAGGCTGCTCGGCAAGGTCCAGCCGGCAATCGACGCCATCCGTTCGGCGACCACGACGGCGGCGCAACTGCTGGAGCGCGAAGGTGAACTTGGCGTGATTGCCCCGGGCGCCGACGCAGACATGCTGGTTCTGGGCGCCGACCCCGTGGCGGATATCTCCGTGCTGGCCGATATTTCCGAGCATTTGGAACACCTGATCCAGAACGGCCGGGTTATTTCGTAGGCTCCAGGGTTGCCGGATAATGTCCCCATGATCAGCAGGGAGAGCGGTAAGAACGAAACCCAAACACCGGCCACGCCGGCAGCGTTCACACTGCCGGAAGCCATGACCGGAAGGGCAAGTCCGGCGAAAGCGGCCGTTGGGGACAAACCGGTGTTCGCTTACATCGCCAGCCTGCCACAGCCGCAGCGGGGCGTCGCCGAGGCCGTGGATGCCCTGGCGGCAAAGACACTGTCCAACCTCCAGCGCTCCGTGAAGTGGGGCATGGCGTACTACGGCGTTGGTGACGGGTGGTGCTTCAGCAGCGGCGGCTTTGCCCGCCACGTCAAGCTCATGTTCATCAATGGTGCGGCCCTCCAGCCCGTGCCGCCGGTGACACCTGTAGGGATGGGTAAGTCAACGCGGGGCGTGGAGCTCGAAACCTTGGACGACGTGGATGAACGCCAGCTCGCGGACTGGATGAAACAAGTCACGTCCGTGCCGGGTGTTGGGGGCAAGAAGCGCTGACGTTTGGGTTACCTGCCAAGGCCTATGACTATCCTCTAAAAAGCTCGATACTGTAAGTATGCTTATCAATATCGAGTCGAGCAGGAGGAGGACATTGTGACCACGAAAGTGAACAAGACAATCATGGTCAACGTTCCGGTCAGTACGGCCTACAGCCAATGGACCAGGTTCGAGGAATTTCCGCACTTCATGGGCGGAGTTGAACGTGTGACGCGGCTCAGCGAGGACCGGCTGGAATGGGTGGCCGAAATGGCGGGCGTCCACCGGCGCTGGGAAGCCAAGATCATTCAGCAGGACCCCGACCGGGCTGTGGCCTGGGCCGCCGTCGACGGTGCCAAGAACGCGGGATGGGTGGAGTTCAAGGAAGCCGGCCCCAGCCAGACGTCCCTGCACCTGTCCCTGGAATACGAACCCCACGGCGTTCTGGAATTCCTGGGAGACAAGTTGCACGTTGTTGAAAGGCAGGCCGAGTCAGACTTGAAGAAGTTCAAAGAGTACATCGAGAAGCAGGCGCCGGAAACCACATCTACGGAGACCGCCGCCGGTCTTGCCAGCACCGCGGAGCCGTCTCCGGCCTCCGCCCTTGCAGCCTCATCGGATTCGCCACCGATCATTGATCCCGTCACCCACCAATTCGACCAAACGAACGGTCTGGCAGACATGGACGGCGACTCCGATGGGACCGCTGACAGCGACTCCCGCAGCGCCGCCGAGCGGAAAGAAGAAGAGGGCCGCGGCGAGGGCTTCATCCCGCCGATGGGTGGCATGCCCGGACAGCGCTGACTTCTTAACCCAAGTAACCACAGTGCAGCCCGGGGTCAACACGACCCGGGCGGCACCGTGATTACTAAGGCGCGGTGTGGTTACTAGGGGGCGCTACTTCCCGCTGCCGGCATAGACGACGGCGGGAATCGCCGGTGTCTGCATACCCTCGCCGATGAAGAAGCTCGGGTGCGGCGGCTGGTTGTAGGCGACGTTTTCGCGCGCCACCGCTGTGCGGTAAACGGTGTCATGCATCAGTGTCCGCAGGCGGACCTCGGTGGGAGCGGTGGTGGTGTAGATCCGCAGCTCGGTGCTATCGGTGGACGGCCACGCGATTTCTTCGCGCCAGTCACCCAGAATGTCTGCCTGGATAGATGGATTGCCCTTGGTGGTGTTATTGCTGCGGGCACCCTCCGCCGTCAGGAGCCGGTCGCTGGTTTCCGTTTCCCAGTTCCATTTGGAGATGGTGGGAACGCCGCGGGAGACGGTGGCGTCGTAGTCGTGGTCCACGATTTCGCGGAGCAGGTCACCGTCCCACCATGCCAGGAAGTTGGCGGCCGGGATCTTCTCGGCGATCAGCTCGCCCTTGGCGGACATCAACTGGCCAACGGGTGAATCCCACGCAGCGGTGCCGCCGATGGCCCACCCTTCAGCTCCTGCGTAACGGGGATCGATGTCTCCAGCTGCACCACGCCCCGTGTCCTTGATGGCCGGAATGCTCCAGAGGACCTCGCCTGTCGCGGCGTCGCGGAAGGTTGCTCCGCGGTTGCCGCTCTGGCTCATGCTCTCGTGGACGGCGAACGTCTCCAGTCCAGGCCTGGACGGATCGAGGTCGCCGGTGTGGATCGCATCGCCATGACCGAGCTTGGTGTTGTACAGCGGGCGACCGTTGTCGTCGATGGTCATCGAACCGAAGACGAACTCGTCCTTGCCATCCTGGTCCACATCGGCAACGGACAGGTTGTGGTTACCCTGGCCCTTGTACTCGTCACCGGCAAGGTTGGAGTCGAAAGTCCAGCGTTTCACGAGCTTGCCGCTGACGAGGTCGTACGTCACCAGAACAGTACGGGTATAGTAGCCGCGGCTAAACATCATGGACGGGTGCTCGCCGTCCAGATACGCCACGGCGGCCAGGAAGCGGTCCACACGGTTGCCGTAGTTATCGCCCCAGCCGGTGACAGCGCCGCGCTCGGGCTCGTAGGTCACCGTGTCCATCATGGTGCCGGTTTCGCCTTTAAACACGGTCAGGAATTCGGGGCCGGACAGGACGTAACCTGCACTGTTGCGGTAGTCGGCGTCGGAGTTTCCAATCACGGTACCTGCAGCGTCGCGAGTGCCGTCGGCGGTCTTGAGGGAAACCTCAGCCTTGCCATCGCCGTCGAAGTCGTACGCCAGAACCTGTGTGTAGTGTGCGCCGGCGCGGATGTTGCGGCCCAGGTCGATGCGCCACAACTTGGTCCCGTCCAGCTTGTACGCATCCACGTACACGTTGCCCGTATAGCCGGACTGCGAATTGTCCTTCGCGTTGGACGGGGACCAGGTCTGAATGACCTCGTACTTGCCGTCGCCGTCGAGGTCCGCGACGGTCGCGTCGTTGGCGGAGTAGGTGTACGGCTTGCCATCCGGTGTTACACCGTCCGCCGGTTTGTCCAGCTTGATGGCCAGGTAGTTCTGCGCCAGCGGCGTGACGGATTCGGTCAGCTTGTCCTGGCCCTGGCCGTTCCCAACGGTCTTGATGACATAGCTCGACTGCGCCGTGCCGTCCGGGTCCACGAACATGGTGGCATTGCGGATGGGTTGCTTTGTGATGTTGATGCCGTCGCGCAGAACCTGGAAGCCGATGCTGTCCTTGTCCAGGCCGAGCATTCTCCAGCTCACAGTGACGCCCTGATCCGTCAGGACGGCCACGGGTGCGCGGTCCAGGTTTTCCACCTGGCGCTTGGCTGTGGAGGAATTCTTGACGGAAGGCACGACGCCGGGGACGCCCGCTTGCGCTGCCTGCGGGAGGTGGGCGGGGGCTGCTTGAGCGAGCGGGACGCCGGTCAGCGCGATTGCTGCGGCGGCGAGTGAAGCAGAAGCGGCCAGCGGGACGGCCTTCCACGCGCGGCCACGGTTACTGCGGTAGGAACATTTCGAGGGGTGAGCCAAAGAACATCTCCTTTGATGCTGAGCGGCAGGGGATCTGCCGCTCACTATTGGAACGTTTCACTCATGCGGATACAGAAGCTCTCAAAGTGAGCGAATGGGGTCCATCTATGCGAGAAAACGCTTTCCGCCAACAAGGTTTACCAGCGCTTCAACTACCCGGTCAAGGCTTTGACGGGAAATGACTGTGAAGTTTCGGCGCCAAATGTTCGAAAATGTACTTTGCACATTCGCTAACCCAGGACTGGAACCCGTCCCGGAATGGCTGAAATGAGCTGCCGCGTGTACTCCTCCACAGGGTTCTCCAGCACGTCCGTGGCATCGCCGATCTCCACCAGTTTTCCTGCCTTCATGACAGCCACGCGGTCCGAGATTTGCTGGACCACGGCGAGGTCGTGCGAGATGAAGAGATAGCTCAAGGACTCCTGCACCTGCAGCTCAGCCAGCAGCGCCAGGATCTGAGCCTGCACGGAAACGTCCAGGGCGGACACGGCTTCATCGAGGACCACAAGCTCCGGATTCAACGCCAAGGCACGGGCAATCGCCACACGCTGCCTTTGCCCTCCTGAGAGTTCGGCAGGACGACGCACGGCATAATCCGAGGGAAGCTGGACCTCCTCCAACAGCTCCTTCACCCTGCTCTTCCTACCGGCGGGGGTCCCCTCCGAGAAGGCCCGGAGCGGCTCCGCGATGACGTCCTCCACAGAGAAACGGGGATCCAAGGACGCGTAGGGACTCTGGAACACCACTTGGAAACGGCGCCGGAGTTGGCGCAGCCCCTCCCCCTTTACGCCGGCGAGGTCCACGCCGTCGAACACCACCGAACCTGCAGTGGGCTTGTCAAGCCGCAACAGCAACCGGGCCACCGTGCTTTTCCCCGAACCGGATTCCCCCACCAAGGCCAGCGTCTCGCCATGGCGGATATCCAGCGAGACGTCGTCGACGGCGGTCAGCGTGCGCGCGCCGCCAGCGGCGCGGGGAAGGGCGAACTCCTTCCGCAACGCCGTGGCCCGGACCAGCGGGACGTCGGCTACCGCCGTCGAAGGCTCCCTCGGACCTGCGACAACCGGACGCAACCTCCCCGGGCTGAGTCCCGGCGCCGAAGCGATGAGCTGCTGCGTGTAGCTGTGCTGCGGGTTGCCCAACACGTCAGCGGTGGACCCTTCCTCCACAATGACGCCCCGCCGCATGACGATGATCCGGTCGGCACGATCCGCAGCGACCCCGAGGTCGTGCGTGATGAGCAAGACGGCCGTTCCACGCTCAGCCGTCAACGCCGCGATATTGTCCAGGATCTGTCGTTGGACCGTGACGTCCAACGCACTGGTGGGTTCGTCCGCGATGACCAGCTTTGGCTGTGCGGCCAGCGCCGTGGCGATCAGCACGCGCTGGCGCATGCCCCCGGAAAACTGGTGCGGATATTGGCGCGCGCGGGTAGGGGCATCGCGGATTCCGGACTCCTCCAAGAGGCGCACGGCGCTCTGCCGTGCAACCTTCTTGGGCTGGAGGCGGTGGATGGTCAGGGCCTCGGCCACCTGATCGCCGACGCGCTGCAACGGATCCAAGGACGCCGTGGGGTCCTGCGGAATGAGCCCGATCTCCTTGCCCCGCACCCCCTGCCATTCCTTCCGCGTCAACCGGGTGAGGTCCGTTCCGTCGAACGTCACGCTGCCGGAAGTGAATCGTGCGTTGCCAGGCAGCAGGTTGATGATGGAATGCGCCGTGGTGGTTTTCCCTGACCCCGACTCCCCCACGATCGCCACAACCTCGCCGGCCCGGACCTCGAAGCTCACGCCGGACACGGCCTCCTGCGGCGAACCGTTGACCAGATAGTCCACGTGCAGGTCCTGGACCTTCAGCAGCGGCTCGGTTGAGGGGCTCATCGTGTGTTCCTTTCAGAGTCCTGGAATGCGTGCGAAATGCGGTTGGTGGACAGCACGACGGCGGCAATCACCACACCGGGCAACGTCACCAACCACCACGCGGCCACCAGGTAGTCGCGGCCACCGGCCACCAGTGAACCCCACTCGGCGGCCGGGGGCGGAGCACCGAAGCCGAGGAAGCTCAGGGACGAGATGGAGAGAACTGCCATGCCGAACTCCAACGCGGACAGGGCCAGCACCGGGCCGGCGGCGTTGGGGAGGACATGTCGGAGCAAGATGGAGTGCCACCGCACGCCGGACGATCGTGCGGCCTCGACGTACACGGCCGTGCCTACGCGCAGGGCTTCGGCCCGCATGATCCGGGCGAAGTTGGCCACGCTGGCCACACCCACCGCGATGGCGATGTTGATGGTTCCGAAGCCCAGCACTGTGATGAGGGCCAAGGAAAGGAGGAGACTTGGGATTGCCAGCAGGACATCCATGACGCGCATGATGGCGTCATCCACCCATCCCCTGAGCGAGCCGGCCAACAGACCAAGGGCAGAACCGGCCACGAGTCCCACTGAGACCGCCACGGCGGTTGCCGCCAAGGACGTCGCCGAACCATGGACCACGCGGGAAAACAGATCGCGGCCGAGGCTGTCCGTCCCGAACCAATGCTCAGCGGAGGGTGGTTTAAGCCGGTCGGTGGGAACCCCCGTGTCCGGCGGCCACTGCGTAAAAGCCGTAGGGATCAACGCCCAGAGGATCACCAGCACCACCACCAGGACGGAAAGGACCAGCCCGGGCTTCCGCAAGAAGCCCGCCGCTGCGGCCCGGCGGACAGAAACCGGACTTCCGGAGACAGGCGAAACCGCCTCCACCACGGGATCGGTGGGTGGCTCCCCCGGTGCGGAGTCTTCAGCGGTAGGCTGCGTCTGCCTCACGAGTTGCTGCGTCATGATGGCCCTCCTAGGCCTTGACCCGGGCGGTGTTGATGCGCGGGTCCACGAGCGGATAGATCAGGTCGACAATCAAGCTGGTGATCACGAAGATGGCCGCGGCCAGCACCACCAACGTCTGCACCACGGGAATGTCCCGGCTGTTCACTGCTGTCACCGTGAGCCGGCCGATGCCCGCCCGGGAGAACACCGTCTCGCTCACCACCGCCCCTGCCAGCAGGTTGCCCACCAGGATGCCGAGCATGGTCAGGGTGGGGATGGCCGCATTCCGGAGGGCGTGGCCAAAGTTGATCAGCGCTTCGCTGGCACCCTTGGCCCGGATCTGTTCGATATACGGCTCGCCCAGCGTTTGGCGCAGGCTGCGGGTGAGCAGCTGCGCGATCACCGCTGAGGTGGGGATCGCCAGAGTCAAGGCCGGAAGCACGAGGCTCTGGCCGCCGTCGTTCCCTATCGCGGGGAACAAGCGCAGCCTGAACGAGAAGAACTGCAGCAACAGCAGCCCGATCCAAAAGGTCGGCACCGCGATCCCCAAGGGCGGCAGGGAAGAGAAAGCCTGGCGGATCCAGTGGTTGCGGCTGACCGCCCCAACCACTGCCAGGGCACTGCCCAGGAGAACCGCCAAGGCGAATCCCGCTACTGCCAACTTGATGGTTTCCGGCAGGACTTCGGCCACGGTCTGGGTTGCCGGGACGCCGTTCTTGATGGACAGCCCGAAGTCCAGCTGGAGTGCTTTGAACAGGGCCACGAAGTATTGCTCGTGGATGGGCCTGTCCAAGCCATACTCAGCCCGCAGTTTCTCCACGAGTGCCGGATCCACCGCGTTCTGCTCATCCCCGCTGGCCATGATGCTTACGGCGTCGCCGGGCAGCAAATACAAGATCAGGAACGACGCTGTGTAGGCGGCCCAGAGTACGAATGCGCCCTGCAGCAACCGTTGGCCGATGTAGCGGATCATGGTTTTACTTGCTCAACCAGGCGTCGTAGAAGTCCAGGCGGCTGGAGGCCTCGAACTTCAATCCCTTGACCTTCTCGCTGGCCGAGATGGTGGTGGACAGCTCATACAACGGGATGGAATGGGCGTCCTTGATGAGGGCTTCCTGAGCTTCGTCCACCAGCTTCTGGCGTGCGTCCTTGTCCAGTGCCGCGGCCTGGTCGCCCAGGACGTCGTCCACGGAGAGCTTCTCGCGCAGGTTGCTTCCGCCACGGGCAGTGGTGGAGGCGAACACGGTGCGCAGGACGTCCGGGTCGCTTCGGGTCAGGTTGCCGTAGGAGAAGTCGTAGGTCTTGTCAGCCTGCGCCGCAGTGACGTCCGCGATGGTGGTGAACTTGAGCTGCAGGTCCACGCCAATGGTCTTCAGCTGCTGCTGCACCAGTTCCAGGACTTCCTTGGGTGACTGCCAGTAGGTGACCTTGAAGGAGAGCTTCTCGCCGTTCTTTTCACGGATCCCGTCCGCGCCGGCCTTCCAGCCAGCATCGTCCAGGAGCTTCTTGGCGCCATCGGGGTCATGGGCGAGCAGCGAGCTGAAATCCTTGTAGTACGGCGTGGTGTGGGAGAGGACGCCCTTGGCCGGCTGGTCCGCTTCCGTCAGCAGGGTCTTGGTGATTTCCTCACGGTTGATCGCCTTGGAAATGGCCTGCCGGACAGCGGGGTCCTTCAGCTTGGGGTTGGCCTCGTTGGAGTAGAGGTTGTAGACGACGCCCGGGTTGGCGCGTGTTTCGTTCCAGAACCCGTTGCCGTTGAACAGGGTGATGTCGGCAGCGGAGATGGCTGCCGTCGCGTCGATCTGGCCGGACTGCAGGCTACCGGTGCGGTTGCCTGCTTCCGGAATGATCTTGAACGTCACCGTGTCCAAGTAGGCCTCGCCCTTGTTCGAGTTGGTGGCGGACGGCCAGTTGTACCCGGCACGGCGCTCAAGGACGGCTTCCTTGTCCACGGTGTAGCTCTTCACGCTGAAAGGGCCGGAACCGGAGAACTTCCCCGCGCAACGGTCTGCCTCGGACAACTTTGCCGAAGCCGGCGAGAGCAAGCCAAGCGTGAACGTGGACGTTGCCTGGAGGAACTGGGCGTTCGGCTTGGAGAAGTCCACCACCACGGTCCGCGGGTCCTTCACCGTAATGGCGCTGACATCGCTCAGGTATGTCGAACCCAGTGTGGCCTTGGCTCCCAGTGCCTTGATGGCCTCGAAGTTGGTCTTCACGGATTGAGCGTCAATCCCCGTTCCGTCCGCGAACGTGGCGCCGCTGCGCAGGGTGAACGTGAAGCTGGTGGCGTTGGCATTGGTTTCGAACTTCTCCGCCAGCCACGGCACGATCTCGCCGGTCTTCGGATCCTGCGAAGTCAGCGATGCCACGGTCTGCCGGGCAATCGCGATCGCATCGTTGTTGCCCACCTGCTGCGGGTCAATGCAGCCGCGGTCCACGGACACGGCGAAATTCAGGTTCCCACCGGATACCGGCGAGGCGTCGGCACTTTGCCCGGTTCCGGCGTCGGCCCCTCCAGCGCACGCTGAGGCGAGGAGCGCAACGGCTCCCAGGACGGCGACGACGGCGCCAGGTTTCCGCAGCTTGCCCGCTGCGTTTTGGTTGGGGATGCTCATGCGACTGCTTCGCTTTCGTTCAGTTGGGTGCTGGTGAGTGATCCGCTGAGTGACCCGCGGCGGGTCAACGGGGCGCGGAGCCCGAGGTTTTCCCGGAGGTTTGAACCTTGGTATTCGGTGCGGTAAACGCCGCGTTCCTGCAGGCGGGGAACGAGTTCGTTGACGATGTCGTCCAGGCCGCCCGGCACGATCCACGGGGTGATATTGAAGCCGTCAACCGCGCCTGCGCTGGCGTATTCGGCGAGTTTGTCCGCGATGTCGTCGTAGGAACCCACCAGGCCGCGGCCGTTGAGGCGGGACCGGGCAGCCACGAACTGCCGGATCGACTGTCCTTTGTCCTTGGCTTCCTCCCGCCACTGGGCTGCCAGGTCCTTGGCGCTCTTGCCGTGGAACGCGTTGCCGCGGGTGGGGTTGGTGACGTCCACGATCGGATCGATGTCCGGCAAGGGACCATCGGGGTCATACTCGCTAAGGGTTCGCCCCCAGAACTGCTCGAGGTACGCGATGGCAGTCTCCGGACCCACCTGCAGCGAGCGGACCCACTGGTGCTTCTCCTCCGCCTCTGCCGCGGTGGCACCGAGGATGAACTCCTGGCCCGGGAAGATCTTCACGTCGTCCGCGGGGCGGCCGGCCTTGAGCGTGCGGGCAACAATGTCCTCGCGGAACTTCTTGGCGTCCTCCAGTTCAGGGTGCGCCGAGAAGATCACGTCGGCATTCCGGACAGCAAAGTCGCGGCCATCCGGGGAGTCGCCGGCCTGGAACAGAACGGGGTGCTGCTGGCTGGAGCGGGGCAGGCGGCCGGTGATTTCGACGTCGAAGCTCTGGTCGTGGCGCTTCACCGTACTGATGGCGTCCTCGCGGAGCCAGCGGGCATCATTCCGGGACCCGGCGATTGCGCCGTCGGCCCAGGAATCCCAAATCGCCTTTGCTGTCTGGACGAACGCTTCTGCCCGGATGTAGCGGTCCTCGTGCTTGAGGAACCCGCCGCGCCTGAAGTTGGCACCGGTCCAGGCGTTGTCCGTGGTGACGATGTTCCACGCTGCGCGGCCGCCGGAGAGAAGGTCCAGGCTGGCCAGCCGGTGGGCAAGGTCCGCGGGATCGTTATACGTAGTGTTCTGCGTTGCCACCAGGCCGATGTTCGTGGTGATGGATGCGAGCGCGGCGAGGGCGGTCTGGGCGTCGGGACGGCCGACGACGTCGAGGTCGTGGATCTTCCCAAGGTGTTCCCGGAGGCGGAGTCCTTCGCCCAGGAAGAAGGCCGTGAAGAGGCCCCGCTCCGCGGTTTGGGCTACCCGGCGGAAGGACTCAAAGTCCGTTTGCGAGCCGCTCTGCGCGTCCTTCCAAATGGTGGTGTGGTTGACGCCTTGGAAGAAGACGCCGAATTGGATCTGGCCGTTGCCTGCGATGCGGTGATGGTTGGTCATGGTTCTGCTCTCTTGGTAGCTGGCTGATGGCCGTGGGCTCTTGTAGCGGGCGTCGGTCAGGCCGCGGCGAAACGGTTGGCAGGGCGGGTCAGGCCGAAGGTGTCGCGCAACGTTCCTCCCGGGACCGGCGGTACCACCAGCCCGGTGCGGTGCAGCTCCGGCAGGACGTTGTTGGCCAGTTCGGGAAGGTCAATGTCCAGGACGGCAGGCCTGAGGCGGACGCCGTCGGCTGCTGCGAACAGGGTGGTGAGAAGCTCCACCAATCCCTCGGCTGCCCCGACGTAACGCGCGCCGCCTGTCCACTCTTGGTAGGAGTCCAGCTCAGCCAGACGGTCCTCGGCGGTTTGTCCCCGTGAATCGAGGATGACGTCCAGTTCCACCAGGGTCCGTGGTGCTCCGGCGGCGGCCGCGGCTTGGGCCGCTGCCGGAAGGGCGTCCGCTGTGTCCGCGGATACCAGGGCAACGTCGGCCTCGACGGCGGGAATCAGTTCAGCGGGCGCGAACACCACCAGTTGGCCTTGGAGGGGGCGCGGGATGATGGACGGGCCCTTGACGGAGAAGCGTTCGCCCTCGAAGTCCGCGTAGTGCAACTTGTTCCGGTCCAGGTACCGGCCGGTTGAGACGTCACGGATCACGGCGTCGTCTTCCCACGAGTCCCAGAGCAGACGGCCGGCTTGGACAACGTCCGCGGCTTCATAGGCCGCATCGCCTTCCGGCAACGGTGTGCGACCCACTGCCCGGGCTTCCTCTTGGAGGTTCTCCGCGTTGACCAACCACCCCGCCCTGCCCAGGGAGGAGTAGTCAAGGCTGGCCAACTGGGTTGCCACATGAAACGGCTCAGCGAAGAGCGTGCCGGCCTCGGGGACCAGCCCGATGGATCGGGTGATGGGTGCTGCGAAGGCCGCACGCTGGATCGCATCGATCCGGCCCGCGATTCCGGTGCTTCCGGGGTCCACCACGCGGGTGTCCCGGAACGTTGCCACGTGGAAACCCGCGATATCGGCAGCCTGAACAGTTTCACGAATCCGCTGGCCCCCCAATAGTGCCTGCGGCTCGTGCTGTGCCCTGCGCCATGCGGCCGGGTGGGCTCCATCGCCGTCGAGCTCCACGGCAACCACTCGGGAACGGAATTCGGGTTTAGAAGGCATGGTGATCTCTTTCTTTACGCCGCTCAGCGGCCGGGACGACATTCACTTGCCGCAATTGCGGCCAGGTCTGTTTCCGGAGCACCCCGCCATTAATGCCTGAGGGTTGCCGCAGCACGAGCCGGTCCTTGGCGTGCTGACTCTTGACCTATGAGTCGAATGTAGGAGCGGCTCCAAGGAATGTACAAACCGCTGGACTCGGGGCGTCAACGCGGGAAATGGCGCGTCAAGCGGCGGCGAAAATCGTCATCTTCGCCCCGCCAAAGAGCACGTATGACGGTCCGTTTCGCAGAATTTCCTCAGATTTAGCAGGGTTGAGCGGGGTGACGGATCGGCTTTGGCGGCGCGTCGGCCCTCCGTAGTGTCGTGCCATGCCGAAGCCCTCCGTTACCCCCTTGTCCGTCCTCGACCTCAGCCCTGTGTCGGCCGGGCAAACCCCCGGTGACGCATTGCGCAGCACCCTGGCCCTTGCCGCTTCCGCCGAGGCCTCCGGCTACTCCCGCTACTGGCTCGCAGAACACCACCTCAATACCGGTGTTGCTGGTTCAGCCCCGCATATCCTTGCCGGGCTGGTGGCCTCCGCTACCAAGACGATCCGGGTGGGCACGGCCGCCACGCTGCTGGGAAACTATCGCGCGCTCCAGATCGCTGAAAGCATCGGAACACTCGCGGCAGTGTTCCCTGACAGACTGGACCTGGGCTTCGGACGCTCCGGCCCGCCCAAATCACCCGGCGAACCTGCGCCCGGATTCGTGGCCGCGGCAGGCAGCATCCCGGAAGCGGATCCAGCTGTCCGAGTGGTTGACGGCCTGCTGGTTCCGGCGCCGCGTCCGATTTTCGGGGCAGTGCTTCCGCGGAAGTTCCGTTTGCAGGGCGAGCTCCTTGGCCGCTTCCCTGGTGACACTGAAAACTTCGAAGACGACGTTCAGGACATCATCGGCTTCTTCACGGGCGAATACCG
This sequence comes from Paenarthrobacter sp. NPDC056912, assembly GCF_042786555.1. Classification (NCBI taxonomy): domain Bacteria; kingdom Bacillati; phylum Actinomycetota; class Actinomycetes; order Micrococcales; family Micrococcaceae; genus Paenarthrobacter; species Paenarthrobacter sp. NPDC056912. Next base: position 80,461 of record NZ_JBHUCD010000002.1, read on the forward strand.
CACCAGGCACGGTGAGGAAGTCACGGCAACCCCTGCCCTGGGCCAGTCGCCCCAGTTCTGGATCCACGGCTCCACCGCCGGACCCAGCGCAAGGCTCGCCGGCAAGCTCGGGCTTCCGTTCGGGGCCAACTACCACGTGGCACCGGCCAACGTGCTGGATTCCGTGGCCGAATATCGGGCACACTTCAAGCCCTCCGCAGCATTGGCTGAACCCCACGTGATCGTTTCGGCCGACGTCCTGGTAGCGCCCGACGAGCACCGTGCGCAGCGGCTTTCCCGAGGGTACGCGCAATGGGTCCACGGGATCCGCAGCGGCCACGGAGCCATTCCCTACCCGTCCCCGGAAGATGCCCTTGAGCTCCGGTTGGATGCCGAAGCCGAGGACCTCATCAAAGACCGGCTGGACACAAGGTTCGTCGGAGACCCCCACCAGGTCAGTGAAAAGTTGCGGACATTGCAACGAGCCACGGGGGCCCAGGAGCTCCTTATCACCACCATCGCGTACCACCCCGCCGACCGCGAGACCTCCTACCAGTTGCTCGCCGAGGCCTGGGGTCTCTAGGTTTTTCGATTTCCACCCACCACCTACAAAGGAGCACCATGTCCATCGAAACCGCAGTCCAGGAAGATGCAGTCCAGGAAGACACACAACTGATCACCGCCGAAGAAGCGGCCAAGCTCATCGAAGAAGGCGCCCTGCTGATCGATGTGCGCAGCGAAGGGGGCCGCGCCAGCACCGGCGCAGTCCCGGGCGCGGTGGTCGTGAACCGCGAACATGTGGAGGAAGACTTCAGCCCGGAATCCGCCCACCGTTTGGCCGAGGTCGGGGGCACTGACCAGAAGATCGTGGTGTTCTGCGGTTCAGAGAACGGCTCACGTCCCGTCGCCCAAAAGCTCCACGTCCTGGGCTACGCCAACGCGGTCCACGTGGATGGCGGCTTCCCGGCCCTCCGCGACGCCGGCGTCCCCACTACCGGGCCGACGACCCCGAGCGTCGAAGCGACTCAGGCGTCCACCGATTCGGTGGCTTCCGAGCGCTGAGTCCGGGCCGCCGTCGGGCTCTGCTCAAGCGCGCCCGCCGCTTTTGGTTCCGCTGCCGTCGTCGCGCCTTCCTTTCCGGAAGTCACGACGGCGGCCGTTGCGTTTCGCTGGTGCCGCGCCTCGCGCAGCCAGTCGAGTCCGCCGGCCACCAACGCAACTCCCAGCAGGACGCAGCACATCACGATGCCTTGGTGGAAGGCTTCCTTGGAGGCTTGGCCGGTGGCCGCTCCGTGGGCTTGAAGGAACATTCCTGCCGCCGCGGCTGAGCACAGTGCGGCCGCGAAACGTTGGCTGAGCTGGTAGAAACCTGCTGCCACCCCGGCGGCCCCTGCGGGCGCATGGGCGAGGGTGAGTGTCTGGTTTGGCGCCACCACCAGGCCGGTCGCCACACCTTGGAGAAGCCCGACGGCGGCCACGGCGAGTGCCGCTGTCCCGCCGTCGAGCCCCTGCACGAAGAGGTCCTTGGCAATCAGGCAGGCCAGGCTGCCTGCCAGCGCGTAGACGATCCCGGCGCGACCGTATCGGGCCACGAAGCGCCAACTGAAGCTGGACGCCAACAGCATGCCCGCGGCCTGTGGGGCGAGGATCGCTGCAGCGGCCAAAGGCGCCATCCCGGTTCCGGAGAGAAAATAGAAGGCCGTCACGGCGGCCATCCCGGCGCCCACCCCGAACTGGCAGAGCGCAACCACTGTACCCAAGGCATAGCCCCTTGATTTCACCAGGGAAGCGCTCAATAAAGGCGTCCGGCCGCGCCGGTGATAGAGGATTTCCCAGCCGGCAAAGGCCAGGAGCGCCCCCGCGCCGACCGCCAGGGACGTCACAGCAATAATGCCCGCGCCGTAGATCGTGGGGATGAGCGATGCGATCACCACCCCGCCGAGCAACAGGGCGCCCGGCACATCGATGGAGGGTCTGCCGTTTCCGCGGTGTTCGCCGTTGGGCCGTGGGAGCAACCGGAAGGCAAGTGGCACCAGGATCAACACCAAAGGAACGTTGGCCAGGAACAGGATCCGCCAAGCTATGGACGGGTCGCCGAGCGACAGGACGAGTCCGCCAATCAGTGGACCGCAGACGGCAGCGGAACCGCCGGCGGCAGCGTAGGCGCCGAGCGCTTTGGCGCGTTCGTGGCCGGTGTAGATGTCCTGCAGGAGACCGAGGACCTGTGGATTCAAGGTCCCGGCGCCGAGTCCCTGGAGGAGCCGGGCGATGATGACCATGGACGGGTCCGTGGCCAGTCCACCCAACAGGCTCGAGGCTCCGAAGACGGCGATGCCCGTGATGAACAGCGTGCGCCTGCCCACGATGTCACCGAGCCTGCCCGCCGGAACCAGGGCTACGCCAAAAGCCAATGAGTAGCTCGCCAGGATCCACTGCACGGATCCGGAATCGGCATGCAGGGCTGCGGACATGGCCGGAACTGCCAGGACGAACATTGACTGGTCCAGCAGCGTGATGAAACCTGCGCCCAGGCAAAGCCACAGGGCGGAACGTTTAGCGTGAATTCCATGGCCCATGATTGGGACTCTAGGGGTGTTCTTGCTGGCTTTGGGCATCGCGAGACACCCGGTTAAGGGGCGTTAATCCGGGTTACAGATGGTGACTCGATGTGACTCACTGGGCTCTTGTCCGCCGACGTTTCAGCACACGAAAGGACGTGGTGGGAAACGCATTTTGTGCGGTGCTTGCCGCGTCCTAGCGTGGGCCGCATGACCGTGTATGAATCAGTCCTCGATGCCATCGGCGGCACTCCCCTGCTTCGACTGAAGCGGCTCGGTGAAAACGTCCGGCCCCGCATCTACGCGAAACTCGAGTTCCAAAACATTGGCGGCAGTGTGAAGGACCGGGCCGCCCTCTCCATGATCCGGGCCGCCGAACGCGCCGGCCTGTTGGAGCCCGGAGGCACCATCGTGGAGGGCACCAGCGGCAACACGGGGATCGGTCTCAGCGTGGTGGCCGCGCAACTGGGCTACCGTTCGGTGATCTTCGCACCTGCCGCCACTGCTGCCGAGAAAGTGCGGTTGTTGCGGGCCTTCGGTGCGGAGGTTCATTTGGTGGCCGACTTCGTGCCACGGTCCGACCCCGGTCATCTGGCCAACCGGGCTGCAGCCTTCGCGGCCGCTACTGCCGGAGCCTGGCTCGCATTGCAGTACGACAACCCGGCCAACCCTGCGGCGCACTGGGAAGGTACCGGCCCGGAGATCTGGGCCGACACTGCCGGTGCCGTGACCCACTTCGTGGCCAGCGTCGGGACCGGCGGCACCATCTCCGGGACCGGCCGGTTCCTCAAGCAAGCCAGCGACGGGTCCGTGCAGGTCATTGCCGCGGACCCCCAACACTCCCGCTATGGAGGCGGCAACGGTTCGCTGAAATACACCGAAGGCGCCGGGCACCCGCTGCACCCGGCTTCGGAGGAAGACGTCTGGCCGGAAGCCTTCGACACCACGCTGGTGGACAAATACATCAGCGTCAGTGACCGCGACGCCATCTTCACCGCCCGCCGTGCTGCCCGCCAGGAAGGATTGCTCATCGGTGCCACCGGCGGGACCGCCTTGTCTGCAGCCTTGACCCTCGCGGAAACCCTGGACGAGGAGCACACCATCGTGGTGGTCCTCCCCGACTCCGGCAGGAACTACCTCTCCACCTATTTCGACGACGACTGGCTCACCTCGCTCGGCTTCCTGGAACCCACGACGCCGGAAGGAACCGTCCGTTCGCTGCTCACCAGTGCGCCTGCCGGAGTGCAGCTGTTGGCGAGCGGCCTGACTGTGGCGGAGGCCGCCGTCGAACTTCACACCCGGGAAGCTGGCCTCGACGAACCGGTGTTCCTTGTCCTCGACCGGGGTGAGAGTTACGGGACCGTGCACCCGCGCGAAGTGGTGGGAGTGGTGACACTGCGATCACTGGGTGTCGTCGAGCCTGACGCGCCGGCAGTTTCAGCGGGCATCCCGTACCGTACGGTAGCTGCCGGTGTGCCGATATGCGCTGCCCTGGGCAAGGGGGCGCCGGAGGCAGGAGCCCTGGGCGAAGGGGTGCCAGAGGCGGGAACCCGTGCGGACCGGGAGGTCATCGCGGTTCTGGTAGACGGCCGCATCGCAGCAACCCTCCCCTGACCACCAGCGCTCTCCCACATCCCACCCCCAAACCACCAACCCTCACCCACATCCCACCCCAAGACCACCAACCCTCACCCACATCCCACCCCCAAACCACCAACCCTCCCCCACATCCCACCCCCAAACCACCAACCCTCCCCCCACATCCCACCCCCAAACCACCAACCCTCCCCCCCCCCACATCGACGTGCTTGGCGGGAGCACCGGTAGCGCCTGACCGGCGGCGGATCGGAATTGCCGGGTAAGAACCGAATTCCCTTTTCGAAGAAATCACGGGATGCCCAAATCCACCGATAACGGCACTCGTGAGAGAGGGTCGCCGAAAAAGCGGTGGGACCTGAGAGAGGGTCACCAAAAGGCGGGTGGGACGTGAGAGAGGGTCAGGGTTGGAGGAGGCGGAGCCGGGCGGCGGCTTGGCTGGCCCGGAGTTCGTCGGCACTCCGACCCTTCTCCCGATGCACCACTTCCTGCTTCAACTGCGGAATGACGTGCTGACCAAATTCCAGGGCATCCGGGACGAAGTCGTACCCGCGGAGGCCGAAGATCTCGAATCCGAGCTCGTGGTAGTCCAGGATCGCCTGAGTGACGGTGTCGTAGCTGCCAACCAACGCCGTCGCGCTTCCTCCTCCACCACCGGCAGCCTTGGCGAGGGCAGTCCACAAGGCACGGTCGTGTAGATCGCCACGCTCAGCCGCCGCGAGCAGCCGTTGGGTGCCCGCCGCTTCGGCCTTGACCGCATAATGGCGCACAGGATCAATCACCTCGCCGGCAGACCGTCGGGCCTCAAACGTTGCAAGAATGGCGTGCGCCTTCTCCCACGCCAGCTCATCAGTGGCTGCAACGATGGGCCGGAACGCGATCTGCCAGCGCAACGGCTCGGTCCGCCCGAGCGCGGCGGCCCGTGCGAGGATCTGCTCCTGCTGCGAAGCCGCGTCGAGCAGCGGCTCGCCGAAGAGCGCATAGATATCCGCTTCGGCTGCCCCTACAGACCACGCCGCTTCCGAGGATCCGCCAAAGGAAATCCCCGGACGCTTTCCGGCAAAGGGCCCCAAACCGGAGGCAAAGTTTTCAAAGCGGTAATGCTCGCTGTCCCAATCGAACGCATCACCGGACCATGCCCGCCGCACGATCTGCATGTACTCCTGCGTCCGCCCATAGCGGGCATCCTTGGCCAGGAAATCGCCCTCTCGGGCTTGGTCGGCCTGGCTGCCACCGGTGATGAAGTGCACGGTCAGTCGGCCTTGGGCGATATGGTCCAGCGTCAGGAAGGACCGTGCAGCGAACGTCGGATGGGACACGTTGGGCCGGTGTGCCAGCCGCAACTTGATCCGTTCAGTGTGAGCGGCAACCCACGCCGCGTGAACGGAGGGATCCTGGGTGGTGGAGTTGTACGCGAACAACACATGGTCCCAGTTGTTGTCCTCGTGGATCCGCGCAATGCGAGCCGCGTACTCAGGGTCGAAGAAGGGCGTAGTGGCGGGCGAGGTCTCCGTGGAGTCGTTGCCGGCGCCCATGCCGAGAAATTCGATAGGCATAAGAAATCTCCAAAAGACTTTAGCGGCGAAGAATGCGCTGGGCCAGGAAGTTGCCCAGCAACTGAGCGGCCTGCACCATGACGATGATGATCAGGACGGTCACCAGCGTGACTTCCCAGTTGAACTGCTGGTAGCCGTACATGATGGCGAAATTGCCCAGCCCTCCGCCGCCGATGTACCCGGCCATGGCGGACATGTCCACGATCGCGATGATCATGAACGTGTAGCCCAGGATGAGTGGTGCGAGCGACTCGGGAATCACCACGGCCCAGAGGATGTGCAACCGGCTGTCGCCCACGGCCCGGGCGGCTTCCACCACGCCGGGATCGGACGCCACCAGGTTCTGTTCCACCACGCGGCCAATCACGACGCCCGCCATCAGAGCCATGGGCAGGATCGCCGCAGTGGTGCCGATGGTCGTCCCCATGATGATCAGCGTCAGCGGCGCGATGGCCGTGATGAAGATGATGAACGGGATGGGCCGGATGATGTTGACCAGGAAGTTCAGGAAGGAGAACACGGCCCTGTTGGCGAACAGGTTTCCCGGCCTGGTGGCGTAGAGAGTGACACCCAGAGCCAGCCCCGCCAAGCCGCTGATCAGCACGGTGATGACCACCATGTAGATGGTCTGTTGGAAGGATTCGCCCAGGACGGGCAGGAGGGTTGTCCAGTCGGTCATGGCTATTCTCCGGCGTTCGCGGGGACGGGGGCTGGAAGGTGCGGAACGGCACTATCGACGGGTGCGGTCTGTTGCTCGACGGCGGCCGTTTGGCGTTCGACGGCGGTGACCTCACCTAAGTCGGCGAGCGCAGCGTCAATCGCGGCGTCGCTGCCCGTGAGCTCGTAGGTGAGCGTGCCCAGGATCTTGTTCTGGATCTCGGTGACGCCGCCGAAGACCACGCTGGATCCCACACCATGCCGCTCAAAGGTCGCTGCGACCAAAGGCGTGGGTGCGGCTTCGGAGATGCCCACCGAAACCAGCAGCCCTGGATGCGCCGCGGAGAGACGGGTGACGGTATCCGGACCGGGTGTGCCGTGCACGGCCGTGGAGACGAACCGCCGGGTGGAGTCGCTTTGGGGGTCGGCGAACACAGTGTAGGTGGGCCCGGTTTCCACCACGCGGCCCGATTCCATCATCACCACGGTGTCGCAGATTTCGCGGACCACATGCATTTCGTGGGTGATCACCACAACGGTGGTACCTAGTTCCCTATTAATGCGCCGGAGCAGGCGGAGGACGTCGCGGGTGGTTTCGGGATCCAGTGCGCTGGTGGCTTCGTCTGCGAGCAGGATGTCCGGCGCGTTCGCCAGCGCACGGGCAATGCCCACACGTTGCTGCTGCCCGCCCGAAAGTCGCCGCGGGTAGGAGCGGGCCTTGTCCGCGATTCCAACGAACTCAAGCAATTCCTCAACACGGGACTTGATCTTGTCCTTGGGCCAACCGGCCACCTTCAACGGATAGGCCACGTTCCCGGACACGGTGCGGGACTTCAGGAGATTGAACTGCTGGAAGATCATGCCAATCCCGGCGCGGACTTTGCGCAGCTGGCCTTCCGGAAGTGAGGAGATGTCCTGTCCCTTGACGAACACCTGTCCTTCAGTGGGGCGTTCCAAGCCGTTGAGCAGACGCACCAAGGTGGACTTTCCGGCACCTGAGTACCCGACGATGCCCACGACTGTCCCCTCCTCGATGTCCAGGGTGACGTCATCAACGGCCCGCACTGGTTCGGTGCGTTGGCTGCGTTTGCTTCCTTGGACCGGGAACAGTTTGCTGACTCCGCGCAGGGAAACGATCGCGCTCACCGGAGCCTCCTTCGGGGTTGTTTGGGTCCCCATTCCAACAGCGTGTCAGCTCTCAGATCGAACCCAGTGACCCCCTGTGACCTGCGGTTTCGTTCCTTGACGATGCGCGTCGGAGTGTTGCGGGGTGGTTCGTTGCCCACCGCCGGGAATGCCTAGCGTGAGGCGGGGGAACACCCCGTACCTTCCATTCGCATCAATATCCTTTGTACGGAGAAGCATCATGAAGAACCGCCTGTTAGTTGCCGCCGTCGGCCTGGTCGCCGCCCTATCGCTCTCAGCTTGCGGAGGTGCTGCGGGAGGCTCTTCGACCTCCGCGAACACCAAGGTGGTCATCGGTGTGGACGACGGCGCCGAGGAGCACTGGACCCTCCTGAAGAACAAGCTCAAGGACCAGGGCATTGACCTTGAGGTCAAGAACTTCACCGACGGCGCTCAGATCAACACGGCAACACAGCAGGGCCAGGTGGACATCAATCTGTTCCAGCACCTGAAGTACTTGTCCCAGTTCAACGTCAACAGCAACGGCACGTTGGTTCCGGTCGGAGCGACGGCCGTGTACCCGCTGGCGCTGTATTCGGAGAAGTTCAAGTCCGTCAGCGAGCTCCCGGCCGATGCCGAGGTTGCCATTCCCAACAACCCCACCAACCAGGCGCGTGCCCTGCTGAACCTGCAGACCGCCGGGCTCCTCCAGCTCAAGGATGGCGGCAACTCGCTGTCCACTCCTGCGGAGATCACCTCCAGCAAGATCAAGGTGGTGCCCGTGGACAGCAACCAGACGGTGAACGCGCTCAAGGGAACCACCGATGCCGCCGTCGTGAACAACACGCAGGCGCAGAAGGGCGGCCTCGGCGACGAGAAGATCATCTTCAAGGAAGACCTGAACTCGGAGTCCCTGGCTCCGTACATCAACGGCTTCGTGGTGAAGGCTGACCGCAAGGACGATCCCACTTGGAAGAAGATCGTGGAGGCGTACCACTCCCCTGAAGTTGAAGCTTCGGTGACCAAGCTCAACGACGGAAACCTTCAGTTCAAGGCGGACTGGACTGCGGCCAAGCTGCAGGAAGTACTGACCGCCGAAGAAGCAGCAATCAAGAAGACCAAGTAGCTGTTTGCGGGGTGCCGGCACTGCCGCGAGACGGTGCCGACGCCCCGCAAGCAACCCAGGAACAGGCCCATGAACCAGACACTTACGCGTGAACGCCAGCAGATCCACTTTTTCGCCTACCTTGTGGGCACCGGCATCCATCTGGCTTCGTGGCGCCACGGAACAGCATTCCCGCAAGCGAGCATCGACTTCGCTCATCAGGTGACGCTCGCCAAGATCGCCGAAGACGCCAAGTTCGATGCGATCTTCCTGGGCGACTCCCTCGCGGTCGACGAGACCTCCAACCCCGGCATTCTCAACCGCTTCGACCCCATCGGCCTGGTCACGGCCCTTGGCGCGGTCACCAGCAGGATCGGCCTCATCGCAACGTCCTCCACGTCCTACGACGAGCCCTTCAACTTTGCCCGCGCTGCCCTGACGGCGGACCACATCAGCGGCGGCCGCGTTGGCTGGAACATTGTCACCACCAGGGACCTCACCAACAGCACGGCCGGAAATTTCAGCGCGGACGAACACCTCGACCACAGCCTCCGTTACCGGCGTGCGGAGGAATTCGTGGAGGTCACCCAGGGCTTGTGGAACTCGTGGGACAAGGACGCTTTCCTCTACGACAAGTCGCAGGGACGGTTCTTTGACCGCCACAAGCTCAATCGCGTGGACTACCAAGGCGAGTTCTTCAAAGTTGCCGGACCCCTGAACATCGGGCCTTCCCCGCAGCACTCCCCCTTGCTGGCCCAGGCTGGCACGTCGGTGCCCGGGCAGCAGCTGGGAGCGCGCTTCGCGAATGCCCTGTTCGCCAGCCATTCCGATATTCCGCAGGCCCGCAGCTACCGCGATTCAGTCCGTGACCAAGCAAAGTCGTTCGGCCGGAACCCGGATGAGCTTTACGTTTACCAGGCCATCTCGCCGGTGGTCGCGGACACCCGCGAGGAGGCCTTGGAACGCATCCGCGAACTCGACCAACTCATCACCGATCAGCAGGTCCTCGATTTCCTGCAGGAGTATTTCTCCGGTCCTGCGGGCGAAGGCACAGTCGACTTCACCGGGCTCGGAGCGGACGCCACGGTGGCCCAATCCGGCATACCCGGCATCACCCAGCCCAGGACCGACTTTCGCTCTGCCGGGGAACAGATCCGTGGCCGCGAGGACCAGGTCACTCTCAAGGACCTCTACTCGATCCTCACCGGTGACAAACGGAACCACGACTTCATTGGCACCCCGCAGCACGTGGCCGACTCCCTGGAACGCTGGCACGCAGAAGGTGCTGCCGACGGCTTCAACCTGATGTTCTCCCTGCTCCCGCAAGACCTGGAACGCTTCGCGTCCGGAGTCATCCCGATCCTCCAGGAACGCGGGCTCGCCCGCACCGAGTACTCGGGAACCACGCTCAAATCCCATCTCGGCCTGGCAGCTACCGACCGCGCCAGCTGACCGCCGTCGTCGTCGAAAGGACCATCATGACCACACAAACCACTGTCGCCACCGCCACTTACGTGATTCGCGAGGCGCGCCACGAAGAGTACGACGCCGTAGGGCAGCTGACGTACGAAGGCTTCGGCCATCACCTTCCCGGCGCGCGCCAGCCGGACGAAGAGCGGCTCGGCCTCTTGCTGGATGCCGCGGCAAGGGCCCGCGAGGGCGTGCTGCTGGTGGCCGAAGACCTGGAAACCGGACGTTTGGTGGGCACGGCCACCCTCCTGCCCTTCGGCTCGAACCTCAGCAGGCAGGCACAGGAAGGCGAGGTGGAACTCAGGTTGTTGGCCGTGCTCCCGGAAGCCCGCCGCACGGGCCTTGGCCGAAAACTCCTCGACGAATCCGCCCGCCTTGCCACCTCCCGGGGTGCCGGGCGCATAGTGCTGGACACCGCCGTCGACAATGAGACGTCGCAGCGCCTTTACCGTCGTTTGGGGTACGTCCGCCGGCCGGAGCGCGAAAAGGAACGGCCGGAGCCGAAGGTGCAGTTGGTGGTCTATACGTTGGATTTGCCGTCGGCTGCTTGAGGCGTTGACGCAGCGGCGTCGTTGCCGGCCGACCAGCTCGCCAGCAGTTTGAGCGACTCCTCCGCCGCCGAACCGGGTTCCGTGCTGTAGACGATCAGGGACAACCCGGGATCTGCCGGTAGTTCCATGGCCTCGAAGGACAACTCAAGGTCGCCCACTATCGGGTGATGGATGCGCTTGAGGCCGGTGCGATGGTAGCGGACGTTGTGCGCTGCCCAACGGGTGCGGAACTCTTCGCTGCGCATGGACAGCTCCCCCACAAGGTCGGTCAGGGCGCGATCATACGGGTTGCGGCCGGCCTCGGTGCGCAGATTGGCCACGAGGTCGTTCGCAGCGGTCTCCCAGTCCATGAAGAAGCCGCGGGCGCGTGGATTGAGGAACACGAAACGCGCCACGTTCACCGGCCTGACGGCGTCGGTGAACATCTCTGAGTACAAAGCCAGCCCGAGCTTGTTGGTTGCCAGGATGTCCCGGCGGCCGTTGCGCACATAGGCCGGCACATCGGCCATCGCGTCCAGTATCCGTTGCACCGTGGGCCGGATTTGTTGTTCAGGGGCCTTGCGGCGCGGCCGCGAGGATGGACCCGAGGCACGGGCGAGGTCGAAAAGGTGCGCGTGCTCGGCGTCGTCCAGTTGCAGCGCCCGGGCCAACGCTTCCAGGACGCTCTCCGAGACTCCGCCCAGATTCCCGCGTTCCAACCTGATGTAGTAATCGACGCTCATGCCACTGAGCAGCGCGACTTCTTCACGGCGCAGCCCCGGGACGCGCCGGTTACCGCCGTATGCGGGCAGTCCGGCTTGGTCGGGGCTGATCCGGGCCCTGCGCGTCGCCAGGAATTCACGGATCTCGCTGCGGTTGTCCATGCTTTCAAGCGTAGGTGCCATGCCGGGCAACAGGGAGGCACTGGGAGTACCCGGAAGAACGGGCACTCCCGGCAGCATGGGGAGTAGCGTTCCAATGGATAGGTCGACCCATGAAAGGAACATCATGACTACCTGGCTCATCACAGGCTGCTCCACCGGACTTGGCCGTTCGCTTGCCCAAGCCGTCCTCGCACGAGGCGATAACGCCGTCGTCACCGCCCGTGACACCTCCGCCCTACAGGACCTCGCCAGTGAATTCCCGACGACGGCCCTTGCCGTAGCGCTCGATGTCACCGATCAGTCGCAGGTGGACGCCGCGGTGCAGCAGGCCGAGGAACGGTTCGGTGCCGTTGACGTCCTGGTCAACAACGCCGGCTACGGTTACCGCGCCGCTATCGAAGAGGGCGACGACGCCGACGTCCGCACGCTGTTCGACACCAACGTTTTCGGTCCGGTGGCCATGATCAAAGCCGTCCTTCCGGGGATGCGCTCCCGCCGGTCCGGGGCGATCGTGAACATCTCCTCGATCGGCGCGCGCATCTCCCCGCCCGGCTCCGGCTATTACTCTGCGACCAAGGCTGCGCTGGAAGGCATCTCCGGATCACTGCAGAAGGAGTTGAAACCGCTGGGAATCTCAGTGACCGCAGTGGAACCAGGTGGTTTCCGCACAGACTTCGCCGGGCGGTCACTGGCACAGTCGGCCGAGGCAATCGCCGATTACGCCGACACTGCGGGCAAGCGCCGCAAGGAGAACGACACCGTCCACGGCACGCAAAAGGGTGACCCTGACAAGGCCGCCGCGGCGATCATCTCCGCCGTCGAAGCCTCCGAAACGCCGGCTTTCCTGCTCCTCGGAGAGGACGCCGTCTACGCTTACGGGGCTGTTCAGGAGGCCCAGCGGGCAGAGGTGGAACTCTGGCGGGAACTCAGCGTCAGCACTGGTTACACGGAGTAACCAGCAACGTGTAATCGGTCACACTTACTCGGATTCGCTTGTCAATCGCTGTGGGCAGCATGAACCATGAATGAGGGAACCTGTTTCCCATACAAGCTGAATCAGCAATCCTCACCGACGAGGATGCGGCCCCTGCGAAGAAGCTTGGGGCTGTCAACGGCCTGAGTGAAAGTACTGACAATGACGACACATACTGACTCCATCACGCTGAAAATCTGGGACAAGTCGGCCATCGACCACACCATCGATGCCGCCATCCAGTCCCTCTCACACCGCGCAGCCGCAGAAAACTGTGGCATTGCAGTGACCCTCAGCGGACCGAAAACCTTCACGGTCAGCCTGAGCCGCTAAGCAGCTCAAACAAAAAAGCAAGAGGACGACGCCGGTACTCACCGGCGTCGTCCTCTTGCGTTTAGGCGCGTCCGCTGACGCGTCCAAACTGTCCGGGTGGTCCTCAAACCCTGTTCGTGGCGCCTCAAGAAAACCCTGAGCAAACCTTGAGACTTCCTTGACGCTTACCGTGCCCTGATCTTGCGTTCGCGTTGGAACTCTAAGTGAGACAACACTTCAACGCTCGAACGGAGGGATCACAATGCTCACGGAAATCACGGAACTCACGGCCGACACAGACGCACCGGACACCGCCGCCGCGCCACGGGGATCCCACCGCGCAGCCGGTGGAGTGGTCACAGTCCTGGTCCCTGCACACAATGAATCCGCCGGCATCACCGAAACCCTCATCTCCTTGAACAACCAGACCCGTCGCCCGGACCGCGTCATCGTGGTGGCCGACAATTGCACCGATGACACGGAGACGCTTGCGCTTGCCCAGGGCGCTGAGGTCATCCGAACGGTCGGAAACAAGGACAAGAAGGCCGGAGCCTTGAATTTCGCGCTCAGCGGTTTGCTTCCCGAGGCCGACCCCGAAGACCTGGTCCTGGTCCAGGACGCAGACTCCCAGTTGGCCCTGGACTTCATCGAGAACGCCACCAACAACCTCCTCACCGACGAATTGCTCGGCGCCGTTGGCGGGGTATTCAGCGGCGGCCCCGGCGGCGGTTTCGTCGGTCACTTGCAGCGCAATGAGTACGCCCGCTACGCCCGGGACGTGAAGCGTCTCCACGGCAAATGCCTGGTAGTCACTGGAACGGCGGCACTCTTCCGGGTCAAAACCCTGCGCGACGTCGTCGCAGCGCGGTTGAAGGGCACGCTTCCTCCCGGCAACGGCAAGGGCGGTGTCTATGACACGTCCGTCCTGACCGAGGACAACGAACTCTCCTTTGCCCTGCTGACCTTGGGCTACCGCATTGCTTCACCCTCCAACTGCACGCTGGTCACCGAGGTCATGCCGACGTGGCGGGAACTATGGTCGCAACGGCTCCGCTGGAAGCGCGGCGCCGTGGAGAACTGCGTGCAGTACGGCTGGACCAAAGTCACGCGGGCCTACTGGGGACGCCAGTTCCTCTCCATGATCGGTGTCTTGGTGACCCTGGCCTACTTCGGCTCCATCATCTTCGCTTTGGCCACCGGAATGGGCCTGAACCTCCAGCCGTTCTGGATCGCAGTCACCGGCATCTTCGTCCTGGAGCGCATTGTCACCGTGCGGTTCCGGGGCTGGAGGTACATGCTGCTGGCCGCCACCATGTACGAAACCGTCATCGATATCTTCCTCCAGGCCGTGCACGCAAAGGCCTACCTGGATGCAGCACTCAACCGCAAGAAAGTTTGGTAATTCCCATGTACAACAACCCAGTAGCCCCCCTTACCGGAGTCACCGCAGCCGGAATGGGCTCAGGCACACTCGCAGCGACCGGCGCAGGAGACCTCTTCTGGTTTGCCCTGGCAGCGTTCGCCATGTTGGCTTTGGGCCTTGCCATCAAGAGGATCGTCCCGGTCAGGGCCCAGAAGAACTAACAAGCCCAACAGGGCCGCAGTTGTGTCGCCATTCCCCCGGCGCGACACAACTGCGGCTTTGTTGTTTCCCTAGGTGACCGGAGCGGTGCTGGCCGAGGTCTTGGCCACCGTGGTGTAGCCGGCTTTGGTTCCAGTCACCTTAACGCTCATGGTGTCTGCTTGATCAGCGGTCACCAGAACGTAGGTTTTGGCTGTGGCACCGGAAATCGCCACTCCTGACCGGTACCACTGGTACGTCAGAGTCGTCCCTGACGTCCACGTGCCTGTGTTGGCCGTCAGCGTTGAGCCCACTGTGAGCGTTCCGGTAATGGTCGGGGTGGGGGCAACCAACGTACCTGCTGCCACTGTGGCTGTCTGAGCCGATTCCTTGGTGGTTGTGGCATAGCCGGTCTTGGTTCCCGTGACCCGCACTGTCAGCTTGGTGCCTTGGTCCGCGGCAGCGAGGACCCGCGTGGAGCCTGTGGCGCCCGATATTGCGGTGCCGTTCCTGAACCACTGGTAGGTCAAGGCAGTGCCGCTGGTCCACGTTCCCGGCGCCGCCGTCAAGGTGGAGCCGACAGCTGCTGTGCCCGTGATGGTGGGTGTTGGCGCCGTCAGCGGAATTCCGGGCACAAACGAGAAATCGCGAATGGTGACCGTTTCCGGAGCAACATGGGCAGCGTCACCGCCGCCACCACCGGTGACCCAGAGGTTGAAGTGGATCTGCTCGTTGGCTGGCAGCGGAACCGTGGCGCCCTGCAGAACCGTCCGCTTCAGCAGCGTGCCGCTGAAATCCTCCCCCGCGAACGTTTCGAAAGTCAGCTTGCCCGGCTCCCAGACCATCCTGTGCGTCAGGATCGGAGCATTGGTGGTATCGAACGTGACCGTGTTGTTGCCCTGCCCCGGAGGCAAAGTGGCATCGAACCAATACCCATGCCCTTGGGTCACTGGCCAGTTTTCGCCGTACGCAGCTCCACCACCCCACGCGGATGCTTCACAGAGGTCGATCTCCGTGTAGCCAGGCTCGGCTGCGGGGTCGTAGGTGAAGAGGCATCCCCACACCACTTCCTTCTGCAGGGCACTGACGTCCTTCTCCACGGTGGTGCTGTATGTGCCGTATCCGAACCCTTCACGGGTTGATTGGAACTCCGCGCCCTTCGGCGCCGTGCCCGTGGGATTGGTGATGGACAGTTTCACGTAACCGTTGGCGTCCGGGCTGCTCACATTGTTGGCGTCCCAGCTCGCGTTGTACATGGGCGCCCCACCCCAGAAACGCTTCTGCCAGTTGAATCCCTTCCAAGCAAAGCTGCCCACAGGGCCAGGATCCTCAGCCATGGGCGTTGTATCCGCAGCATGCGATGGCCCAATTCCCGTGAACATCGATAAACCTACCGCCATCATGACGGCCAAACCTAGTGCTTTTCTTCCCCCGCGTGGAAGGAGCCTCACTGACTTTGCCATAGCTGTGTCCTCCGTGTTGATGCGCCCAGAATCGTCGCCGGCAGTTGCCGGAGACCGCAGTGACGTTCCACCCCCGAGGAACGTGCAACTCCTCGATTATCGAGTAGTAAGTGACCTGCTGGAAGCGAAAAGAACAAGCAAGATCGGCAATTCAACGTCAATTGGATAACGGCACCGCAGGGCGGAGTAACCTTGACCTGTCCGACCGATTCACCCGAAGAACCATCACCCGGGGGCTCTCATCGCCATTCGCAGTGCAGGCATACTTCTTTACCGGCAGGCCTCGCCCGGGCCATTGGAACTGTGGATTGCCCACATGGGCGGCCCCTTCTGGGCGCGGAAGGACCAGCATGCATGGTCCATCCCCAAGGGAGAATTTCCCGAGGACGAAGATGCTTTGGTCGCGGCGAAACGGGAATTCACCGAAGAAATAGGCACTCCTCCCCCGCCCGCAGACTACGAATTGTTGGGCGTTTTCCGGCAGCCCTCCGGCAAACTCATTACCGCTTTCACCGCGGAAGCCTGCCACTTTCAGCCAGAGGAGATCGTCAGCAACACCTTCCCCATGGAATGGCCCAAGGGCTCAGGCGCCATCAAGGATTTCCCCGAAATTGACGACGCCCGTTGGTTTGAGGAATCCGTAGCCCGGACCAAGCTCGTCAAAGGGCAGCTGCCCATCGTGGACGCACTGGTCCGGCACCTCAGCGGGCAAGTCAACGACGGCGGGACGCAGGGCTGACCTGTCACGCACCTCGGCGGCGGCTGCCCTGAAAAGCCGATCGGACGCCGTCGGACGCCACGGAGCATCCCGAGCGATTCACCACCTAGATGGTTTCCTCCAGAACCAGGTTTTGGTCGTTTTCACCACCTAATTTGGCGTGAACTGGACTAGGGGTGGGCTATTTGAGCACCTAGGTGCCGGTTTCCGTGGATACCGTGTGGCCCGACCGAGTACTTCGATTGGGGAGAATCCATGGCTGATACTGACCTGCCTGGGCGGGCGTTCACGACCACGCGTGCCGTCCTATGAGTGTGGATTTCAGGGATGTGTGTGTTACTGGTGGCGGGGCGTGAAAAAATGAATGTGTCGCAAAGCGATTTGAATAAAGTCATTTCAAATGTTCAGAACGTCATTGTAGAAGCAGGTGTTTCGGCGACGCAAAGTTCTACCGACAACTCATGGCACTTGTCCCTAGGTAGTGACGTCAGCTTGCACCTACTGATCGACAACAACGCATTTGTTCTGAGGCGGTCAGACAGAGGCGGCGACGAAGAAGAATTTTTTGTGTCAACCATCATTGATGCCATGGAGAAGTTCCTGACGTACACGCTATGCGGAAGCTTGCGTGAAGACGAGGATCTCCCATTTCTCCTAGTCGTTCCGGTTCCAATGACAATAGAGGACGTTGCTCGTGGATATGCCCTATTGCCGAATGGCGATTCTTGGGCATTGGTTGAGGCGGCGACGGGCAACAAGTTTTATGGTGACTACGTTGACCTAATTGAGTTTTCATACTACGCCTATTTGTCACCACGCGAGCTGCGTGAGGCCTGCGCTGCCCCAGCAGGCAAGCCTCCGTTCTTCCCCTATAGATAGCCTGGTCCGCACCCAACGCCCAAACATGCCGTACACCGGCTTGACTACCCTATTGATGTCAAATTTCTCCCAAATAACAAGTGACAGGGAAAGACTCGCCTGAAATGAATTCAACAAGCAAGTACCAGCGGCCCTTCGTCATTTGCCGATGGCCGGGAAGATCTCAAGAAGGCAAGCACCTTGCCACCCGCATCCTTAGTATGCAGGATGCCGTTGAAACTACTATGGGTATCCGACTGGCATGGGCCGCCGATGTTGGCAGTGCGGACGAATTTGCAATGGTGCCGTTCCTGACAGACCTAGAGCCGGTGGACGTGGAACTCGACAACAATGTGTGCATGAAGGGCGGATTGGCCCTACCGCTATATGGCAGTGTCTCCAGCATGCCTGAAGGAGAAATGGTTTCCGTCCGCCGTCGGACGCCACGGAGCATCCCGAGCGATTCACCACCTAGATGGTTCCTCCAGAACCAGGTTTGGTCGTTTTCACCACCTAATTTGGCGTGAATTGGACTAGGGGTGGGCTATTTGAGCACCTAGATGCCGGTTTCCGTGGATACCGTGTGGCCCGACCGAGTACTTCGATTGGGGAGAATCCATGGCTGATATTGACCTGTCTGGGCTGGCGTTCACGACCACGCCTTCCGTCCTATGAGTGTGGATTTCAGGGATGTGTGTGCTGCTGGTGGCGGGGCGTCGGGGATCAGTGTCGAGGGGCTTCCGCCGTTGCCTGATCCTGAGGCGTTGGATACCCATGCGCGGGCGTTGGCGGCTTCGGGGGATGCTGTGCATTCCGGTGTCAACGACGCTGCCCGGTCTTGGGCGGGGCTGTCCGGGGCGTACGAGGCACCCGAGGCCGGGCAGGTCCTGGCCGGGTTCACCCCGGTGCTCTCCCGTTCCCAGGACCTGGCCGCCCTGACCGGCAAAGCCGCGACCATCCTGGGCGCCTACGCGGACCGGGCCAGGGAACTGAAACACCGCATCACCGCCCTCCGGGCAGACATCGTTGCCCTGGACGGACTCATCGGAGGCAACGATAACTGGCAATCACACCTGAACATCGTGGACCGGCACCGCGAAACCATGGACAAGGCCAGCGCCCTGGCCCAGGCCATCCTCGACTCCGACGCCGCCTGCGCCACGGAACTAAGCGCCCTGACCGGAGGCGAACGCTACAACGCACCGGCCATCCCGCGGGCCACCCTTGACGGCTCCACCGACCTGATCGCCAACGGCCTGACCCACGCCCAGCATTTCTTCGGCACCGACCAGGACCTCCCCGACCTGCCCTGGGGGCCACCGAACGTGTCCCTGCGCCTGGGCGGGCCAGGTTCGGCCGGGCAGGGGTTCGTCAGCGCCCTGCTCGGCGCCGGGCAAGGCCTGCACACCATGCTGGGCACCACCGACAAAGTCAAACAAACCCAGGCCTGGCAGGGAATGTTCGCCCTGGGCGCCGCGGCGGTCACCACCAAAGCCGTCATCGACCGCGGTTTCCGGGACACCACCGCCGAGGACCTCGACGCCGTCCTCACTGTCGGCGGGGCCCTGAAGGAGACCATCCACTACGACGACTGGGCCACCGACCCCTGGCACGCCGCTGGCGCCACCGGATTCGACGTCGCATCCCTCCTCGCCGGCGGCACCGGCGCCGGCATCAAAGCAGGATCAACAGCCGGGAAACTGGGCGCTGAAACCGCTGCCCTGTCCAAAGCCGCCACCGGACTCACCGGCGCCGCCCGCACCGCCCTCAGCGAAACCACGGCCGCTGTCACCGCCAAACTCGCCCAAGCCAGAACCGCCATCTGGAACGACGGCATCGGAAACGCCCTCGACAAACTCGACACCGGACTCGCCAAACTCAACCACACCCTCAACGGACACGGCTCTCAACCCGCACCGGCCGGCATACCTCATCAACTACCCACGCCCGCCACAGAAACCCCGTGGCTGGCTAAAGTTGACAAGACTGGAGGGGCCGGCGCTAAGACCCTGCCCGCCCCTGAACCTGGCCCCAGTATCTTCGACCAAACCCTCGGCGATCCGTCCCTTCCAGGACGCCACCCCGACCACCAACCCACCATTGGCGACACTGACGGAGGACCTGGAAGCTGGCAAGAACCCATCGGCGGTCGAAGCAAGAATGGCGTCGCCGACCAAATCTTCGGGACAGGAGTCGCTGCTACCGGCCCAAAGGGCTACCTTCTGGAGTACATCGTTGACTATGTTCAACCTGGCGGTATGCACACGACGGTGGACTTTGACGGACATCTGTGGCGCGGCCACCCACCTACAGAAGTGTTCCAGGAAGTTAAGGGCAACTATGACCTTCTTTTCAGAGGAGTTTATGACGGTCGCTATCTGCGCAATCAGGCCGTTCCGACAGCAATCAACGACTGGGTCCAGGACTCCGTCCGACGTCAAATCCAAGCGCTGGAGGCGAGGGCACCAGGCGCCCATCTTGAATGGCTTTTCACTCACAACGAGGAACTTGCCATGTTGATGGAAAAAGCCGTCACAAGGTATCTGGAACGCAACCGCGTTAGTGTCACAGTGGACGTAAGATTCGCTCCGAGGGAAGGCTAGTTGTGATTCACAATAAGGAGTGCGACGTGGGAGGCATTTTATCAACAGAGCTCTTCGATTCTGCCTTGGACGATATTGATCTCGACTTGCACTTGGGTGGGCGGGAGGCGGCGCCTCGGGATGTCGCGGCGAAGATTCTAGCAACTCTTCCGATTCTCGAGCAGCTTGATACACGCCCGATGGAATGGGTTGGGCTTCCCCAAACTAGTGGACAGCGCTCCGGAGAAGACGAATTAGGGCCTGACATCGAGGAGCTTATCCACCTTGTTAATGCCGGAGCCAGAAGAGACGATGCAGGGAGCTTTCACCCCAGCTGGGGCTATTTCGTGCAACTAGTCGCGTACGTCAAAGGGACGGAACGCCGCACGAGCCCGTTTCACGCTGCAATCAGCGATGGAGCGCAGGGCGGACCTTCAAGCGATTCGTTCTCATTGACCTTTGGCAACGCGCTGATATTCGGTAAGGGCGCCCTCGTGAGCAGTTTTGCCTCCTTGGTGGAAGTCTGGAGACCCACCCATGGCGGCATCTTCGGCTATGAAGTCAGCAGACGGCGACGCGGGGAAGCGGTTTGGTACCCTCCGGTCGGCGCTTTGACGTACACCGCGAAAGCCAGCGGCTATAGGCTTCCTGTGCACGAACTCGTTGAGCTGCACCCGCTGCCACATGGGGTATTGGCGGTGCTTAAGGAGTGGTCCTTGGATGCCGTACTCACGTACGGCGAAGCTTTCAGGGCTGTTAATCACGGCGTCCCCCGCGGCAACGCTAGGACCGGGAAGTGACTTCCGCAGGGGAATACAGAACGACTGAGCAAATCTCCCAACTCGGCTGTAGGGCGATCGCCCACGCCACAACGGTCCATGCCGCCCGAAGTTGAAGCCCGAAGGCAGCCGTATCAAGAAAACTCTTCGGCAGCTAGCCGCTCTTCCTGGCGATGAACTCCCGGATCCATTCGACCGTCTCAGGGTGGTCCAGGTGCAAGCCGTGCCCCGCGCCGGGTACGCGCACCAGTACCGAGCGAGGGATGTGCTCACGAAGCAGCAGGGCATTGGGCAACGGGGTGAGTCGGTCGTCGGCGCCGTGGAGGATCAGCGTAGGAGCCTTGATGGAGCCGAGTTGACTCCAGGCATCATGCTCGCGGCTGGCCTTGAAATGACGCGCTTTGGCCCACGCCGAAGCATGGGAGCTGAAGAACATGTGCGTCGCTTCGGGATTGTCTCGGACCCACTCGGCATCGAAGAAGAGCTCTGCAAGCCGGGACATGTCGCCGCCGACCAGGGCCTCCAAGGCACTTTTGTCCGGCTGGACGCTGACGTCCGGCCATTTCCCGCCACTGGTGGCCGCCAGGATCAGGGTCCGAACCTTGTGCGGGTAGTCAATGGCCAACCACTGGCCCACGCGCCCACCCATCGAATGACCGTACACGTGTGCTAAATCCGCGCCTGCGGCCTCGAGAACGGCAACGGCGTCAGCAGCCAGGACCCGCGTGGTGTACCGTTCGGCTTCTCCCCTGCCGCTCCGTCCTGTCCCCCGGTGATCAAAGCGGATGACGCGGTAATAGCGGGACAGAAGGTCCGCCGTCGGGCCCCAACCCGCCATGGCTGTCGCCTGGCCGGCGATCAAGAGCAACGGGTCGCCTTCACCGGACGCGGTCCAGGCGAGTTCAGTGCCATCCGGGGCCTCGGCAAAGTTCACCGTGCCACTGTAACCCCGCTGCCGGACGGGCGCTGCGGCGCAGGACACAACGGCGGCCGCTGCCAGTGGGCAGCGGCCGCCGTTGCGTCAGGGAAATACGCCTCAGACGGGTTGCGGGCGGGAGTCCAAAGCCGCGATGTCAGCGCGGGCGTGCTCGTCCCTGCTGGCCTCAAGGTAGCTGCGACTGAGGCCAGCGCAGGCGGCACAGATTGCAGGATGCCCCTTTCGGGAAGGATCCCGGTCCATCTCCACCGCGATGTAGCTGTGGTCGCACGCGTGGCAACGGATGCGGGCCTCCCAGATGTCGTCCACTTCATCCCGCGGATCATGTGCGCGCCGCAGCAGCACCTTCCGGGACTGCGCCTTGAACGCGAACGTATATAGGAGCGCACCCAGCGCAAAGGTGAGCGGCGTTGACCAGGTGGCACCTATGGGGCCGGCGAATTGGTAGAACAAAGCACCAAGTACGGAACTCCCGATCCAGACCCCGGCTCCAGCAGTGAACTTCGCCAGGCGCCCCGGCCGGAATTCGGGTAGGCCGTTCTTGTCGCCGGTGGGACTCAAAATAATGTGAACCAGCATGATGCTGACCCATGAGGCTATGAAGGCTCCCTGCCATGCCAGCGCAACGAGCAAGTAGCTGAGGACATCAGTCAGCATGAAGACGTAGGTGATGGCACCACACAGCAGGACAGCCCAGACTCGCGGCAGGCGCGTGCGGAAAAGCCGTGTCCATAGCGCTTCCATGTTGGTTGAAGCGACGTAGAAGTTCGCTGTGTTGATACGCGCTTGTGTGACCCAGACCAGGAACAATCCCCAGCCGCCCAGGAGCGTGACGATGAAATCCACGATTGCCGTTGAGGAAATTCCTCCGGCCAGGCCGGCGGCATACGCGATGAAGATACCGATCAAGCCGTTGGCAAGGTAAACGAAGACGTAGAACACCGGCCCGAACGTCGCGATGCCATTGATCTTGGCGTCCTTTGGCTTGCCGAACCGGGCGAAGTCCATGGTGAACATCATGAGGACCAGCACACCCAGGTAGATGAAGAATGCATAGAGCCAACCCGGAGCTGCGAGGTGACCGGCTTGCGCTGGCGTGTGTGCCAGCCACGCTGACGTGTCCATCCGTGTAGCAGCCAAGATGATGACCAGAATCAGGCCTCCCCAGTAAACAGGGAGCAGTGCTGCGTTGTACTTGTCCATCCAGCGGCGAATACCGCCCATGACCAAGGGCAGGTTCATCGCCACGGCAATGGCGTACCAAATCCGGATGTCCAAGCCGCCTATGGAAGCCGAGAACGCGTGGGCAATCATCGAACTCTCGAAGACCGCATAGTAGATGGAGGTGGCGGCAAGGATGAGCGGCGCAACGATGGAGCCGGATGCACCAAACAAACGCTGCGAAATCAGTGCGACAGTCAGGCCGGTCTTTGTGGCGTAACTGGAAAATACGTAGCCCAAGGCGCCGAATGTGAGGCAGGCGAGGACAATCCCTATGACAGTGTCAACGGTGCCGACCACAGCAGCGAGCGTGGCCGCGGTGACCAGATAGAACATGCCACTGACGAGCGAGTACCAAGACATCGACAGCGATTTCTTGGTACTACGCCAGGAGAGCGGTACAACATGGGTTGTGTAGTCTTCGGTGGCTGCTTCCTTCACGACCCGGGGGTCGTCAAGGTAACTGACCTCGAGAGGGTCCAGCGAACGGTCCAGAGTGGACATGATGGTTCCTTTGCAAGTGATGTGCCGAATCCGCATGCGCTGATGTCGGCGTTGGGGTGATCACTTGGTTGAAAGGAAGTTGGCGAGGCTTCCTTAACAGAAGTTTGTCCGACCTTCGGACCTAAGTCAACGGTTTTTTATGAATATCGTTCATTTTCATTTCACTGTTGACGCCAGCCTGGATTGTGACTAGCCTCATAGCACTTGGTTGGACCATTGGACTAACTGCCTTGGCGTGGCAGAACAAACGAGGAGCAAGATTTTGGCCATGAGTTATGAAGACCGCGTTCGCGAGCTGGGCCTGGAGATTCCCGATTTCAGTGCCGACGGGTACTACGGTGCGGATACATACGGCAGCATGAAGCCGCATCACATCGTGGGAAACGTCCTCTACTTGAGCGGCCACACGCCGGACAAGAGTGATGGCACCGTCCGTTACCCCGGCCGGCTGGGCGCCAACCTGACAGTGGAGGAAGGATACGAAGCCGCCAGGCTCACCGCCCTCAACTGCCTCGGCGGAATCCGTCTCGCACTGGGCTCCCTGGACAAGGTCAAGGGGATCGTTCGCTCCCTTTGTTTCGTGACGTCTACCCCGGAATTCACGGAAGTGCACAAAGTCTCGTCCGGAGCCACTGATCTCTTTGTCGAGGTATTCGGCCCGGAGGTCGGCTTGGGCGGTCGCGCCACCATTGGCGTCATGAGCCTGGCCGGTGGAAGTTGCTTCGAGAATTGGGTCACTGTGGAGATCTTCGAGTAACCACAGCCCTGACCAACTGGCTGGTAGGTTTGTCGAACCAATTCAGCGGAGGTAAGAGTGTCGTCCTTGAGCAGCATTTCCATAGCAAACGGCCCCCTTTCGGAGCAGCTGAGTGAACGGCTGATCCGAATGATTGCCGACGGCGAACTCAGTGCTGGCGACAAGCTTCCCAACGAACGCGAACTGGCCGAGACAGCCGGCATCTCCCGGACATCTGTCAGGGAAGCCTTACGCGATCTTGAGCTCCGTGGGCTGATCAGCCGGAAGCCTGGGCGGGGCACCATCGTCGAGGCACAATCCAGGCCGGAACTCCACGCAGCCATGCTTGGAACCATGGAGTCTTCGCAAAGAACGCTCCGTGAAGTGATGGATCTCCGGGCAGTCATCGAGCCGCCCATGGCTGAACGCGCTGCATTGCGGGCCAGGGGCAGCGAACTCAGTTCCCTGCTCAGGCCCCTGGAACTGGCCGAGGCCGAACTCCGCCGCGACAAACCGTCCATGCAACTCCTGGTCAGGCTGGATGTTGAGTTCCATTCCGGCGTCGCCAAACTGACGCAGAACCCCATGCTGGTCAAGCTCTTGGACGTAGCCAACGAATGGATGGCGCCATCGCGCGAGACCACCCACCAAACCATGAAACGCATCGCAAAGTCCGTCGCCGCCCATCGGAGAATCTATGACGCCATCCGCCGTCATGAAGCCGACGAAGCACGCGAGGCCATGTCCGGGCACATCCACGAGGTTTCGACCACCATCGGTATCGACACGTGGGACCCTGACACACCAATCAGAAAGCACAATGAATCATGAGTCAGAGCTACACCTCCGGTGCAGTCGCAACACCCCACGTTGATGCAACGGCGGCGGCACATCACGCATTTGCCAATGGTGGCAATGCTGTTGACGCAGCCCTTGCAGCTGCCGCCATGCTCACCGTGGTGTATCCGAACCAATGCAGCATTGGCGGCGACGCCATAGCCATGGTCGGCACACCTGACGGTCGTGTCACAGTGGTAAACGGCACTGGAACGTCCGCCCAATCCCTCCGACCTGAAAACTACGTCGGCGATGACGGCTTCGTTCCGGTTTCGGGTGCAAAGAGTGTTACGGTTCCCGGGCTCCTCGGGGCTTGGGAAGTCCTCGCTCACAAGTGGGGTCGACTACCCCTTGCCTCCGCGCTGCTCCGCGCCGCGGACGCCGCCGCAGCAGGAGTTCCCGTGGCACCAGGAGTGTACCGGGACCTCCTCCGGGAGGAAGCACTCCTGGCCAAAGATCAGGGATGCCGCGAAGTCTTCTTCCGGGATGGGACCCTGCTGGGTGCTGGACAGACAATGAAGCTGGATCGCCTGTCCGAGACCCTCACAGCCATCGCCCACCACGGTATCGAGGCGTTTTACAAGGGCGCTATTGGTAAGAGCATTGTTGCCACCTTGAAGGCGCAAGGCAGCGACCTCACCTCCGAGGACTTCGGGATTCACGAGTCTTCCATCGAGGCGCCACTGGCAACGACTTTCGCCGGTTCTGAATACCTCAGTGCGGCAGGGAACAGCCAAGGAACATTCTTCCTTCAAGGAATGTCCGCCCTGGACATCGTGGCCAGGGAATTAGGGCATGTCCCGGACGCCATCGGCGCCGAAGCAGGCATCGTGGCCCGTATCTTGGCAGAAACGGCCAAAGACCGGGACCGTTTCCTTGGCGATCCGCGGTTCACGGAAATCCCGTTCGATGAACTGCTTTCCGAGGAAGCTGCCGCCGGTTTGGCGAACAGAGCGTTGGCTGGCCGCACCGCTGCGGCGGCTCCTGGCCGTGCCTATGCCCGCAGAACCGGAGATACCGTGGCAATCGTCACGGCTGATTCAGACGGCACCTGGGTTTCCCTGATTCAGAGTGCTTTCCACGCCTTTGGATCCTGCGTCCTGGACCCAGGTACGGGGATCCTCCTGCACAATCGGGGTGCGTCGTTCAGCCTCGTCCCGGGTGCCGCCAACGAGCTCGCGCCGGGTCGCAAGCCTGCACACACCCTCATGCCTGTGCTTGTCCGCCGCGATGGCCAGCTGGTTGGCGCCCACGGCACTATGGGCGGACGCGCCCAGCCGCAGGTCCACACGCATTTGGCCCTAAACCTAGCCCTGGGCCTGTCACCGGCCGAGGCCACTGGAAGGCCGCGGTGGATCGTGGGACAGATGGAAGCCGGAGCTGCGGCTCCCGACGACGCCACCACCATTTCGGTCGAACAAGGGGTTTCGACGGCGGCACTCCAGAAACTTCACAGTGCCGGCTTCCGTACGAAAGAGTTGGAACCTCTGGACGACGCAGCGGGACACCTTCAGGTGGTCCGGCAGGGCACCGAACCTGGAACATTCGTTGCAGGCTCGGATCCTCGTTCGGACGGGTTATCGACCCGTCCGGACGGATTGTCGAACGAGGGAAACTAGCCCGGTGCGGCATCAACGACTCTCGTTCTGGCTCATGATCGCGCTGAGTTTCGGTACCGGCGCCTTGGACGCGGCAACTTATCTGGGTATGGACCGCGTATTCGGGGCCAACATGACGGGAAACGTGATCTTGATCGGGCTGTCTTTGGCTGGCTCTGAGCACGTCCCGCTCCTCGGGCCGTTGGCCGCCCTGGGTGGCTTCGCGGTCGGCTCATTGCTGCTGGGGCTGATTCTGCGCCGTTTCCCTCCGGCCGATGGCAGGGACTTCGCGCTCGTTCCCGTTTTCTGCGTTACGGCTCTTGGCATGCTCACTGTCACGGGAGTGCTCTTTGCGATGCCCATGAGCGAGGTCCTCATGCACACAGTGACGTTGGGCATCGGAACCCTGATGGGCTTCCAAGCCATCGCCGCACGCAGGGTAGGGGTAACTGACGTATCGACGGTGGTGGTTACGTCAACGTTGTCCCTCCTCTTCAGTGAGGCCGGGCGCTTCTGGGGCGGAGCCAGCACACCGGCCACTATCCGTCGGTTTGCGGCCGTCGCCTCCATGTTCCTTGGAGCTGTCTGCGGGGCACTGTTATTGCATGTGGCTCTCTGGGTGGCCATGCTGGTCCCGGCGTCCATCCTGCTTGGCGTAGCTGTGGCGTTCACCTTCAGGCAGCGAGCGCTGAAGGGCGTTGCTGGCCGCACCAAGGCCCTCGTCTCGGCGTGAGCCTCGGCGTCACAGCGTTCATTCGGCCGAGAAGATCTCCTCAATTGAGCACCCAAATGTCCGGGCAATGAGGAAGGCCAACGGCAACGAAGGATCGAACTTCTCCCGCTCGATGGAGATGATGGTCTGCCGGGATACGCCAAGCGCGGCAGCCAGCTCCGCTTGGGTCCAGTTTCGGCCTGCGCGACGCTCGGCGAGGTTGTTCTTCACTTCAGTGCGCGGTGGCGAATGGCCACGTAGCGAAGCCCGGCATCCACCGCGCTCAACCCAACGAGCCCCAGGAGGACCGGGAGCGCGTCCACGGCGAACCGGCCAATGGCAAGCACCAGCACGGCAACTACCGTGGCCACCAGCACGTCAAGGAAAGCCCCGGCCCCGGCCTGGCGCATCCACTGGAGCTCCACGCTCTGCTCGCCACGGGGGTCGCGAGTGACGGTGTTCCTTGAAACGAAGACCTTGCCGCCTAGTGACAGGGCCGGGTAGGCCGCGCACAGGGCACCAATGCCTGCCGCCAGCCAGAAATCGTCCGGGTTCAATGCTCCCACCAGCAAGGAGACCGCGATGGTCAGGATGACGCCCAGGATGACCGCCAGGACGTAGTGGTGGACTGG
The DNA here is from genome assembly GCF_042786555.1 of Paenarthrobacter sp. NPDC056912. Classification (NCBI taxonomy): domain Bacteria; kingdom Bacillati; phylum Actinomycetota; class Actinomycetes; order Micrococcales; family Micrococcaceae; genus Paenarthrobacter; species Paenarthrobacter sp. NPDC056912. The sequence goes on from NZ_JBHUCD010000002.1 coordinate 108,344, forward strand.
CGCCCGCCTCGATGTAAAGGAAGCTTTACTCATACGGCAAGTAAAGCACGCTTTACATGGCAGGGCAATGGACGACGACGGCGGAACCATCCGCCGTCGTCGTCTTGCCTTTGTCCCGCAGTGCCGGTGTCGTGCGCGGCGGTGCTGTTGGCGATAGTTTGGTGACATGCCCGCTGACTACAGGTACAACGTCGAGGTCCTGCACCTTTTGGTATCGCCGGCGCACGCCTACTTTGGTCGTGCACGGGAGGGGGCCGCGGATGTCCCCACCCAAGATGCGGATCACGCGGAACTTGTCGCTGGCAAGGGGATTGTTGGCGACAGGTTCTTTGGCAAGGCCGCGCATATGGATGCCGCAGTGACCCTCCTAGCCGTGGAAGCCCTCGAATCCATTGCCGCTGAACTGGGGGCTGGACCTTTCGATCCCCTCCTCACCCGCCGGAACGTCATCATCAGGGGTGCCGAGTTGGCTCCCCTGCTCGGGCACGACTTCACCGTGGAATCCGGGGACGACTCCGTAACGCTGAAGGCCGGCCGACCCGCTCACCCCTGCGCCTGGATGGACGAAATGCTGGCACCTGGCGCCCACAAGGCCATGCGCGGGCGAGGCGGAGTCCGGTGCCAGGTCGTCTCCGGCGGCATGCTGAATCGCGGACCGGCGGTACTCGTCAGCCCCGTGCCGCTTGACCCTGCAAAGGCCGGTGACGCGAACGTGCTGCGGCCATCAAGATTGCCTTAGCTCTCCCCTGTACCGTCACAAGGGCCATGCTGGGCAGGTCGCCCCTACTCCGCGGGCTCATAGTACAAAGGGACTAGAAAAACGATTGAAGCCTTTCATTAATCCATCGAGCGGATATACGGTCGGGTTCATGTCCCACAGAAATGAAGCCACCCATCCGCACTTCTTGAGCCGAACACCGCGGCCACCTGAACACCCTGGCACCCCTTCCGCTTACTCCACGTCATCGCGCGCCCACTACAACGCGGCAGAAGCGGTCGGAACACCGCAGTTTGCGCGCCTGCCGGTCCAGGCCTGAAGAATCTGACCGTGAAATTAGTAAGCAAATTTCACATTTGCATTCCGGTTGATTGCTAAAGCATATTGAGCAGTCAGAATCAGGATGCCAAGCTGGACATCGATCCGCATGATTCCCCAATATTTGGATTGGAACCACCTTGCCCCAATGGTGGCGCAAGGGAAAGGATGATATCGAGTGCATAAAGTATCCGTAGTCGTTGGCGCACTCGACACCCAATTGCATTCAGTACTCAGCGCAATCTTTCGTTTCAACTCGCAGACGAGGGCATTGTTTAGTCGAGCAACGTCACCGCTCGAGCTCGCTGCCGATTGCCGGGCCCACGAGGCGGACCTGGTGGTCGTTGATGCGCGATCATCCCGGGGTTACGCGACTCCAAATCTGCTCCCCGTACTCTCGTTCTACCCACAAGCACACCTCATGGTCTTCATCGACGCCGTCGCATCGGAGGGAATTCTGGACATCATGGATGCGGGCGCCCGCGGTATCGTCACGAGCGATGCTTCCGTTCGAGAGATCCAGAACGCAGTTTCCGAAGTTACAGCGGGACACGTCTTCTTGTCCCGATCCGCACTCATTGGATTACTTGAGGTGCTGCGGAGAGAACGCCCCGCCGAGCGGACGCCCTCCCGGAAGGATCTACCCGCGCTAACGCTCAGGGAACGGGATGTCGTTGAGTGCCTGGGCAAAGGGCGGTCCAATCGCGACATAGCCAAGAAGCTCGGCGTTTCAGAGGCGGCCGTCAAAGGCCACCTCTCACGCATCATGGCGAAGTGGTGCGTCCAGGATCGGCTGCAGGTCCTCGTCGCCGCCCTCGAGGCCGGCGAGGTCCGGGTCGGGTGACAGCGAACAATGCTTGGAATTGATGGAGCCAGAGCAGCCGCTCCCCAGCAGCCAAATTCCTCAACACCCTATCCAAAAGTACATATCAAAAACGACAATTGACCACTGTTTCATAATTCATCTGAAAAATAGCGTTGAAAGCGTATTGGGAATTCCCGTACATCACCGTAAATTGCCAGATGGAGAATATAAATGGGTGCTGTATTGAGATTTGTCGCTTGGGTTCTGGGGCAGGTTTGGCGTTGGGGAGTGGGCGTCGTTAACGCGATTGCCCGGTGGGCAAGGAATAACTGGTCAACGGTACAGCGGTGGCTGGAGCGGGGCGTGACCTTCGGTACGATCGCCCAATGGATCATGCAGATTCTAGGAATCGGCTGACATGAGTCTGGCACTGGTGGGGTCGGAGCCCAACGCACTCCGATCCCACCAGTGCCGCAGAACATGGGGATAAGGCAAAGCAAAACACAGAGAGGGGCGCAGTGGCCAGCACATGCGAAGAAGATCCGGGCGAGATGTCCAGCCGCGCCTCGCGATCGCATGTCTATGCGTCGGCGCTGCCACCCGTGGCCTTGCGCTACCTAATGATCCGTTCCACCGTCGAGGTGCTGACAACGGGAACCCTCCTGTGCGGACTCGTACTCTGGCTCGTCCCAGGCAGTTGGAGCGCACCATCCATCGCTGTCATGGCGATCCTTATCGCCGCCGGTCTCATCGTCGATGTGCCGATTGTCAGCCGACTCACGATGCGCCACACTTCGTACGCCGTAGACACCGATGCCGTCCGGGTAAAACGTGGATTCCTCCTGTCCAAGGACACAGTCCTCTCGACCGCCCAGATCTTGAATGTCGCCATCATCGAGGGGCCGTTGCTGCGACGATTTGGTCTCGCAAAAGTCAGGTTCACCACCCTCAACCATGTTGAACCGCTCGGTCCCGTGGAACGTGGCGTGGCCGAAGAGATTCGCCGGGAAGCGTTGTCCATCTATTTGGAGGCCTCGACCGATGGAAACTGACTCATGGCAGCACCTGCCTCTGAGGGCCATGGCGGCGATGTCCATTCGGGGAGCCCCTAGCGTGGCCAGCCTGTTGTTCGCCGGACTTCTGTACTGGGATCGGCCCGGTCTGTGGCCCGGGCCCATGGCGGTTTACCTGGTTGCCAGCCTGCTCGTCCTCCGCTTGGCCCACCCCTTATACCTCTGGTCGACGCTGACATATGCGATCTCCGAGGATACCTTTGCCGTCAACCGCGGGCTGATCTTCAAAACCACGAGGACGACTTCGTGGCGGGATGTCTCCGTTGTGGACATCAGCTCACCATGGGCGTTCCGCCGCTTCGGACTCGGGATCGTCTCCCTTCGCTCCGGGGGCCAGGACGATACGAAGATCGATGTCACCGGCGTTGACCACGAAGACTTGGAAACCATCGTCCGGTTTGTACGAGCCCACGGAGCAGATGGGGCACAGCCCGCGCCCTCAGGCAGAACCGTCGCGTGCGACCATGGCCCAGGTCCAGGTCCATCGGTGTCGACAAACCGGGGCGTGCTCTACACGGCCCGGCGGCGCGACCTCGCGGCCGCAAACCTGATTTATGGTCATGTGGTTGCTTTAGGAACCGGTGCCGTTATCACCTTGTCGGACATCGCGGATCAACTGGCCATTTTGGATGGCGTTCTGGACGTCTCAGGTTCGCATCCCTTGGTGGGAGGCCTGATGCTGTGTGGTGCGGTCCTCCTCGGCGGTTCGGTCGTTTCCCTCGTCAAATACCACGGTTTCACCGTGAGCGGTGATTCCGCCGGGTTTTCCATCAGCTACGGATGGCTGTCCACCAACCGGCGTGATGTGAAGTCCTCCGCCGTCGGCGGGATCACGGCTCGGCGCAACCTCATCGAGATGCTTCTGGACCGAGTTCGGGTCGCCCTCCTGACGACGGACTCGGATGCACAGATGGGAACCAACATGGTTCTCCCATCATTGCCGCGAAGACAGGTGACGCAAATCCTCGAAAAATCCCTGCCAGAGCTGCAACGTCCAGCATTACTGGTGTCCTCAGGCCGCCGATCAATCGCCAGATCGTTGGCAATCTTCGCGGCGGTAGGGGCGCCGGCGCTTGGCTTCGGTTGGGTTCTGCACCGGATGGGAGGTGGCGCCCTCGTTCTGGACGCGGTGGGAACAGCGACCATCTACTGCGTTCTCGCCATGGCCGTCCGCCTTACCACAGCAGAGTTCTCTGTCGCGGGCAGCGTGGTGAGTTGGATCAGCCGCTCCTTCGCTGACCAGGAGATGGTTCTCGCCGCCACCGGTCTTCACTCTGTGTCCGCAACCGGTATCCGCACGTCCGAGGTTTCCCTTGTGAGGGCCCGCTATTTCGCGGGTCGGCCCAAGGCGTTGGCTGCGCTCAGCTTTTCAAGGGCGGTCCCGGACCAAATAGGCCGCCTCGTGGAGGACACTTCCCGGGAAATTGCCGCTTACCGGCTGCGCCGCACCATCAAACAGCCCAACGCCAAGGAGCTCATTCATCCATGATCCACGTCCACAACCTAAGTAAAAACTTTGGGACCACGAGCGTGCTCCGCAACGTCTCTTTCACGGCCGCACCTGGGCGGGTCACCGGGTTCGTCGGGCCCAACGGCGCAGGCAAGTCCACAGTGCTGAAAACCATAGCCGGATTGGTGCGTCCGGATAGCGGTACCGTCACGGTCAACGGAGCAAACTTCGCGGATGCCCCGCGTCCGGGAAGCACCATGGGACTCTTCCTGTCGGCGGAATGGCTCCCGGTGCATGCAACGGCTGCCGGCATCATCAACTACGCCTGCCGTTTGCAGGGCCTGCCACTTTCTTGGGGCAAGGACGCGCTGGAGACGGTTGGACTGGCCGGAGTGGCGCACCACCGGGTCCGCACGTTCTCACTGGGCATGCGCCAGAGGCTGGGCATCGCTGCAGCTACGGTGAGCCGTCCGAACGTACTGGTCATGGACGAACCAATCAACGGGCTCGATCCGGATGGAATCGCCTGGATCAGATCGTTCCTTACGGCTGCGGCTTCACGGGGTTCAACGGTCCTCCTGTCCCCCCACCACATGGCGGAACTGGCAGAAATGGCTGATGACATCGTGATGATTGGCGGCGGGCGGATCCTCGGGCAGGGAAGCATCGGCGATTTCGTGTCCCGTCTGGACGCAGCAGGCTACTACCTTGAGTCACCGAATCCAGTGCTTCTCTTGGCTGCTTTGGCGCAACGAGGTTTCCAGACCACCCGAGAGCGCGGGGGATTGCTCGTCCACCACTCGGACCCTACCGAGCTCGCTGCCGTGGCTTTGGAGTCCGGAGCCGGGATTTCGCATCTGTCCAGGGCGACTCGAAGCCTCGAAGCCACCTACTTCGAGGTCCTTGCCCGGACTGCATCAGGAGGAACGAAATGACGATGACCGAATCACCGGTCGACGACCTCACTACGGTCTCCACGGAACAGACCCTTGGCTCTGTGACAAAGGCTGAGGTGCACCGACTCCTCAGCAAAGGCGGAGTGCCCGTCCCTTTCTTTGTGGCGATCACAGCAGCTCTGATGAGCGGGATAGCTACGATGCTGATCATGAAGTCACTGGCCCCCGAACTCACTAGGGTCATGACCACCACCTCCATCGAAGCCGGGGCATTCGTCTGTGCGTTGGTCCTTTCTGTAGCGGCGGTTTTCTCGGTAGGTCGAGACCACACCGGTCAGTTGGGCCTGGCGCTGTCACTGACACCGAAAAGGGACCGGCTCTTCATGGCCAGGGTCTTTTCTTGGGCTGCGCTGACAGTTGGCAGCACGGTCTTCATCACGATCGTTATCGCGGGACTCGGACTTGTCCTGTCAGAGGGCAGATTCGCAGGGTCGGGACTCCTGGGCGTGGCGGCAGCCGTCGTAGGAAGCACAAGTATGGTTCTCATTGCTGTGGCTCTGGCCCATGTCGTGGGCCGTGCCTTTGGGTCCGTGCTACTGCTCGTCGGAGTCAATCTGCTCCTGCCTCTGGTGGTCTTCGCTGTGGGCTCCATGATCCCGCAGCAAGCCGCGGGCGCCGTTGACGCCTTGATAAACATGACACCAACGCCATTGTTCATGAGGGCCATCAGCGCGACGACAGTCGAAGACCGGGGATTAGTTCACACCCTCGTCGGCCAACTGGGACTTGTGGCGTGGGCTGTTGTCCTCGGCGGACTGGCGCTCACCGGCTTCCGCCGCCGGACTATGTAAACCCTTTCCCGGCGCCGGGCCCAAACGATTGACATCCACTTCCACGCGACCGAGAAGGAAAATCATGGCAGATATCAAAGACCGGCGGCCCGCGAACGGTTCGTCCCGGAGTAGGCCACTTGGCGAACCGGCTTCGATGGTGGCGCTGTTCGTCACCATACTGGTAGTCAGCATCGGACTGGCCCTGTGGGCTGACATGAACATCGCATTGCGAGGGGGCATCGCCATTGTCGCCGGCATTTCCGCAGCCGGTGTCACCATGGCGGTGGTCAACCGGATCGAAGCACGAAAGCAACGCAGGAGCGATCCCCTCAAGTGACCTTCCCGCTGCTACTTTCCGGCCTCAAACCTCTTCAGCCGCCGGCGCCGCGAACTGCGCTTCGTACAACCTCGAGTACGCCCCACCTGAAGCCAACAGCTCCGAGTGCGTTCCCTGCTCCACGATCTGCCCGGCCTCCATCACCAGGATGAGGTCGGCGTCGCGGATGGTGGAGAGCCTGTGCGCGATCACGAAGCTGGTCCGGTCCGAGCGCAGCGCATTCATGGCTTTCTGCACCAGAACTTCGGTACGGGTATCCACGGAACTGGTGGCTTCGTCCAGGATCAACACCGATGGCCTGGAGAGGAATGCGCGTGCAATTGTGAGCAACTGCTTCTCGCCGGCGGAGACGTTGCCGCCTTCGTCGTCGAGCACGGTGTCGTAACCCTCGGGAAGTGACCGCACGAACCGGTCCACATAGGTAGCCTGTGCAGCTTCCATGATCTCCGCCTCCGAAGCCGAAGGCCGCCCATAGGCAATGTTGTCCCGAATCGTGCCGCCGAACAGCCAGGTGTCCTGGAGGACCATCCCCATCCGCGAGCGCAGTTCCTGCCGGGACATGGTGGCAATGTCCACGCCGTCCAGGGTTATCCGCCCGGAATCCAACTCGTAGAACCGCATCATGAGGTTCACCAGGGTGGTCTTGCCCGCACCGGTGGGCCCGACTATGGCAATGCTTTGGCCGGGTTCGGCTACCAGGCTGAGGTCGGTGATCAGGGGCTTGTCTGGCAGGTATCTGAAGGACACATTCTCGAACACCAGCCGCCCGCGTGAAGGACCGGAAGCGGAAGCCGCTGGCTCCTCCGACTCTTCCTCCTCATCCAGCAGGTCGAAAACCCGCTCCGCTGATGCAACCCCGGACTGCAGCATGTTGGCCATGGACCCGAGTTGCGCCAGGGGCATGGTGAACTGCCGCGAGTACTGGATGAAGGCCTGGACGTCACCCAGCTGCATCGCACCGGAGGCCACCTGCAGGCCGCCCACCACAGCGATTCCCACGTAGACGAGGTTCCCGATGAACGTCATGGCCGGCATGATCAGTCCGCTCACGAACTGTGCGCCGAAGCTTGCCTGGTACAGCTCGCCGTTCTTGGCCCGGAACTTTTCCTGCACTTCACTTTGCCGGCCGAAGACCTTCACCAGCGCGTGCCCGGTGTAGGTTTCTTCGATCTGGCCGTTGAGTTCGCCGGTGTTCTTCCACTGCGCGACGAACATCTTCTGCGAGCGCTTGGCGATGAGCAACGTGGTCCCGAGGGTCAGCGGGATGGTGACCAGCGCAATCAGTGCCAACAGCGGCGAAAGGAGGAACATCATCACCAGCACGCCCAGCACAGTCAGGAGGGAGGACACTACCTGGCTGATGGATTGTTGGAGGCTTTGGGAGATGTTGTCGACGTCGTTGGTCACCCTGCTGAGCAGCTCACCGCGCTGGATGGAATCGAAATAGCGCAGCGGCAGCCTGTGGATTTTCGCTTCGATGCGCTCCCGGAGCCGGAAGACGGTCCGCTGCACGACGCCGTTGAGCACGTACGCCTGCATCCAGCCGAACGCTGCGGCCAGGACGTACAGGGCGAGCGCCCACAGCAGCACCGAGGACAGCGCACCGAAGTCGATTCCGACGCCGGGTGTAAGAGTCATGGCGCCGAGCATGTCGGCCTTGCTGTTCTCACCAGAGGCGCGTAGTCCGGCGATCACGTCGGCCTTGGACACTCCTGCGGGCAGCTGTTTGGACACTACGCCTGCGAAGATCAGGTTGGTTCCTTCGCCGAGCAACCTGGGCCCGATCACGTTGAGGGCAACGCTGACCACGGCGAAGACCAGCACCAGGGTCAGCCAGAGCCGCTCGGGATGCAAGGTACCCAGCAACCTGCGGGCCGAGGCACTGAAGTTGGAGGCTTTCTCTGCGGGGATGTTCATCCCGGCGAACGGTCCGCCGCGGCCCGGGCCCATGGGTGGCCGTTGTGGGCGTCCTACTGCTGGAGCGCTCATGCCGCCTCCTCTGCCGCAAGCTGGGAGGACACGATTTCCCGGTACGTTTCGGAGGTCTCCAACAGCTCATCGTGCGTTCCCTGCCCAACGATCCTGCCGTCGTCGAGCACTAATATCTGGTCCGCGTCGGCGATGCTGGAGACGCGCTGGGCGATGATCACCAGGGTGGCGCCGTTGGTGTGGTGTTTGAGTGCCTGCCGGAGGCGGGCATCGGTGGCCGTGTCCAGCGAGGAGAAGGAGTCGTCAAAGATGTAGAGCTCGGGCTGTTTCACCAAGGCCCTGGCAATGGCGAGCCGTTGCCGCTGTCCGCCGGAAACGTTGGTGCCGCCCTGCGAAATGGGCGCATCGAGTCCACCTTCCATCTCCTGCACGAAGTCGCGGGCCTGGGCCACGGTCAGGGCCTGCCAGAGTTCGTCGTCGGTGGCGTCGGGTTTGCCGTATTGAAGGTTGCTGCGGACCGTGCCGGAGAACAGGTACGGCCTTTGCGGGACCAGGCCGATGTGCCCCCACAACAGATCCGGCTGGAGCTGGCGGAGGTCCACTCCATCCATCCGCACGGAACCCGCTGTGGCGTCGAAGAGCCTCGGCATGAGGTTTACCAGAGTGGTCTTTCCGGCTCCCGTGCTTCCGATGATCGCCGTCGTCTGTCCCGCGTGGGCGGTAAAGGTGACACCCGTCAGAACCGGCCGCTCGGCACCAGGGTAGGCGAATCCGACGTCGCGCATCTCCAGTTCGCCGCTGCGGCGGCCCGTGAGCGAAACAGGGTTCGACGGCGGCTGGACGCTTGAGGCGGTCTCCAGCACCTCGCCGATTCGGTCGGCCGAAACGGACGCGCGCGGGATCATCACGGCCATGAAGGTGGCCATCATGACGGACATGAGGATCTGCATGAGGTAGCTCAGGAACGCGATCAAGGTGCCTACCTGCATGGAGCCGTCCTCGATGCGGAACGAGCCGAACCAGATCACCGCCACGCTGGAAACGTTCATCACCAACATGACCACTGGGAACATGAGCGCCATCAGACGTCCGGCCCGCAGCGCTACGTCCGTGACGTCGTCGTTCGCTCCGGCGAAGCGTTCGGCTTCCATGTCCTCCCGGACGAATGCGCGCACCACGCGGATACCGGTCAGTTGTTCGCGCAGGACCCGGTTGACGGCGTCGATCCGGACCTGCATTTTGCGGAACAGCGGCACCATCCGGGTCACGATCAGCCCCACGGCAACCAGCAGCACCGGCACGCATACCGCGATCAGCCACGAGAGCTGGGCGTCCTGACGCACGGCCATGATGACGCCGCCGATGCTCAGCATGGGCGCTGCGACCATGAGCGTGCAGGACATCAGCACCAATTGCTGCACCTGCTGGACGTCGTTGGTGGACCGGGTGATGAGCGACGGCGCACCGAACTTGGTCACTTCCTGCTCTGAGAACTCCCCCACCCTGCTGAAGATGGCGTCGCGCACATCCCGGCCCATTCCCATGGCCGCTTTCGCGCCGAAGTACACGGCAACAACTGCACACGCGATCTGCAGCAAAGTGATCAGCAGCATGAGGCCGCCCATCCGGAGGATGTAGTCGGTATCCCCCGTGGCGACGCCGTGATCGATGATGTCGGCGTTGAGCGTGGGCAGGTACAGCGACGCGATGGATTGCGCCAACTGGAACACGACGACGGCGATCAGCAGCCGCTGGTGTGGCCGCAGGAAGCGGACAAGAACCTTCCAAAGCATCGGGGTCTCCAAGCAAACGAGGTGTGAACCGAAGGCCAGTTTACGTCTGGTTGCTGCGGGCAACTAGAGGTAATAATCGTGTCCCGTCGGTCGGCCCCAACAGTAGGCTGGAAACGTTCGTGTTGAACCGCATCGAAGGGACATGGGTTTTGGCTTACATCACCGTCGGAAACGAAAACAGCACTGAAATCGAGCTTTACTACGAGGACCACGGGAGCGGCCAGGCGGTAGTCCTCATCCACGGCTACCCGCTGGATGGTTCGTCCTGGGAGAAGCAGACCGCAGCCCTTCTCGAGGCCGGCTACCGCGTGATCACCTACGATCGCCGCGGTTTTGGCAAGTCCAGCCAACCCACGGAAGGCTACGACTACGACACCTTCGCAGCGGACCTGTTGACCGTCCTGGACACCCTGGACGTGAACGACGCCGTGCTGGTGGGCTTCTCCATGGGCACGGGAGAGGTAGCCCGCTATCTCAGCACCTACGGCTCAGATCGCGTGGCCAAAGCCGTGTTCCTCGGTTCGTTGGAGCCGTTCCTGCTGAAGACTGACGACAACCCGGAGGGCGTTCCGCAGGACGTTTTCGAGGGCCTGTCCCAGGCTGTGAAGGCCGACCGCTACGCCTTCTTCACCGATTTCTTCAAGAACTTCTACAACAGCGATACCTTCCTGGGCACCGCGCGCCTTAGCCAGGAATCTGTGGACGCCAGCTGGAACCTCGCCAGCAGGTCGGGCGCCTTCGCCTCGGTTGCTGCGCAGCCCACGTGGCTCACGGACTTCCGCGCGGACATTCCCAAGATCGACGTCCCGGCGCTCATCGTGCACGGCACTGCGGACAACATCCTGCCGATCGATGTCACTGGCCGGCGTTTCAAGGATGCTCTCCCCAGCGCCGAGTACTTGGAAATTGAAGGCGCACCGCATGGCCTGCTCTGGACACACCACGCCGAAGTCAACCGCGCCTTGCTGGCATTCCTCAAGAAGTAGTTCTCCTACTTCTTGAGGCGGAGCTTCCTGGCCTTCTTGCCGCGCCGCAGGTACTCCGCTTGTGAGGCGTCTGCGGCGCGGCGCTCCAGCTCATAGATGACGCCGTAGGTGAAGGCGCTTCCGCCCACACCCGCCGCCGATCCCAGTTTGAGCAGTTCCGACCTCGCCATGGCACTGTCCTGATGCTCGCCCAGGATCGTCTGGACAGAATGGGCCGCATCGCCAAGCTTCGCGGCGCGCTTGCCGTGAACACTTTCCGACGCGGCGGCAGCGAACCGAAGTTTCTTGGCTGCCTTGCGGACGTCGTGGAACGCCGAATCGCGTTGAGGCCCGACGGCGGCACTCACCGCGGCCATGTGGCGTTTGCCCAGCCGTTTGGCGGCTTTGTTGACGAGCCTCGCCGTCGACTTGCGCGCCGGCGCGGATCCTTTGGCGGTGATCGGCGGCTTCCGCGTGAATGCTTCGAGTTCATCGAGAAGCCGGAAGTAGCGTGGGCTGTGAAGTCGCGTCCGGACAGCGGCCATGGCCGTGTCTGCCCGGACAGTCATTCGCTGATCGAGCTCTTCATGCAAGGGGCCCGCAACGAGTTTCCCTGGCAGCTCATCCACATCGCTGCGAAGCCGCTGGTGCAGCACTTCAACGTCCCGGTACCGCCCCAAGGTCTTGGCGAGCGACTTCAGCTGCTCCTCGAGATTCTTCACCGGAGCTGCCTTGAACAGGGCCCTGTACGTGTGAAGGACCGAACGAATGCGGCGGGTCAGCGAGCGCATCTGGTGGACCGAGTCGTCCCGGCCCTGCCTCACGTGCCCATCCTGCAGGAGCAGCTTGGCAAGCTGGGCGTCCAGATAGTCCAGCACGGGTACGGCCGCCGCGCTTTTCCCTTTGGGAGCTTCCCTGCCGGTGCCCTCGGTACGGGGCCAGGAGTCTCCCAAGGCAGTGGCCAGTTTCGACGGCCGCTGGCTGGGCCTTCCTCCCGCGTCTGCAATGTGCAACGTGGCAGCGTCAAGGAAGGCATCGTCAGCATCTTTTTCAAAAGCCAGCTCCACTTCCCACTCACGCCAAGCTATTTCCCTGCCCTCCCCTTCCGGAACGTGGGCATGAACATGATCGTCCACGAAGTCGGCCAAGCGGTGTCCGTCGCCTCCATACAGGGAATAACTGGTGCGGTGGGTGGTGAGCGTGGCGATGGCGGCCAGTGCGTGGCCACGGGTGAAGGCGAGCACCCGATCCATGAGGTCCGCCGGGATGGTGTCCGCCTGGCCCAATGGCGCCTGAATTTCCGTGCGCTTACCGGTGCTGTGGGGAAGTTTGAGGTGCCATCCGGCGTCGGGGCCTCCAGTGCGGCGGCGGAGCGTGACTCCACGGGCGGCCAGTCCAAAATCTCGGGTATCGAAGTAGATGGCTTCCAAGCTGTGGCTTGATGGTGGGCCCACCCTGTCCACACCGTCGATCGTGTCCAGCGCCGGCAGCGGGGTGGACGTGTCGGCGTCGAATTTCCGCTCGCTCTCCACAGTGCTGGAGGTAGTCATGACGTCAGATCCCTGCCCCTGCCACGCCGCCGTCGCGGTGCCCTCCGGTGTCTTCGACGTCGCCTCCGGACACTGTTCCCCGCCACGCCCCGGTGGCGTGGCCTTGGGCCTCGATGAACTTCTTGAACTTGTCCAGGTCTGCACCCACCCGCATGCCATCCACACCAAGCGCGGATCCAGCCTTCTCGGCTAGACCTTCAGGCTCCCAGACGATCTCCACGTCCACTCGCGTCCTGGAAGGTTCAAGCGCCTCAAAGCTCACCGCGCCCCCGTTGCGCGGACCATTGACGCTGGCCCAGCTGACCAAGGAGTCCGGTATTTGCTCAATGATCTGGGCATCGTACTCGCGCTTCACGCCCCCTACGTTGGTTGAGAAGTGGAGCCCTGTTTCGTCGATCTGCTCCACTGCCTCCACCCCGTTCATGAACTCGGGGAAGGTCTCGAACTGCGTCCATTGGTTGTAGGCGACAGCTACGGGCACATCTACGTCGATCGTCTTTTTGACGGTGGCCATGGGTTTCTTGCTCCTTCGATCCTGTCTCGGGTGCTGAAGACACGTACTTCCGGCGGCGCGCCAGCCGGCTGGCTGCATAACCAGTGGCGCGCCAGTCCATAGCGCGCCAGCCGAATGGTCTCAGCCGGCGTCGAAACTTTCGTCGTCATCGTCCTTGGGAGACTCTTCCACGGGAAGGTCGTTGCCGCTGCCGTCCGGAATGGAGGACTGCTCGGCGTGGGATTGTTCGTCGATGCCACCGAAGCGGCCAGCGCCAGGCTCCCCGGAGCTGTCTGAGTCTTCCGGATCCAAATGGCTCAGGTTCGGTGCTCCGGTGGAGTACGTTTCCCCGTCGGGGCTGTCTTGGCTCAAGCCGGCTTCGCTGAGGTCTTCCTCCACGCGGGGCTGCGCTTGCCCGCCACCGGCTTCCTGCTCTGCGGTGGGGGTGCCGTAGCCTCCCACTTCCTCCTCGGGAACGGCGTCTTGCTTGTCCATGAGACCTGTCCTTTCCTAAACGGTGAACGTGTTGATGGAACTCTTCGAACCTATAAGCGGGGCTGGTGGCGTGTCCATGCCCTTAAGAAATTAGTAAGTAATCTTAGCATTCTTGGGCAAAAGGGGCTATGGTTCCGACTGCCGACCACCCACACGGCCGCTCGAGACGGCCGGACAGAAACGGCCGCGGGCCGGGATAATTCCCGGTCCGCGGCCTCATGCTCACGTCAATCTGTGGGATTGGCTTCGGTGGTCAGACCGCGATCATCCGCTGTCTTCTCATCCTTTTCTTCTGCCGGCCCGGGTGGACTCGCAGATTCGCTGGGTCCGACATCAACGGCGTCATCCTGCCCGCCCAAAGGGGCTTTACCTCCGGGCACCTGATCGCTGGATCGACGCGCTCCGGGATCCCTCGGAATGGGCTGTCCGGGTGTCGTGATGCCGTCGCGAACCTGATCAAAGCCGGCCACTTCACTGGGATCAGTTGTCATACGCGAGACCGGCCCCGGCCAAGAACCCAGCCCAGCAGGGCTAGGACGAGAAGGATAATTCCTACCCACAGCAGGAAACTGAGGGCTTGGTTGAATCCGCCGACAAGCAGCAAGACGATCGCTATGACGCCGGCGATTACCAAGAGTATGTTCATTGAGTTACGCATCCCTTCAATAAATTTTGTCTATTCAGGAAGGCGTCCGCTGGTACCCCGTTGTGGAGTGCCACCCATGCCAACGGGCACCGATCGGAGACTTTGGTCTCCACATCACTCACGCTCCCGTCCGGAAGGATTCCTTGCCCGGGCGGAGCACGTTCACAGCATCATGATAAGCACCCTTTGTGTCATCACAAGGCAATTTAGTCAGGAAACTTAGTACCCCTTCGCGGAATACGCCCCGAGAGCCCGGCTGATTTCCCGGGCGGTCCCCGCTGCAGCCTCGCCATACTCCTGGTACTTGGCCGGAACGATCCTGCTCGAAGGCCCCGAAATGGAGATGGATCCGGCCGCCACGCCGCCCGGGCCCAGCAGCGGGACGCCGATCGAGGTGATGCCCGTGCTCAGTCCTTGCTCGTTGATGGAGTAGCCACGGGCACGCGTCTCGGCAATCATGACCCGGAGCTGCCCGGCGTCGATCACGGTCTGCGGCGTCAGCGCTTCCAGCGGGCCGGACAGATAGTCGTCCACGAAGGCATCCTCAGCGGCCGACAGGTAGGCCATGCCGGTAGACGAGGCGTGCATGGGCAGCCTCGAGCCCAGCGGGAGGAAGGCCCTGAGGACGTGCGGGGTGTCCAGGCGTTCGATGATGAGCATGTACCCGCGGTCAGGCACTGCCAAGTGGACGGTCTCAGTGGTGTCCAGCTGCAACGCATTCAAGGGGCCCATGGCAGCATCGCGAATGACGGATCCACTGCTGCCGCGGCTGGCGACGGCAAAGGCATGGTTGGTCAGGACCCACTTGCCGGCCTGGGCTTCGGATTGCGATACCCAGCCCAGCTCCCCCAGCGTCCGGAGCATCCGGAGGACGGTGGCTTTGGGGACATCCACTTCCCGGCTCAGCTCTGACAGGCCCGCCGGCTGATTGTCCGAGACCGCCTCAAGGACCCGAATTGCCGTGACCACACTCTGTGTACTCATCCACCCTCCCGCTTGACCACCCACTCCAGGTGCTCTACATTACAGGCGACTTCCCAAAATGGACCGATGGTTCATCTAGTGAACCGATGAACGAAAGGTGCACACCATGATCAAACCCCTCCACGGAATCACCGTGATCGACCTGAGCCGTGCGCTTGCCGGCCCCTACTGCACCGCACTCCTTGCAGATATGGGGGCGAGGATCATCAAGGTGGAAAGCGTCAACGGCGGCGATACAGCCCGTCAATGGCCGCCGTTCCAGGACGGGCACAGCCTGTACTTCGACTCCGTCAACCGCAACAAAGTGTCCGTGTGCCTTGATTTCTATTCGGCTGAGGGCCGTGACATCCTCTCAACCCTGATCGCCGGCGCCGACGTCCTGGTGGAGAACTTCAAACCCGGAACCCTGGACAAGATGGGCTTCACCGCGTCGCGACTGGAGGAACTCAACCCGGAACTCGTGGTCGGGTCAGTCACTGGCTTCGGCAACACCGGGCCGCTCAAAGACGACGCCGGACTCGACCAAGTCATCCAGGGCATGTCCGGGCTCATGTCCGTTACGGGACCCGGCCCCGGCACTGGTCCCGGTGAGGCCTACCGCGTCGGCATCCCGATCGTGGACATCACCTCCGGAATGGTCTGCGCTTTCGGGATCGTCTCGGCTCTGCTTGGCGTCCTCAACGGCGAGCGCGTTCGTCGCGTGTCCACGTCCCTGTTGGAAACCGCACTGAACCTGTCCGCGTTCCAAGGGCAGACTGCCCTCAGCCTTGGCAAAGCGCCGACGCCCCAAGGCAACAACCACCCCGTCATAGCCCCGTACGGCATGTTCGCCACCGCCACGGATTCCATCAACATCGCCGTGGGCAGTGACAAGCAGTGGCGGGCATTCTGTGGCTTGCTCGGTGTTCCTGCGGCCGTGGAGGACCCGCGCTTCGTCACCGGAGCCGACCGTTCGGCAAACCGCGACCAGCTGACGGAGCTGATTGAAACGGCGCTTGCGGAGAAACCGGCCGACCATTGGGTTCCACTGGTCAGCCAGGCAGGCATCCCTTGCGGCCCTATCTACAACTACACACAGGCCCTCGCCACGGAACAGGTGTCAGCCCTGGGACTCGTCCAGCGAAACCAGAGGCGGGACGGTTCGGACCTTCCCCTCCTTCGCGGGCCGCTCAGCCTGGATGGCGAGGCCAGCGAAATACTGTCGCCACCGCCCCTGCTGGGCGAGCACACCGCCCAAGTGCTGGTGGAGCTTGGAATGACGCACGACGACGTCACACGGCTTGAGCGCGACGGTCGCGTCCTCTGCGGCCCGGCAAAGATTGGAGTACAACGATGAGCACCGTTTCCGATGTCAGGGCTGGCCGCATGTCCGTCTCGATCACCGACGGCATAGCCACTGTGGAAATCTGCAATCTTGCTCAGCGCAACGCCCTGACCAAGGCCATGTGCCTGGAAATCCAGGAACTGATGCCCCGCCTGGACGCAGACCCGGATGTGGCAGTTGTGGTGCTGAGAGGTGCCGGAGATACGTTCTGCGCGGGCGCTTCCATCAGCGAACTCTCGTTCGTCCTCTTGGACCAGCAACCTAACGGATCGTTGGTGGACCACCTCAGCGGCGCCGATGCCGCCATTGCTTCCCTTTCAAAGCCCACAGTGGCGCTGGTGGACGGCGCCTGCATGGGCGGCGGCTGGCAGATCGCCTCCGCCTGCGACTTCATCATCGCCAACCAGCGCGCCGTGATCGGGCTGACTCCGGCCAAGATCGGCATCATCTACCCGCGGCCCGGCATCGAACGGCTGGTCCGGTTGGTGGGCCACGCCAACGCAAAGTACATCCTGCTCACCGGAAAGACGTTCAGCGCAACGGAAGCCCGGGCGCTTGGGTTGGTGGCCGACGTCGTTCCTTCCGAATCCTTTGACGTTCAGTGCCAGGCGCTGGTCACGTCGCTTCGGAGCCGGTCACACTTTTCCATGCATTCCATGAAGCGGTTGGTGGACCTGACGGACGCTGCCCACCCGGATATCAACCAAGAGTGGGCCGACGCCTGGGAGGCCATGCCGCACAGCCCGGACATGGAGATCGGCATCAACGCATTCCTCAACCGTGAGCAGCCGCAGTTCACGTGGCGGCCGGCGGGGTGAGCCTCCGCAGCTCGCGGAAGAAGCCGCGGACATCCTCGGTGAGGAGTTCCGGTTCTTCGAGCGCCGCAAAGTGGCCTCCGCGGTCCACGTCGTTCCAACGGACCACGGTGTTCTCCTTCTCCACGTAGCTGCGGATGGCGTAGTCATGGGCAAAATTGATGACTGCTGTGGGTACGTCTGTTCGCTCCTTGGACGTGCCCCAGCCGCTCACCTGACCATAGCCTGTAAGCGCCGCCGATCCCGCGGTCCGGGTGAACCAATACAAGGACACGTTGGCCAGGAGAAAATCCCTGTCCAGGATCTGGAGAACGTCCTTCTCTATGGGCCAGGTCCACGCCTGGAACTTGTCCATGATCCAGGCCAGCTGGGCGACGGGACTGTCGCTGAGCATGGTCCCGATCAGGCCCGGCCTGGTGGACTGGAGGGAGATGTACCCGAACTGCTGCCACATGAATTGCTGGATGTCATCCACTGCTCGGCGTTCCCGTGGCGTGAGACCCGCAACTTCCTCATCACTCAGGGGAAGCTCCGGCAAGGGGCCTGTTGTGCCGTTTACGTGAACGCCGATCACGCGCCCTGGAGCCACTCGTGCTACCTCGGGGCCGATCCCAGCACCTGCATCGCCACCCTGCGTGCCGAACGTCCGGTACCCCAGCCGGGCCATGACTTCGGCAAAAGCTGCAGCAATACGAGTATCGTCCCAGCCCGCGTCAGCCAACGGGCTTGAGAAGGCAAAGCCCGGAATGGACGGAATCACTACGTGGAACGCGTCCCTGGCGTCGCCGCCGTAATTCTGGGGTTCCGTCAACGGGCCCACGAGGTGCAGGAACTCAAGAAAGGACCCCGGCCATCCGTGGACGAGGATCAACGGCATGGCGTCAGGGTTGCTGGAGCGGACGTGCGCGAAGTGAATTCGTTGTCCTTCCACCTCCGTGCTGAAGTGCGGAATGGCGTTGATGCCTTGTTCGATTGCACGCCAGTCGAATTCGTCCCGCCAGTAGTCAACCAGTTCCCGCAGCCATGGATCGGGAACTCCCCTCGACCATTCCACACCCACCGGTGAAGGCCAGTTGTAGCTGGCTTCCGGCAGCGGCTCCGGGTAGCGCGCCTCGGTGAGACGACGGCGCAAACCGTCCACCTCGGACTGGGGAATGTCGATACGGAAAGGGCGGATCTCCGATGCTGTCATGCTTCTAGTCTTCTCCTAGATGCGGACACTTTCAGTCCTGTTTTCTTGTCTTTCTTGGGGTCTATGCCTCGGCCGGAAACGTGACCTGCACCTCATGCAGGGACAACTTGAGCCCTTGCCGCGTTGAAAGAGTGACGAGGGGAGGCCTCATGCTCATTGTTCTGACTGGAATCGACGGTTCAGGAAAAACGACGGCGGCCCGCGCCTTGGTCGATTCGGCTCGCGCTGGGGGCAGGAACGCCCTGCTGCTCAGCAACCACGCTGCCCGGAAGCGGCTCTCGCTTCTCAGCGAGCGCTTTGGCTGGGACTTGCCGCCCAGGTTTGCGGATTTCATAGAGACCATCGTCCGCTTGGCCACTGTGCTCTTTTCGCATGCCCGCGCCCAAAACTTCGACGGACTCGTGGTGATGGACCGCCACCTCCACTGCCAACTCGCACTGCGCCAAGCCAGCGGGTTGGATCGCGGCCGGCTGATTCCCTGGCTGCTGGAGAAGCTTCCGGCAGCGGATGTCATGGTGCACTTCGCCGTTGATCCCCGGGTTGCCCATGAACGGGTCATGGCGCGCGGGACGGACAAGGAATCATTGGCTGACCTGCAGGCATTCCGGGCAGCCTACCGCTCACTTCCGGAGTTCGGTGACTTTGTTGTGGTGGACGCCAACGGCACGCCGGACGAAGTGCTGGCCGAACTGAACCGGGTTATCGCCGCGACCGAGCCCATCCCGGCGTGAGCCCCTCGCAACGTCACTCCCGTGGGCGCATCAGCGGTGGGTTCAGCACCGCGCGGGTGGGCTGTCCAGCCGTCGGACGTGCCGCAGGGGCGAGCCTGAAAAGCGCAGCCGGGCGCCCGGCGTCGCCAGTTGTCATGCGACCGGTGTCCTCCAGGAAGCCGGGTGTCCTCGTCGCTTTTCGATGGAAGTTTCGCGGGTCCAAACGGGTGCCCCAGACCGCCTCATACACAGCGCGGAGCTGGGCAACGGTGAATTCTCCGCCGCAGAAGGCCGCACCAAGGGGTGAGTATTCGAGCTTGGACTTGGCCCGCTCCAAGGCGTCATCGAGGATCCGCGCGTGGTCGAAGGCCAACTCTGGAACATCCCGCACCGGATACCACCCTGCCTGCTCAGCGTCGCTGCCGGCCGCCAGCACCGGGAAATCAGGCGCCAGCAGCAGGTGAGCGACCGTCAGGACGTCGCCGCGGGGGTCGCGCCCCTTGGGCCCGTAGCTCCCCAATTGCTCCAGGTGCCCAGGTAGATGCTCGACGCCGGTCTCCTCCGCGAGTTCCCGGCCCGCCGCCTCGAGCAGGTCCTCACCTGACAGGACAAAGCCGCCCGGCAGTGCGAGTTTGCCGCGGAAGGGCTCGATAAGGCGGGTGATGAGCAGGACGTGCAGCTCGCCGTCGCGCACCGTAAGGGCAACGACGTCGACGGTCACCGGGAAGCGCTGGGGCGCCGAAGGGGATTCAAGCATGTAGCAATCGTAGGGAATTATCGTCATGTTGACAATAATGCGCGACCACCCTACGGTTTAGTTATCGTCAAGATGACGAGAACAATGAAACGGAGAACATCATGGCCACTATCAAGCGCTACCCCTGGATCAGCCACTTCCTCGGCAGCCCCACCGGCTACGTCGTGCACCTGCAGAAGGGTGCGGTCAAGCACCAAGGAGTGGGCCAGGCATTCTTTTTCCGCCCCGCGAACTCGGTACTGAGCGAAATTCCGGTGGACGACCAAGAACTGCCCACCCTCTTCCACGCCATCACCCGCGACCACCAGGACGTCAGCGTTCAGGCCAACGTGACCTACCGATTCATCGATCCCGTGGCAGTTTCCACACGCCTCGACTTCGGCCTGCAAATGGCAGGCAAGGCACCGGCCACCGGTCGCGAACAGGTGTCCACCATCATCGGCCAGCTGTGCCAGAGCCACGCGATAGACCAGATCGCCACCACCACCCTCGCCGAAGCACTCGAGCGCGGGGTCAGCCAGCTCCGGCTGGTACTCACCGATGCGCTGCGGGCTGACGCCAGGCTCCAGTCCACCGGCATCGAGATCCTTGGTGTGCAGGTCCTCGCGGTTCGCCCGGAATCCGACGTGGAACGTGCGCTGCAGACGCCCGTGCGTGAACAGCTCCAAGCCGAAGCGGACCGGGCCGTGTACGAAAGGCGGGCAGTCGCCGTCGAACGCGAACGTACTATCTCCGAGAACGAGATGGCGAGCCAGATCGAACTGGCCGTCCGCCGCGAAAACCTGGTGGCGCAGGAGGGTGCCAATGCCCGGCGCGCAGCTGAGGAAAAAGCCGCCGCGGGACTCATTGAGGCTCAGGGATCTGCTGAACGAAAGGGCATTGGTGCCGCCGCCGAAGCGAACCAGATCCGCCTGGTCGGCGAAGCAGCCGCAGCCCGCGAAGCCGCCACCATGGAGGTCTACCGCGGCATGGAGCAGGCCACCCTGCTCGCTTTGGCGCTTAAGGATGCAGCCGGCAGCCTGCCGAATATCGGGAACCTCACCATCACTCCGGACCTGCTCAGCGGAGCACTCGCCGGGCTGTTCAAGGAACCCGCCGCCGCTGAAGCAGCCAAGTAAGGAGCCGTCATGGCAACCCCGCGCATCGTCATTGTCCACCGGCGGACCGAACTGCAGGAACTCCTTGATCGGCACGCAACTCGCGGCCAGGCCGAGTTCTTCCTCAGCACCCGCGGCCGGAGTATCCGTGACGTTCAGGACAGGCATGATCGCCTCACCGCCGCCCTCGCAACCATTCGGGCGGCTGTGCCTTCCGACTGGCGCACGGCGGAAGTGGAACGCGCGGACCTCAGCAGGTTCCTGCTCACGGCGGAGGACGTCATCGTCGTGGTGGGGCAAGACGGTTTGGTGGCGAACGTGGCCAAGTACCTAAATGGCCAGCCGGTCATCGGCATCGACCCCGAGCCCGGCGCGAACCCTGGCGTCCTGGTCCGTCATACCCCGACGGCCGCCGCAGCTCTCCTCTCTTCGGGCGACGCGGGACGGTTGCGCTGCCAGGACCTCACTACAGTGACAGCAACGCTCGACGACGGTCAGCAGCTTTCGGCGCTCAACGAAGTTTTCGTCGGGCACGCCTCGCACCAGTCGGCGAAGTACACGCTCGCTGCCCCGAGTTTCACCCAGGCGGGCGGACAGACCGAGAGGCAGTCGTCGTCGGGCCTCATCGTGTCCACGGGCACCGGCGCCACCGGGTGGTGCGCCTCCATCGCTTTGGAACGTGGCGGCCGGGCATTGCCGACTCCAACCGATCCCCGGCTCGCATGGTTCGTCCGCGAAGCCTGGCCCTCCCCCGTCACCGGCGCCTCATTGACCGAAGGTGTGCTGGAAACCGGCGAAGCACTGCGGATTACCGTCGCATCCGACCAACTGGTGGTGTTCGGCGATGGCATGGAGGACGACCGGCTCACTGCCTCGTGGGGGCAGGAGATTACGGTGCAGTTGGGGCAGCGGCCGTTGAGGTTGGTTGCGTGAGCCCGTGCGGCCACCACCAACATTGACCTCGAATAGTGGCGGACACGCCCACTTTCTGCCGCGTCCCGGCCCCGCAGCATTCAAAGTTGGTGGCAACGGCCCGCGCCATGGCCAACAGTCTCCCCTTAGCATTAATCCATTCGGTGTATTATTTATGGATTGGCCCGCTTCTTCATGCCCGGGGCCGAACTTCCTGACTCACACCGAGGAGCTCCCTTGAGCCATCCCGAGCAAACCGAGGAACAAGTCCGAGCTCCCAAGGCTGCCGCTTCGAGTGGTCGCACTGCCGCGTGGGCCTCGTTGCTCGGGCTACTGGCAGGCGTCCTGGGCCTCGCGCCATGGCTGATCAGCGGTGCGAAGCTGCCGCTGCAGAACATGTGGGAGTCCGAGGCTCGTCCCGAGCACATGCCATTGGCACTGTTGCCCCTCAGCCAATACGAGCTCACCACCATTGTTGCCCTGGTGACCGTGGGCGGGGCTGCGGCAGGGCTGGCCGTGCGGCTCTGGTCACCGGAACACCGCAGGCTGGCAACGTGGTGCGCAGTGGGTGGTGTCCTCGTGGTCCAGATCGTGGCAGCAGTCCAATCGTTCACTGTGCTCAACCAAGGTCTCGCGAGCGGGCAGATGGCGAGCATCTATTTCTTCGGCCTGCTGGCCGGAGTCATCCTTTCCCTTGCCGCCAGCGTCGAGGCAGTACTCCTCTTCGCCTCGACGTCGCGAGTCGCCACAACATTGGGCGTCGGGCTCATGGCCATCCCCTTCACGTCCTGGGTCGTCGAATGGGTTGTCGGCTTGGTGGGGTACATCAACGTACCCCCGGTTGTGTCCACTATGGCGCACTGGCTTCCGGCGATCCTCGTTGGCCTAGCCCTGGCATGGTGCGGCCTTCGACCTCGTTGGCGGGCGGTTGTGTGGCTGGTCAACCTTGCTTTGCTGTGGTTCGTTCCCGCACTCTTCATCTCAGTCAACTACGTGCTTGGATCGCGCGTGCTGGCGGGCGATCTTGAGGAAATGCTGTTGATGAGCCGCCAGATTCTCACAGCAACCCTGGGACCCCAAGGCGGTGCGGCCCCCCTGGTTTTGTTGGCTTTGGTCTTCGGAGTTGTTGGGGTTGGGGTCCGGGAAGTCGCTTCGCGACAGCGCAGGCAATCCGCGTTGCGCTAAGCCAAAAGTCCCCCACTTAAAGAAAATCAGCCCGAGCCGTGAGGCGAGCGGGCTGATCGTGTTAGGCCTGAAACTGTCCCCGTCACGGACCTCCTTCTACCCTCAGCACAGCTCACATTCAACCGTTGTCCCTCGCAGAACCCCGGGGTAGGGTGACCGGACCGTCCACCCACATCATCGTCTGGGAACAGTCTGGGAGAACACCATGACACATGTGAGACGTCAGCTGGCTGCTGTCACGGCAGCCTTGGCACTAAGCGTAACGAGCGGAGCTATCGCGAGCCCGGCGTTCGCGGATCCGCGGGAAACCGAAAAGAAACCCACGGCCACCGGCTACGGCGGAGCCGTGAGTACCGTGGATCCGGAAGCTTCCGCAGCCGCCATCGAGGTCCTGAAGAAGGGTGGCAACGCGGCCGACGCAGCAGTCGCAGCCGCCGCAACCTTGGGAGTTACTGAGCCCTACAGCGCAGGCATCGGCGGCGGTGGCTACTTCGTTTTCTACGACGCCAAAACCAAACAAGTGGGCACCATCGACGGCCGCGAGACCGCACCCGCCAACATAAAACCCGACGCATTCATCGACCCCGCAACAGGCAAGCCCTACAACTTCACGCCCGAACTTGTGACCAGCGGCGTCTCAGTGGGAGTCCCGGGCACACCCGCAACGTGGGAGCGCGCGCTGAAGCGCTGGGGAACTCTTGACCTCGGCGAGGCGCTGAAGCCAGCCATCAAGGTGGCCAACCGAGGATTCGTGGTGGACGAGACCTTCCGCCAGCAGACCTTGGACAACAAGCTTCGTTTCAACACGTTCACTTCCACCCAGGACCTGTTCCTTCCCGGTGGGGACGCTCCCGCCGTCGGAAGTGTCTTCAAGAACCATGACCTCGCGGCAACCTATCGCCTGCTCGCCAAGGAGGGCACCGACGCTTTTTACGGTGGCCCGCTCGCAAAGGAAATCGCCACGACTGTGCAGGCTCCCCCGAAGTCAGACGCAACAACGCTTCCTGTCCCGGTCGGCGTCATGACTACCCAGGATCTGGCCAAATACAAGGTTCTGGACCAGGACGCGACCAAAGTGGGGTACCGAGGTTACGACGTCTACGGCATGGCGCCGTCCAGCAGTGGCGGCACCACGGTTGGTGAAGCGCTGAACATCCTCGAAAACTACGACCTCAAGGACATGCAGCCAGCCGACGCTCTTCACCACTATTTCGAGGCGAGCGCCCTGGCCTTCGCAGATCGCGGCGCCTTTGTGGGCGACCCCGCTTTCGTGAATGTCCCCACCAAGACATTGCTCGACCCCGTTTTCGCCAAGGAACGCTCTTGCGAGATTGATCCGACGACGGCAGCAACCAAGCCGGTCGCCCCTGGTGACGTTCAGAAGTACGACGGCGCGTGCCCGGCTGCCGTGGCACCGCTCGCCGATGAATCGGACACCGAGAACATCTCCACAACGAACCTGACTGTTGCGGACAAGTGGGGAAACGTGGTGGAGTACACGCTCACCATCGAGCAGACCGGCGGATCCGGAATCGTAGTTCCGGGCCGTGGATTCCTGCTTAACAACGAGCTGACTGATTTCAGCACCGTTTACAGCGAAACTGACCCCAACCGGATCCAGCCAGGCAAGCGGCCTCGTTCCTCGATGTCGCCGACCATCATTTTGAAGGATGAGAAGCCGTTCCTGGCGCTTGGATCCCCGGGCGGTTCAACCATCATCACCACAGTTCTGCAGACAATTCTGAACCGTGTTGATTTGGGGATGGACGTGTCTGAAGCCATTGCCGCGCCACGGGCGGCGCAACGGAACACTGCCAACGTCACGGCGGAGCCAGCGTTCATCGACGCCTACGGACCGGCGCTGACCCCGTATGGCCACACACTGGTTCCTGCTGGAGATGCCTTCACCTCCGCGGCCGAGATCGGTGCTGCGACAGCCATCGAGTTCGGAAAAGACGGAAAGGTGACAGCCGCGGCCGAGCCTGTTCGACGAGGCGGTGGTTCGGCGATGGTGGTGAAACCGGTCAAACCTGGGAGGTAGACCCTCGCCTCAGTATCCCGGCAAGAGTCCGCGGACTGTCGCCTGGAGCTTTTCCAACTCGGCTCCCTCTTGGGTGCTGACGGCAAATTTCATGAGGCCCCGGCATGCGAGTCCCGCGTCCGTCAGCTCACCACCAAGCAGGAAATCGATCAGTTCGTCGCTGGGCAGGAGTCGCACGTGGCCCGCCTCTGAGGGGTCCCACGACGGATCTCCAGAGGGGCGGGCTTCTGCTGCGATGGCCAGGTGCTTCCGCCGGGATGAATTGGCGGACCACCACTCGGATCCTGCGTAATAGATGGCTGGTGATTCATAGCCCGTTTCCTCTGCCAGCTCCCGGTGAGCGGCTAATTCAGGGGCTTCCCCGAGGTTCACGAAACCACCAGGAAGTTCCAGCAGCGTCCTCCCTGGACCTACGCGAAACTGTTCAAACAACACCACATCGGCGCCTCCCTCTGTGAAGGCAAGCATGGCGGCGGAGTCGGGACCGGCAATGACGTCCCATTCGGAGACGGACCCGTTTGCTTCCAAGTACGTGTCCTTATTAACAGTGACAAAGCCCTTGTAGGCCCGGGTGCTCCACAGTTTGCGCCACAATTCGTCCGAATCGGTCAAGATGGGCGGTTGTTCTTGAGCTCCCGGCTGTATCTCCACACCATCACCAACGATGCAGCCGCGATGATGATTCCGGAAAGCATGGACCACTGGGGTTGAACTGAAGCAGAAAGGAAAATCGACACAGCATAGGCAGCGAGAACCAAAGCCAAAAGGAGCCAAAGCAACGGGTTTCGATTCATGATGACCTCACTTTCCGCACACCCATAGTTCAACGTCATTCAGGCCATCGGTCGGCGTCACGATATGCACCGGTCGGCGTTCGATGATGTTGAGACGTTCGGCGGAAATCTCCTCCTCGAGAAGGCGACTGCTGACGAAGGGCACGTCAGTGGCGTACTCAGACGAGCGGTAGGTGCCACCCTCGTTGAAGCTGACATGGATCATGGTCACGTGCCGGGCACCATTGACAGCATCGCGGCTTTCCCGAGTGATCAGGCATGAATCGTCGCCAAGAGCCGAAACTGACGTGCCGCCGTCGTTCGTCTCTGATGCTTGGTGAGTGTCCGCGTTCAGGACGGTCATGAGGAAGCGGCCGTCCGGCGTCAGGCATTCGCGCACTCTCCGGAAGAGCTCTCGCCGGTCCGCTGGATCCAGGAGCGTGATGAAACTGGCACCAAGAACGACGCAACCGAACCCTCCGTCGACTTCAAAGCGGACGGATACTTCCGGTGAAGAATCGACGGCGGTCAGCGGACGACCCAGCGCGAGGAGCGGACCAGTGATCCGGCCCGACCCAACGGCCAACTCCAGGATTGGCCCCTTGGTCTTGCGGGCCTCAGCAACGATCTCGGAAACTTCGGTCATGTCCTTGGCGATCACCCGATCGTAGAGACGGGATGCTCGGCCCTTGCACAGCCCATCAGGTGGATCGATGGATCCCAGGACCTGCAGGATGGCGTCAACGGTTTTGTCCGGTGCGATGATCATCAGCCTTGCTCTCCAGTAGTACGAGTCGTGTTACCGGAGCACGCGGACGGCGGCGGAACATTGCACCGCCCGCGTGCACCGGCATATACGACGCTATGGCGGTCTGAATACCCACAGGCTGATAAGGCCAAATTAGGTGGTCGATAGCCCAAAAAATAGGGGGTTTCGGGGGCATCTAGGTGGTGTCTGAGGGTTGTCTAGGTGGTGCCGAACGCCTTGACCCGCATGACTTCGGGCTCAGCTTGGGAGCGGTTATGCTGGGGCACTCGACGATTGGGGACGTCTGAAATGAAGAAAATCTCTGGGAAAAGCGCCAACAGCTATTGGTTGGCCTTGGCCGGCTGTTACGGGCTGACCATTGGCGTAGCTACGATGACAACCATGCCGTGGCTGTTGATTGTGGGCGGCGCTTTCATTGTCTTTCCCTTGATCGTGGGGTTCTTCTACGGCCAGATCGGCCACAAGGTCCAGTACCACCTCGCCCCGGAAAGGCCCGCGATCATCATTGCTGCCACTGCCTTCGCGGTGGCTGCGACGCTGCTGCATGGTTCACCAATCGCCGTCTGGGCTGCCCCTTTCCTGGCCTTGGCCGCCTTCGTTGGCCCTTGCGCTTCTCCCGAGGCTAAGCACTCTTTGCAGGTCCCAGGACACTGGCAGGCTTCCAGAAAGCTCAAACCATCGGCGCACGCACCACTTTGGCCTCCGTTCGGAGCGCACCTCCTGGTACGTCTTCGCTACTGGCCATCATGTTCAGTACAACCGAAGGCACAGCACCTAGACCGATCAATTCACCACTCATTTCTGGCGTCATTACCACCTAGAGCGCCCTAATCAACACCTATTTTCAGGTTTTCAACATCTAAACGCAAAATCTGGCCCTACGTTCAGAAGTTCATCAACCCAAGAACGTGTGGAGACTAAGAATGCAAGCACATGTAAGACGAGTGGGCGCGACCGGATTAGTGTTATTGATTCTCATGGCTACGCACAGATAGTCCATTTCACCAAGAACAAAAACGAGAAAGAGTGGACAATCGAGCCCAAGGATAAGCACGTTCGCAGCAGGTTACGACTACGGAGCCATGACATCTTACGCGAGATCGTGGGCTTACGGTCGCAATCCAATTTTTCGACAGTTTGGTAACGACTGTCAAAATTTTGTTTCGCAAAGCCTGCATGCCGGAGGGTGGGTAGAGCAACCAGGTTGGTACCTGTCGGACGCCGGATGGTGGTACAGCGGGCCAAACCAGAGCCGTCCGTGGGTAAATGCCCAAAGGGATATCCGGGTCAGCTACCACACGAATGATACGTTGAACAGAAGCATCTGGAATCTGCATTCCTCATTTCCTTACGCAGCCTGGTATGCGCTTCGAACGTAACTGAATCTAGGGAGATCCAAGTTCATGAAGCGGCATTACCGCGGAGTTCTGCATATAGCCCTTGCTGCGATCCTTTGTCTTACACTGGCCAGTTGCGACAATATCGCCAACCCGGATATGGGCCAACGCGACTCCACGGCACAAGCTGTGCTCGATGCTGTGCGCGGCGGTGATACGGACAAACTTCTCGACCTCTCGGCGACTGACATGCAAGCAAGAGAGGAGGCTGCCGAAATCTTGGTGGCCCAGGCGGAAGCACTCGACGGCAGAGTCAACCTCTCATGGACCGAACGGCACTCACCCGATCATCAGGAGGCGACAGCGACTGACGCTGACGGCGACAGTATCTCCTTCGGGCTTTCCTGGCTCCAGGCAGAGTGGAAGCTGATACTGGGAGAGGCAGGTCCACCCCTATCTCCAGCAGCCAGCTCAAGTCCCTCATAGAACTCCGGCTGCCCAGTCATCAGACTGAGCAGCCGGGGCACCAGGCGCGAAATAGACCTACAGAACCGTGGTCCGGGACAGTGACAGGTTCTTCGTCTCGCGGAAGAACAGGACCACAACCACGGCTGACACGAGTGCCATGCCCATGAGGTAGAAGGCCGGAGCCAGCGGTGTCCCGAAACCAGCCACCAGGCCGGTCGCCACGAACGGAGCGGTCCCACCGAACAGTACGTAGGCCAGCGTGTAACCGATCGCAGATCCGGAAGCCCGAACCGATGACGGGAACATCTCCACCAGGGCCGGCACGTTGGACGTACCGATGACAGCCACCAAAGCACCCAGAATGCTGGTACCCAGGATCGCGAAGCCGAGTCCCAACGGCATGATCGAGAAAGCCGGAATAGTCATGACCACAAAGCCAATACAGGCCACCAGCAACATGGGCTTGCGTCCATAGCGATCGCTGGCACGGGCTGCCAAAGGGCAAACCGCCGTGTAGACGAGCATCGTAATCACGCTGGTGATCATTGATTCGGCCGATGAGTAGCCCAGGCTCGAGGTCATGTAGGCGATCATGTAGCTGCTCATGAGGTAGTACGCGATGGCATTGGTGATGCTGTACCCGAAGAGTGTGAAGATCTGCCGTGAGCACATCCGGATGGCGTCGCCGAGGGGCCGCTTGGCCACTTCGCCCGTCTTCTCCAGCCCACGGAACACCGGCGTGTCGTCAACCCTTGACCGTATATAGAGGCCAATCAGGCCTAGTGGCGCAGCCAACAGGAAGGGAATCCTCCAGCCCCACGCTTGAAGGTCGGCGGAGCTCAGAGTGGAAGTGATGGCTACGCCCAGCAGCGCACCGGCAACCGAGGCCAGGCCAACGGTGGCCGGGATGATGCTCGCGTAGGTGGCCCGCTTGCCTTCCGGCGCATACTCAACAATGAAAGCCGACGACCCCGTGTACTCCCCGCCGGTCGTAAAACCCTGGACGGCTCGGAACACGAACAGCAGGATCGGAGCCCACACGCCGATCACCGCGAACGTCGGCAGGATGCCGATGCAGAACGTCGCCGCGCTCATGATCAGCACGCACAGACCAAGCATCTTGTTGCGGCCAATCCGGTCACCATAGCGTCCAAAGAATGCCGCTCCGAGCGGCCTGGCTATGAAGCCGCCGGCGAAGATCGCCCACACGGCCAGCAGTGACGCCGTCGTGGAGTAATCCGGAAAGAAGAGCTTCGCGATGGTGACGGACATGACCGCATAAGCCGCGGAGTCGAACCACTCAACGAAATTTCCGACGGCGGCCGCCGCGGCTACGCGCTTCAGGCTGCGCCGGGGGGAAGACTCGGTTTCAGCGACTTTCTCGGTCATCGTATTCATGATTGTTGTCCTTCGAGGCGGGGAGAGGCTACAACGTGTGGGAGTTCGCGGAGCTGGGCCCGCTGGACTTTTCCGGTGGCCGACTTCGGCAGCGCGGTGACGTATTCAATGAACCGGGGGTACGCGAAGCGGGAGAAGTTCTCCTTCACGTGCGCCACGATGGTTTCGCTCAGGTCCGCTCCCCCAGCGTGACCGGGCATCAGTTCGATCCATGCCTTGATGGACTGGCCGCGGAGCTCGTCGGGCACGCCGGTCACTGACACGTCCCGCACGGGATCGAGTTCGCGGATGACTGCCTCCAGCTCATAAGGGCCCACACGGTATCCGGACGTTTTGATGACGTCGTCGGTCCTCCCCAGGAACCAGAAGTAGCCGTCATCATCCGTGTAGGCCTGGTCCTTCGTGTGGTACCAACCGCCCCCGAATGCCGTGGCCGACGCCTCCGGCATGTTCCAGTATCCCAGCGGAAACTGCGGGTTGGATCGCGCCCGAAGGCAGATCTCGCCGGTCTCGCCCGCAGCTACTTCCTGCTCGTTCTCGTCCAGGAGCCTGACCTCCCAGCCCGGAAGCGGCTTGCCCATGGAACCCGGCTTGACCGGCACATCAGGGTAGTTCCCCAGCAGAGGATACGACTCCGTAGAACCGTAGTAGTCCAGCAGCGTCAGCCCGTACTGCGATTCGAACCAAACGATCAAATCCGGCGTCAGCGGCTCATTGGACGAGCAAACCGTCCGCAGGGACAGCGGGAAGCGGCTACCGGCGTCGGGCACGTCTTCGCGCATCTTGCGCAGGAACGTCGGATTGACCAGCGCGCTGGTGACGCGGTGGCGGCTCATGCTGTCCAGCAGGGCTGCGGGGTCGAAGCCGCCGTTGGGCCGGAAGACCAGGTGCGTGGCGCCGAGCCGGAGCGGGCCCATGAGCTTGGCAAGCGACCACGCCCAGTCCCCCGCACCATAGAACACATCGCCGTCGCCGATCTGGTGGCAGTACTCGAATTCGTTGTGGCCCAGCAGGGTCCGGTGCGCGTGGACGATTCCCTTCGCGCGGCCGGTAGTGCCCGAGGTGTAGAAGATGAGCGCGGGGTCGTCGGCTTTGGTTTCGACGTCCACGAATTCTGGTGCGGCAGCCGCGATGTCCGGGCTGTCGATGTCGATGAACGTGCCGTCGTAGTCCTTGAACAGGTGCTTCGCGGAGCCCTCAGCGATGATCACCGTCGCGCCGCTGTCCTCCAGCCGGAACCGGATCGGCTCGGCAGCCCAGAGCAAGGACATCGTGACCAGGATGGCGCCGGTCCTGAGCACACCGAGGTACGCGGCCGGGGTGTCGGAACGCTGCGGCAACAGGACGGCGACGCGGTCGCCCTTCTTGATGCCGGCCTTTTGGAGGGTGGCCGCGATCTGCCGGGAGCGGTCCTGGATTTCGCCCCAGCTCACCTCGCGTTGACCTTCGACGGCGGACTCCAGGATGAGTGCCCGCTTGTCCCTTGGGTGGTGGTCGGCCACGTCGACGGCCATGTTGTAGAGCTCCGGCACCTCCCAGCGGTGGCTGTTCCGCAGTTCGGTATATCGGTCTTGGGTTGCTGTTTTCACGTTGGTGTCCCGTCTTCTCAGCGGCGGCCGGCGAGGAACCGGGCCATTTCGCGCTGCGGTTCTCCGGTGCCGTAGGCCTCGCGGTGCACGCGCTTGGCTTCTGCCATGGCGTCGCTCAGGTCGTCGTCTTCCAGGCTGCGCAGGCGGTTCTTGGTCAAGCGGACTGCACCCGGAGGAAGGAGGCTCAAGCGTGCGGCGAGGTCCTCGGCGTAAGCCAGCACGCCGCCGTCGTCCGCCAAGTAGTTAAGGAGGCCAAGACGCTGGGCCTCGGCAGCGTCCACCAGTTCGCCGGTAAGGACGAACTGGGAGGTCTTGGACTTGCCCAGGATGCTCCACATGGCCCAGATGCCGGTGATGCTGGGGATCCCGGAGAGGACTTCAGGCTGACCCATGCGGACTTTGGAGTCACCGACGCGGAGGTCCGAGAGGAGTGAGTACTGGAAACCGGAGCCGGCGGCGACGCCGTTGACGGCCGCGATGGTGATCTGGTCGAGGTTGCGGACGGCGCGGTAGAGGCGGTCGAAGCCGTCGATCCAGGCCTCGGCGGACTCGTGATCCTCGGGGTTCATGGACGCGGTCTCGGCCAGGTCCTGCCCGGCGCAGAACGCGCGGCCGCTGCCGGTGAGGATGACTGTGCGGACGTCGTCGTTGCCTTTGAGGCCTTCCAGGTAGTCGATGAGTTCGCCGCGCATGGCCTCGGTCCAGGCGTTGAGCTTGTCCGGGCGGTTGAGCGTGATGATGGCGGTGGGGCCGGTCTGTTCGAAGAGGACATCCTGGGACACGGTGTTTCCTTTGGTTCGTTG
Organism: Paenarthrobacter sp. NPDC056912; assembly: GCF_042786555.1. Lineage (NCBI taxonomy): Bacteria > Bacillati > Actinomycetota > Actinomycetes > Micrococcales > Micrococcaceae > Paenarthrobacter > Paenarthrobacter sp. NPDC056912. The sequence goes on from NZ_JBHUCD010000002.1 coordinate 140,799, forward strand.
GGGGTTCGTTGGGGGTTTCTTGAGTTCCATCTGACCATCGGTGAATGTGACCCGTCTAACATCAATATCTACTCGGCTTGATACCAAACTGATATGGTGCGGCGATGGACCTCCACCATCTCAAGTACTTTGTTGTGCTCTCTGAGGAGCTGCATTTCGGTCGTGCGGCACAGCGTTTGCACATGGCTCAGCCGCCGCTTTCGCAGCGCATCAAGGATCTGGAGAAAGAGCTCGGGGTGCTGCTGTTCCACCGGCGCCGCACAGGTGTGGAGCTGTCCGAAGCCGGAGCTTTGCTGCTGGAGCATGCGCGTGGGGTGCTGGATCACGTGGCCATGGCGCAGGAGTCGATGCGACGGATCCGGCCCGGCGCTTCGGGCGTCCTGCAGGTGGCGGTGCCTCCGGACACGAATCCGGTTGCCCTGTCCACGATGGTTTCTTTCTTTGCTGCGTCTGCGCCAGACGTTCTGTTGAACCTGCACGAGCTCACCACCGTTGAGCAGGTTGAGCGACTGCGCGACGGCGAACTGGACGTCGCGGTGGTCCGTCACCCTTTGAGCAGCGTGGGTTTCGAGTCGGGGGCTATGTATTCTCGTGCGCTCGGGGTGGTGCTGAACGCTGCGCATCCGCTGGCTTCATTGGACTCTGTGCGGCTGGGCGATCTGGCCGGGAATCCGCTGGTCATCTTCCCGCGGCACATGGCCCCGACGCTGTACGACTCGTTCCTGCACACGTGCCGGGATTCCGGGTATCTTCCGGCTGCGATCGTTCACGCGCGGAATCAACACTTCACGCACGGGCTGATCATGGCCGGCCGTGGGGTGCACTTCAACGAAGAGCCGTGGACGCCGTTGCCGTCGGGAATTGTGTGGCGGCCGCTGGTTGGTGATCCCTTGGCTTGGCGGACGTCGGCATTGTGGTTGAAGAGTCGACGGTCAGCTGAGACGGATGCATTTGTGGCTGCTGTGGGTGCGGGGCTGGAGACGGGCGGGCATGCGTGAGGGAGGTCTTCCGCTTGAAGATGATCCTCGGAATTCATTGGCGCATTGCCCGCCATGGGCACTCCTACCCATTTTGGCTCCCTGTCCGCGCTGATAATTTGGCCATATTCGTTCAGACCTATTTGGGGAGAGACTATGAAGCGTGGAAAGACCATTGTCCGTATTACGGCAGCGATCGCACTTGCCGCCGGAGGCCTCGCGGTTGCGGTGCCCGCGCAGGCTGAGGGTTACTCATACCTGTACCCGACAGACTTCAGCACGCAGTCCGCGTGCAACACGAAGCGCCTCACGATGAACTCGTCCTGGACCCGGGCGAGTCAATGCTTCATCATGACCGACACCGGAAAAGTCGTGTGGAAGTTCTCCGTCACGGTGCGTGGATAGAGACGAACACCGACAGCGCTTAGGCGGCTAACGGCATCTCGTGGAGGTTAGGCTCTATGCCATGATGACCAACCAGCGACTCAAGCCACTGCTCGAGCAGTACGACTGGGCGACGGAACGACTTCTCAGTCGCCTCGCCGGGCCCACCAGCAACTCGGGTGATGACAGCGAGGTCGTCGTACCGGTACTGACGGACGCTGAGTACCTCTGGGAACCGGTCGCCGCATGCTGGTCGGTGCGTAGGCGCGCCGATGGGCCCGGACCGGGCGCCATCAAGCTCATCGGCGCGGGCGAGTGGGGGCGGGACGGCGCCCCCGAAAGTCCGTGGCCTCCGCCCCTCACCACGATCGCCTGGCGGCTTGACCACATCTCCGAGACGCTGTTGGGCCGAGCCAACCACCTCGGGGGCGACCGAACGTTCGATCGAGCGACGTACGAATCACGACCAGATGCAGCCGGCGCTATCGAGAGATTCCGTCAGGCTGCAGCCGACTGGCGCCGGGTACTACTCAGTGTCGACGAGTCCGACTATGACCGGACCGGGCTAAGCAGCTACCCGTACGGCAGCGACGCCGAGGAGACGTTTCCGTCGATCGTGTGGTGGGAGAACCAGGAGATCCTGCACCACGGAGCCGAGATCGCGCTGCTCCGCGACCTCTACGTTCACCAGGCTCAGTAGCGACGAGCGCGGACAGCTCAACTGGCGGATTATCAGGCGGGTACAGCGGACAAGGTGAAGCCTACTGGCCGTTCATTATGGAGATGTCCCCGTTGCGAGTGTCCACCTGTATGGCACGCATGCTCGCGCTGGATTCGGCGACGCTTACGGTCACCTTGCCATGCTTCGTCTTCGTGTCCACCCGGTAGTCCGATTCAGGAAGGGCTAGTTCGACGTTTCCATCATCACTTTTCACACCGACATTGTCCGGTACAGCCCCGAAGCGTAACTGAACCTCACCATTGTCCGAGGTTGCGGTCACGGACGGCGCCGAGATCCTGTCTCCGGCGATGTTTCCGTTGTCACTTGTCAGATCAAGCTTGTGGCCGCTGAAGTTGTTCAACCGAATGTTTCCCTTGCCCGTGGTTGCTGTTAGATCTGTGCTGATTTCGGAAGCCTGGATTGAGCCGTCGGTGTTTTCAGCACTGATCACGGCGTTTCGGGGCACCTTGACCACGTAGCGGGCCTTGCAGCTGATCGAGACTCCTGCACAGCCGGTCTTGAGCGTCAGCGTGTTTCCTGCGAGAACCCATTCCGACTCGGGGGCGTTGCCATTGACAGAGCCGCTGACTTGTCGTTCCACCTGGATATCTTGAATATCCGCCGGAACAAGCTCAAGCTCCGAGGCATTGGACTCTATCGAGAGATTCGTGCCCGTGAATTCGAAGGTCTTTGAATCCTTGGGAGCATCGGCCAGCTCATCACCGCTGCTGCAAGCGGTGGCGGCAAGTGAGATGGTGCAGGCTGCGAGGATTGCGGGCAGGGCCCGGTATCGAGAGGTCATGGGTGGGGTTCCTTGGGATCTATGAGTTCGTGAGACGGTTTGGACTGAATTGTGGATTGCGACCTGCGTGAACTGAATCTCCGCAAGGTGATCGCCATTGGACATCGCGCGTTGGAGGAGCTCATGTGCGAAGGACTCGCACGGCGATCGTTCGCGAGGCTTGGGCAGATTGAACTGCGAGCGCCAGGCAGGTCGTGCCGAGCGTTGCAAGGGCCAGTCCGCCAAGAATGATCCACGGGATCCCGGCAAACAGGCCAAAGGCATCGATTCGGGCACCTGTGGCGATGGTGATGCCGGTGATGGCGAGAGTGAGCGCGCCGAAGACGATGGCAGTGCCGGCGTAAATGACGCCTTCAAGGATTGCTGATTGCGCAATGACTCCGGGCGGGGCGCCTGCGACGCTGATCAGTGCCGAGTCGCGTCGTCGCTCCTTTCCCACCAAAGCGATAACGGCCAGACCACCCACCCACGCGACAACGAAGACCCATCCCAGTACCACCAGGACGTCTCCCAAGCCTGCGGTGCTGTTTGGCATCACGTTTCCCATCACGATGAAAAGCCCGACGAGGGAGAGGGACAGCGCGAAAGGCAGCACTGTGGTGACACTTCGTGCGGCACGGGTGCGGCACGACTGCACGGCCAGATGCCAAGCTACGTTTCGCGAGGGTACCAAAGCGGTCCACAGCTTCATCAAGGGTGTGAGTACCCAGGGACCCATGAGAAGCAGCAGACAGATGAGGAACAAATTTCCGGCGAATGCGAAGGCAGTTCGTTGAGCCAAGCCGCCCCCGAGTTCTAGTCCGAGCCCGGGAATCCACATGCCGACTACACCGGCAAAGAGGCACAGCGCGAAGATGCTGCGCGCGATCCCGGGCCTGGCGGCTGAATCGGTTGCGTCGCGGAATGCTCGTATTTCGGGTGTTCGCGCAGCCCTTGTGGTCACGCCCCATCCGCCAAGCAAACAGGGGATGATCCCGGAGAGCAGACAAATACCGACGTGCCATAACTGGAATGCCACAGAGGCGTTGTGGAGGTTGAGCCCGGTATTGGCCCATTGCTGAATGGTGATGCCAGCCACCAGATGGGCTGGCAAAATGGCCAACGTGCCGGCGATCAGCCCCAGCACCATGAGCTCGATGCGAAGAGTGGCCCTGACCTGGTGGCGCGGGATCCCTAGGATCACCCACAGCGCGTGCTCCCTGCGTTGCGTCGTCAAGGTCAGCCCGACGGTTGAAGCAATGACACCCATGGCGGCGAGCACCGTGAAGAAAACGATGTTTCCCCCGAGTGCAATGGAAGCCGAGACCATTCTCGAATCGTCGGCAGTCTGGGCGGCCGAGATAGTCGTGAACATGGCGATGAGTGAGCCGGCCGCACATGCGGCACCGATGAGTGCGCAGGACAGCGCCCACAACCACATAGCCGCCTGCATGCGAATGTCGGCCAGGACGAGGCGGATCATGAGCTGGATCCGACTGTTTCGTCCTCAGATTGAGCGGCGAGCACCGCTTCGCCCACGGCATGAGCATCGCCTCCCGGGAGGATCCGTTGCACGCGACCTGAGCCCAAAACCACCACGTGGTCAGCGCGGGCTGCGGCGTGGGGATCGTGGGTGACCATCACCACCGAAGTCCCTTGGGCAGGCAGTGCCTGCAGCCAATCCAGCACCACATGGCCGGACTTGAGATCCAGCGCACCGGTTGGCTCGTCCGCGAACACGATCCGCGACTGATTGGCGACAACCCGTGCGATAGCTACGCGTTGACGTTCACCTCCGGACAAACGGTCGGGCCGTCGACGCGCAAGCTTGCTGATTCCCAGGCGGGTCATGGCCTCTGAGACCGTGGCGCGTGGGATTCGGTGGCCCGCCAACCGTGCGGGAAGTGCGATGTTGTCTTCGACGGTCAGGGAGCTGACCAGATTGTATTCCTGAAAAACGAAGCCAATGTTTTGGCTGCGAAATGCGGCGCGCTGACGGGGGTTGAGTGCGAGCGTGTTCGTGCCGAGGACTTCGATGGAGCCGGAGGTCGCTTGTTCGAGCCCCGCAGCACACAGGAGCAGCGTAGATTTGCCCGAGCCAGAGGGGCCCACGATCGCCGTGAGGCGCCCCTCCGGGATGTCCAAGGTGATGTCCTGAAGGACTTGTGTGATCTCCTTACGACGTCCGGGCACGGGAAACCCCATGGTGACCCCGCGCAAACGGATGCACGGGTTGAGGGACTTATTGTTGTGTGGCATGTACTCATCCAACGCTGAATTTGAAGTCAGGGCACGGGTATTAGCCCCCTAGGGTGGTAGAGCTGGCTCTACATTCAGCACGAGGGCCTCCCGGTAAAATGGGTGAATGCCGCACTTTCATTCCGGTCGTCGTGTGCTCACGGAGATCATCGCGGGTGCGGTTTTTCCGGTGATACTCGCCAGCGTGGTCGTCCTGCCAATTTCGGCGATCGCTGTAGCCGAGGCCGACCGACGTCGTGCCCTGTTTTGCGGTGCACCATCCATGCCGCTGCGCCCACCTGGGCAAAGCTGGAGATCGTGGATCCGCCTTCGCCTGGGAGATTGGGCATTGTGGCGCACAGACCTGCCCGTCTTTCTTACCGCACTCGTGTTGTGTGCGTTGTCTTTGATCGTCTCGTTCTTCGGACTCATCAGCACCTCGGTGCTCGTTTTCAATCCCGTGCTCTGGGCCTTTGGGATCGAAGCGGTAGTTGGACCGTTCAAGCCGATGAGTTTGCAACAGGCCTGGGTCGCTGTACCGGTAGGTCTACTTCTCGGGGTCGTAACTGCGGCCGTCCTGACGGCAATCTCGTTGCTACGCGATGCTTCCCTCAAGGCGTTCCTCACGGCCTCGGAGCAAGACCTGATCGCCAAACTCGACAAACTACGCAGCAGTCGGGCCTCATTGACTGAGGCATTCGAAGCCGAGCGCCAACGGATCGAACGCGATCTTCACGATGGGGCGCAACAGGAGCTTATGGCAGTCGTGTTGCGTCTGGGAATGTTGGAGGCCGCAGCCCTGACCCGGGAAGAAACCTCCCTCTCCAGGCAAGCCACGAGCGCCAGAGAGCAAGCCGAGCACGCGCTGGAGCGCTTGCGGCAAACCGTGCGTGACATCCATCCCCGGGAACTCAGCGATTTCGGGTTGAAAGTTGCCGTTGAAGAACTCGCTGCACGCTCACCGTTGCGCATCGAATTCACGGCAACGGGCGAGGATTCCCTGTTGTCTTCACCCACAGCTGCGGCAATCTACTTTTCCATTTCGGAGGCACTCACGAATATAACGAAGCACGCGGAGGTGGACCAGGCCTGGATCGAACTACGGTGTGGGGGCGCTGGGGTCTGGGCGCGGGTGCGCGACGAAGGCAAGGGTGGAGTCGACATTGCGGCGGGGTCCGGTCTCGCGGGGCTAAGGGAACGGATGAGGAGCATCGGTGGGGACCTCGAAATCAACAGTCCAGTAGGCGGTGGCACAGAAGTGACAGCCTCGGCACCGTGTGAACCAACATGGTAAATATGGAGACTTTCCTCCTGCTACTTCGGATGTACTCATGAAAATTGTGTTGGCTGATGACAGCCTGTTGATGCGGGCCGGCATTCGCGAAATATTGATGTCCAACGGACACGAGGTGATTCGTGAGTGCGAAAGCGCATCGGAGCTCATCCTTGCTGTCGATTCACTCGCGCGCGACGCGGAACTGCCGGAGCTGGTACTGACCGACGTACGGATGCCACCAGGTAACACCGACGATGGACTTCGCGCGGCCATCGAGCTGCGCTCCCGGCATCGGGGGCTGCCCATCCTCGTACTCTCTGCATACGTCACAGGCCCGTATGTGAGGGAACTATTGAAAGGTCCGGGAGCAGACGGGGCAGTGGGCTACCTGTTGAAAGAGAAGGTGGGTCGCATTGCGGACTTCCTTCGCGTCCTGGACACCGTCGCAGGAGGAGGTGTGGTTATTGATCCCAAAGTTGTCAGGCATATCACCCATACAGGCTCAGAACACGGCCCCTTGGCACGACTCACTCCTCGTGAACAGGAAGTGTTGGCCTTGATGGCGGAGGGACGTTCAAACGCGGAAATTGCCCAGGAACTCTTTCTGTCTGGTGCTGCAGTAAGTAAGCATGTGGCGAATGTATTTCTCAAAATGGGGATGCCACCAGGCCAAGACAACCGTCGGGTGAAAGCGATCCTGACATGGTTCGAGTACCACTAGCTCGCCCGCTCCTAGCCGCCGGCCAGCCGCCCATCCGGACGCTGCCGCAAGGACCTCAAAGCGAGCGCGTACAGCAAGCCGCGGGCCACACCGAACAACCAAGGGAACGGCAGGTCGAAGCCTAACCAGAACACCGCTTCCACAGGGAGAAGAGCCAGCCCAACAACCAGCCCGGACTTGAGCCCCCGCCATGCCAGCCAAGCCGCCCACGACGCGGCCAGGACTACCACGAGGAACGCCAGGAGCAGCGCCACGAAGGCCCAGCTTTGCAAGCCGTCCCACGGACCTGCGTACATCGGGAACAGGTCCATGAACATCGGCAGGTAGCCGTTCTGCAGGAGGTAGATGCCGACTGGAATCGCCGGGATCCCGAACGCCGCGGCGTAGACCCACGTCAGCACTGCCGCCACTCGCGCTTTCTGCATCGTCTTCCTCGTTTCGGCCAGCCCCTGTGCCTCCGGCCCATCCCCAGCGGAGTCAATTACAACCAGTGTGGCGCAGGGTCTTTCGCGGCGAAACAGGCCAACTATTTTGCGCCCAGAACCTGAAGATCACCGATTCCCTTGGTGACAGCTGGAACCTCAGTCACCACACTCCTGTTCCGCGCCGACTCTTCGACGGCGGCCAGCACCCGCTGGATCTGCAGCCCGTCATCGAACGACGGCGACGGCTGGCTTCCGTCGCGAACAGCAAGGAGGAAGTCGCGAACCTGGTGCGTGAAGGTGTGCTCCCAACCAATGATGTGCCCCTGCGGCCACCACGCTGCAGCGTAAGGATGCTCGGGTTCGTTGACCAGGATCCGCCGGAACCCTTGCTCCCGCACGGGAAGTGTGGCGTCCAGAAAGCCGAGTTCGTTCAGGTTTTCCAGATCAAACGTCAACGAACCCAAAGACCCGTAGATCTCTATCTTTAAAGAGTTCTTCTGTCCGGTAGCCACTCGTGACGCTTCTACCGACGCGCTGAGGCCGCCGGTCAGGCCTAAAGTGGTCCACGCGGCGTCGTCGACCGTCACCTTCTCCATTCCACCGGGGCCGGGGCGCTCGGCCACAAAAGTCCGCAACGTTCCCGTCACCTCAGTAACGGTCTCACCCGTGAGGTGTTGGACCTGGTCGATGGCGTGGGAGGCGATGTCGCCCAACGCGCCGGACCCGGCCGTTTCCTTGCGGAGCCGCCAACTCATGGGGGTTTCGACGTCGGATAGGAAGTCTTGAAGGTAAGCGGCACGGACGTGCCGCACAGTTCCGAGACGTCCATCGGCAATCAACTCCCGGGCCAACGCGAGCGCAGGGACGCGGCGGTAGTTGAAGCCGATCATCGACTGCACACCCCGGTCCCGCGCCGAAGCGGCCGCTTCCGCCATCAACTCAGCCTCGCCCAGAGTGTTTGCGAGCGGCTTTTCCACGAGCACATGCTTCCCGGCAGCCAGAGCTTCCAGAGCGATCTCCGCGTGCATCCAGCCCGGGGCGCAGATGTCCACGATGTCGATGTCGTCCCGCGAAATCACCGAACGCCAGTCAGTAGCGGATTCGGCCCAGCCGTACTTCGCGGCAGCCTCTGCAACCAAGGCGGCGTCCCGGCCAACCAGCATTTTCTGCTCGAAGGCCGGGACGTCAAAGAAACTGGCCACATTCCGCCACGCGTTCGAGTGGGCTTTCCCCATGAAGGCGTAACCGATCGCGGCCACACCCAGAGGACGGCCACTAGGAAGAGGAGTATTCATCGTCTCTAAGCCTCGAACCAGCCCCGCGCCGGGTTGGAGACCTCGGGCGCCTCACGGAAGGCACCGGGCTGGGCCACCCAGCCGACGCCGTTGGCGATCACCTTCTGGATCTGCGGCTGGTGGTACACCGGGTATTCCTGGTCGCCCGGGCTGAAGTAGAAGATCCGGCCCTTGCCGCGCGAGAACGTCACGCCGGAGCGGAACACCTCTCCCCCGGTAAACGAGCTGATGAAGATCAGGTCGTCGGGCTCCGGAATATCGAACAGTTCGCCGTACATTTCCTGCTGGGGAATGACGATGGGGCTTTCAACGCCGGCCGCGATCGGGTGAGACGGCTTGACCGTCCACACCAGCTCGCGTTCGCCCTCGTTGCGCCACTTCAGCGAGCAAGTAGTCCCCAACAATCGAGTGAAGATCTTGGCGAAGTGCCCCGAATGCAGCACCACCAGGCCCATGCCGCCCAGCACGTGGCGCTGCACCCGCTCCACCACTTCATCAGCGACTTCCTCATGCGCAATATGCCCCCACCACAGCAGCACGTCCGTCTGCTCCAGCACCTCCTCAGAGAGTCCGTGCTCCGGATCGGCGAGTGTCGCCGTCGAGATTTCGGAGTCCGGGTAGAAGCCGCGGAGCCCGGCGGCGATGGCGCCGTGGATCCCTTCGGGGTACATGTCGCCGATGGTCGCAGGCTCGTTGCGAGCCTCATGCACGGCCTCGTTCCAGACGACAATCTTCAATTTCGAATCAGACATTTCAGAGCACCACTTCACGTTGTTCAAGGGCGGATTTGTAGCAGGCATCGAGCACCAGGGCCCGGCTGAGGGCGAGTGAACCGTCGTGGCTTCCCCACACGGTCTCGCCGCCGCGGACGGCGGCGATGAAGTCGTCGACGACGGCCTGGTGGGCTCGCCCGGGTTCGGCCACCACTTCGAAGTCCGCGTTTTCGCCGTCCTTCTCGGTGAAGACGTGAACGTCCGCTACCGGGTTCTCGGAGGCTCCGACCGAGCGCAAGTCCGCACCGCCGTCGGTCCCGTAAACGGTGAAGTCCATCAGGTCCCGCTCGTCGCGGTACGTTGCCCATCCCGCTTCCAGGATCAGGGTCCCGCCGCCTTCCAGCCGGATGAACGCGGAGGCGAAGTCTTCCACTTCAAACTTGTGACTGGAGTTAGACGCCGTGTAGCGGGCGTTGCCGCCGAGGCCGCGTGGGCCGAGTTCGGAATGGGTCGACGCCGAGACGGCCAGAACCTTGGGCTCGCCGAGGAGGTGGAGTGAGTAGTCCAGGACGTGCACGCCGATGTCAGCAAGCGGCCCGCCGCCAGCGAGTTCCGGGTTGGTGAACCAGCTGCCCAGCATCGGGATGCCCTGCCTGCGCAGCCAGGATGCCTTGGCGTAGTACGGGCGACCCAGTGTACCGGCGTCGATCGCTTCCTTCAGCGCCTGGATGTCGCCGCGGCGGCGGTGGTTGAACGCAACGTCCAGGACGCGGCCGGCCTTGCGAGCGGCGGCCACCATCTGTTGACCTTCGACGGCGTTGCGCGCCAACGGCTTTTCGCTCAGCACATGCAGTCCGCGCTCAAGCGACGCAATCGCAATCGGTGCGTGCAGGAACGTCGGCACGGCGACGCTGACGGCGTCGAGGCCCTCGAGCTCTATCATGTCCTCCCAGCGCGCGAAGGTGTGGGGAATGCTGTACTCCTCCTTCAGCTGGGCAAGAAGGTCGGCTTCCATGCCGGCGACGGCGACAATCTCGACGCCGTCGATATTGCTGTACGCCTTGAGGTGCTGCTGACCGGCCCAACCGATGCCCACAACTCCCACCTTGAGGGTTGTGGACGGGACCTGCTGCTGAATGCTCACGTTGTTCCTGTTCTTTCTGGGTTGTGGATAAGTGGTTTGAAAGGCGTTAGCCCTTGACCGCACCAGCCGTCATGCCGGAAACAATGCGCTTCTGGCAGACGAGCACGAGGATCACGAGCGGCACGGTGATGATCACCGACGCGGCGCTGATGGTGCCGAGAGGTTGGTCGAACTCGCTGGTGCCGCTGAAGAACGCAATTGCGACGGGAACCGAACGGGCCTCCGGCGAGGTGGTCAGTGTGACGGCCAGGAGGAATTCGTTCCAGACCGAGATGAACACCAGGATCGCCGTCGTCGCCAAGCCTGGGACCGCGAGGGGCAGGATGACCTTGCGGAAGGCGACAAACGGTGTGGCGCCATCCATGTACGCGGATTCCTCCAGCTCACGCGGAATCTCCTTGAAGAAGGACGTCAGCGTGTAGATCGCCAGCGGCAATGCGAACGTCAGCTTCGGGATGATGAGTCCGAGCAACGTATCGTAGAGCCCGATCTCGCGCCAGATGGAGAACATCGGGGCCGCGATGGCAATGGCCGGGAACGTGGTCACCGAGAGGATCAGCGTCAGGATCATCGCCTTGCGGCGCATCTTCAGCCGGGCCAGCGCATAGGCGGCGAAGGACGCGAACACCAGCGCCACCGTTGTAGTCACGACGGCGATGATCACCGAGTTGCGCAAGGCCAGGAGGAACTCGGGGTTCTGGAACACCACCAGATAGTTCTCCAGGGTCGGCTGGCTCGGGAAGAGCTCGCCTTGGGACAGGCTCGCGCCCTTCTTGAGCGAGGTGTTGACCAGCCAGTAGAACGGGATGAGCGAGAAAGCCATGACGGCCACCACGAACACCCACACCAGGGGGTGCAGTTTCGATTCCCCACGCAAGCGACGCTTCGGTGTCTTGGGGCGCGCGGCAAGTTCCGCCGTCGGGCGTTCTGCAATCAGTGAGCTCATTGTTCCTCCTTCGCGACGTCGCGGATGTTGCCGCCGGCGAAGCGGACGTAGATGACCGAGACCACCATGACGGTGAGGAAGGTCAGGATGGACAACGCCGATCCTTCGCCCACCAGCCGGTTTTCGCGCAGTTGGGTGTAGGCGAGCATGGACATGGATTCGGTGCCGTTGGCGCCGCGGGTGAGGACGAACGGCAGGTCGAAGACGCGGAGGGCGTCCATGGTGCGGAAGATCGCGGCGAGGACGATTGCCGGGCGCAGGAGTGGCAGGGTGATGTTGACGAAGGTCTGCCATTTGCTGGCCCCGTCGAGTTCTGCGGCCTCGTACGTTTCGGCGGAGATGACCTGCAGGCCGGCCAGGATGATAAGCGCCGCGAAGGGGGTCGTTTTCCAGACGTCGGCCATGACGATCACGGCCATCGCGTAGCCGTGCTCCCCGAGCCAGACGACGTCGCCGCCCGGCAGCCCCAGAGTGGAGAGGACGTTGGTGACCAGGCCCATGTTGGGCTGGAACATCGTTTGCCAGGTGATGGCGCTGACCACGGTGATGATCGCGTACGGCAGCAGAACCACGGTGCGCAGGACGGCGCGGCCCTTGAACGCGAGGTTGAGCAGCAATGCCATGGCCGTGCCGAGGATGAGCTCAAGCGTGACTGACAGGCTCGCGAAGAGGAAGGTCTGGCCGAACGCGGCCCACCAATCTTGGCTTGCGAGGGCGTTGATGTAGTTTTCCAGGCCGACGAAGCGGGACAGGCCTGCGGTGCGGACGCTGTACTGGTTCAGCGAAAGCCAGATCGCGTAGCCGATGGGGACCACCGCAACCAGGGCCATGATGACCAGCGACGGCGCCGTCATGCGGAACGCGAGCTTGCGTTCGGCGCGGTCGCGGCCGCTTGTTTTTGTCGTTGCGGCCCGGCTTGGCGAGAGTGTTCTGATGGCCATCACTAGAAGCTCGCCTTGGCTGTGGTGATTTCGTCGGCCATCTTCTGTACGGCTTCCTCGGTGGAGGCGGTGCCGGAGAGGACGGCGTAGACGTTCTTGTAGATCGCCTGCGAGATCTGCGGGTAGACCGGGGAGATCGGGCGCGGCTTGGCACCCTTCACGGAGGCGAGGAGTTCCGTGGCGAACGGCATCTTTTGCAGTACCGCGGCGTCAGAGTAGGCAGCTTCGTTGACCGGAGCCTGGGAGTAGTCCATGGCCACGTGCTTCTGCCAGTCCGGCGTGGTGGCGAAGTCGATGAACGCGACAGCTCCGGCTTGGTTGGTGGAGTGGGCCGAGATTGCGAGGTTCCAGCCGCCGAGCACGCCGGAAGCCTCGCCGCCTTCCCATGCTGGCAGCGGCGCGACGCCGAAAGTGGACGCCAACGGTGTCGCGTTGAGCAGCCGGTACACGTGCGGCCAGTTGCGCTGGTATCCGAAGTCGCCGGACTCGTAGGCGAGGCGGGCCGGGTCTTCATTGTAGGTGAGGACCGCGCGGTCGGCTGAGCCATTCTTGAGGCCGTCGCTCATGAAGTTGAGGACGTCGCGGGTTTCCTTGGAGTCGATGGTGACGTCGCCCTGGTCGTTGAGCACTTCGCCGCCTGCGCTGTAGAGCATTTCCAGGAAGTTCACCGTGAGGCCCTCGTACTGCTTGCCCTGGTAGACGTACCCGTTACCGGGGACCTTGGCGGCTTCCGCGTAGAGCTGCTGCCAGGACTCGGGCTTGGCCACCTTGTCCTTCTGGTAGTAGATCAACCCGGCGTTGGTGAAGAACGGGGAAGCCCAGTACTTGTCCTGGTACTTGGTGGTTTCCACAGTGGAGGGAATGAGCCGGCCCTTGTTGGCTTCCACCAGCTTGGTCTGGTCCAGCAGCCAGCCCTGGGACGCGAACTCGGAGGTCCAGATGACGTCCGTGAGGAAGAGGTCGCACTCGGTGGACTTGCCCTCGAGCCGCTGCACGATCTGCGTGCGGGCTTCATCTGTGGTGGCGCCGATCTCGGTGTACTTGGCCGTGACCTTGCCGTTCGCTTTGGTGAATGCCTCCGCCGTGCCCTTGTAGATGCCGCTTGCGTCCTTGACGCCGCAGATGTTCACGGCGCCGCTGGCATTAGCGCCCGACGCCGGATCGGCAGCTGCCGCTTGTTCCGCACCTTGAGGTGCGGCTCCCCCGCCGCACGCGCTGAGGAGGAGGGCTGCGGCTATTGCCGCTGATGCGAGGGCTTTCCGGTTGCGGGGCGTTGCTTGGTTCTGGCTCTGGAGCGGGGAAGCAGGTCGGTTCAAGTCCACAAGTGGCTCCTTTTAGGGTCTGTGGGCGGTGGAGTTCAGTGCGCGTTTTGGCTGTCCCGCGTTCTGAGGGTGGCTTCTTTGCCGGTGGTTCTTATTGATCCGTGGAATCGATTCCAAACGTTGTTTGTAAAAACGGCCTTGCGGCCGTGGAATCGATTCCAAAGTAGTTTGGCAGTGGTGGCTCGGGGCTGTCAACCCTTTTTGTTGGGAGGCCCGCTTCACGGGAGCCGTGGCATCCGAAATAGCTTGAGGGCGTGAGTGTATGCGGCGAGTCCATCCGCCCGCTGAACGGTCGGGAGTTGATGGGTGGCCTAACAGCGAATGCGGCGTCGATGCCGCTGACACAGACACGGGGGGCCTACCCTATCGGCTGATCCAATGGCATGAATGTGGTTGTTAGCGCTGAATCTGTTGAATTAACTCCCGACATATTCAACTGCGTGGAACAGTCGCACGTGAGTGGCCTCCCCAGGATTAGTCAAGGCGTTTGACGGCTGCCCCGCCACTCAGGGATTGCGACGTCGAGTGAAAGCATCCACTCTTCGCGCAGCTTTCCTCGACGCGAGTCAGTTCTTCGTCCGTGCAGCCAGATACCCAATCCCCTCTCATCTTGATTGGTAGAGCGATAACTTGGGAGGCGTGAAGTTGAAGAGTAGAAGGACTTTAGTTCCTCGAAGCGTTGCCTGAATCTGGCCTCATCGCGGGACTGCCTAAACGTGGGTCGCCAGTTTCCCAGCTGATCGAGCATCCTCTGCTGGACTTCAGTGAGACGCCCTGATTTTGCATACTTTCGTTGAGCGTCCAGCCATCGGCCTAACCGACCTTCAACCGGATCGCTCAGTTTAGGGTGTGGAAGAACTCCCTTGTCGGCCTGATAATTCATAACTTCATGAAGACGCTCAGCCCAGAAGCTTCGGCGCGGACTTCGGCATTCGTTCCCGCCGTCCACCTTTAGGTTACTAATGTGGAGCCTAGTGAGCAGCGGGAGATTAGAAGTGTACTTACGAAGAATGCCATGCACGCTGTTCGGATGGACATCACAGGCGTCTGCGATTTGCCTGGGCGTGGCTCCTGAGGCGTAGAGCACTAGCCACATGTGGGCGCTCAGCATTCCTTTGCTTTGCAGCTGACGGCAAATTTCATCATAATCAACTTCCCCCATGGGCAGAATATACCGCTGACATAGGCCTGCTCAAAATCGCCTAATCTTCATCCTTCCTTTGTTAGCCGAGGACATGGCCTGTGTGACTAGACGGGTTCTTGATGTGGGTATTAGGTCTTCCTTGTCACCAAAGTTTGGCTTGGCTAAACAATATGCCTATCTGTTTGGGCTAGTGGTGACGAAGAAGGAATATCAGATCGACGAACCGGGGGATCATGCGAAAATTTGCATCGTTCATAGCAATAATATCGGCACTCTCATTCTCAATGCTCATCGCCCAGCCGGCGAGTGCGAACGGTGGAGTTTCCGACTCTAAGGAGGAATTGCGGGAGTGGCTGCACCATCTTGATGAGTGGTATTCGGAGTACGACGTTCCAGCGCAACAAGAACAAGCACTCCTGAAAAAGATCCGAAAGGGTGAGGCTGTGGAATCGGACAAACCGGGCTCTTCGCCCGTGACGGTTGAATCTCGCTCCACCCCTACGCAAAATGTGACAGTAAAGCGGTTCAGTGACGGATCAATCACGGTCTCAAAAGTGGAACGCCCTCGGTCGGCGAGCAGCACCACGGACATAACTCCGATGTTCGTAGGTCAATGTCAGGGGTATTCCGGAGGCAGTGGCTACGCCGTCAATTACGACTGCTTGGTTCAAGAAGCCAACTCCACAGTTGACCTGGCATTTCGTGCAACATATACCCATACCAGCGGATACGACCAAATCAATGATGCTTGGGGCGCCTATTACCTATCCTATTATGGCAATATCACAAATCCCGAGCTGACCATACCACGTCGGAATGAAGTCTGGAATGGAGGCGCATACGCGCAACTGAAAGTGCGCTATAACAGTGCAAATGGCGCTGGGTCCCAAGGGTGGGTTTTGCGATTGTGGGTCCAGAACAATACAGCTTTCACCAACCTAGTCAAGGAAGGCTAACATGAAAAGAAACCGCCCGATCAAGGCAACCGTATTAGCGCTACTTTCCATACTGCTTCTGAGTATTGGGGTCGCCGCGCCCTCATCGGCGGCTCCGACGAAGAATGGGACAGGTGATACCCGGGCAGAGGCATTCTGGGACAAATGGGGCGTAGCAAAGAAAACGCAGGCCGAACTAAGGAAGAAGGCGGCAACGGGAACCTTCCTCGATGCGGACATCGCCGGTTCGAGTCCCATCTCAACCGACGTCCTGGAGCGCGACGGATCGCGGTCCACGGTGCAGACCTTTGTCGACGGATCCATCTCAGTATCCTCAATCGAGCTTCCCCAGGAAGCGATCTCCGCGCATGGTGGCGTGACCACACTTGCTGCCATTGGGCAGTGTACGACATACGGTGGGGCCGGATGGGCAAGCTACCAAAACTGCTTAGTCGCCCACGAAACGTCAACAATCTCTATTTCATTCCGCGCCACGTATGAGAAGTATCAGGGTGCAAATGCTCAGATCCCCTCGCATTGCTGCGGCTCGATAACAACCTACGGTGGCGTTTCAGTCTCAGATCCAATTCGCAATACCTACTACGTCCGTGATTCCGGGACGTATGGGCAGGCGGTAGTTACGTACACCGCCGCAGTAAAGTCTTGGAATGGTGCGTACAGCGAAGTGATCGCATTGTCGTTGCGCGTCAGCACTAATGGAAGCGTATCCGTTACGACCTACTAGCAGCCGCAACACGGTCCGCCTCATCCGAGCTACCTCTTGGACGGGGCGGGCCATGCGGACAGACCAAGAACAGCAACTCCAGTAACAAGTATCAGAGGACCGTCGACTGCGTGGACAAACCTTGCTATGAACGCAGCCGTAAGGCTCAGGGCGCCTGAGAATGCCATCACTGGATGGCGTCGCCGGATAGCTAAGAGGATCAGTGCCAGGCCGAAGAAGGGGCTGTATTGAAACGCCAGTGCGACATCGATGAAGAAGAATGCTACTCCCAGCAGGACGATAAGCAGGGTGACATTCGTCGGCAGTTGCCGGATCCGACAGAGAAGATAAAGAGCCACTGCCGTAACTGCGCTAAGGGAGTGAACAGCGATTTTCGGAAACAAAGACCAGGACTCAAATTCGCCCCAAATGTCAAGCGCAATCATTCCCCATATTATGGTCGCCAGCCCAATTATCATAGCTGCAAGCCTGTCAAATTTGTGTTGGCCTATTGCCGGTGACTGCTGCTCGTCTACGTTTTGAGTTTTTGCTGACATGATTTCCCCAATTTTATGCACCGTGATTATTCGACTTGCCTTTTGCCACGCATCGCAGTTCTCCAGCCGAACCTAGGACAATGCGGCTGAGTTGTCCAGTCATAGCCAAAGCACTTGGCATCGATGGCGGGGTAAAGCAATGGCCGGCAGCGCGACCCACTCGTTCCTAGCCTTTAGTGGAATCCCGCACGACGAGCTCGTGCGGGAGAAAAGTCCGACCGCGCCGATGGGCGTCTGGGACTGTCATCCGCTCGAGAAGCTCGGCGAATGCCACACGACCCATCTCGTAGGCCGGCTGCCGGACGGTAGTCAGTTCCGGGACGCACATTTCTGCCTGGGCCGAGTCATCGAACCCGGCTACGGCGATGTCTTGTGGAACTCGGAGTCCGGCATCCTTGAGTTCCCGAACGCACCCGGCGGCGACGACGTCGGTCCCGCAGAAGACGGCGTCAGGTAGGTCTTTTGCTTTCAGGAGCTTCTTTGCCAGAGTGCGACCCGAGTGGAAGCCGAAGTTACCCTCTCCGAACAGGATCTGGTCCGGTTCCAAGCCCGACTCAGTGAGCGCCTGCCGGAAGCCTTCCTCGCGCAGCCGTCCCGAGCGGGCACCCCTATGCGCGAGCATGGCCAGTCTTTTGCCACCGGTTTCGATCAAGTGGCTCGTGATGTCATACGCTGCCTGCCGGTCATCGATGGAAACCCCGAACGCTGCTTCGGCGTCCACGATTTCACAGACCTGGACGACGCTTAGTTGCTCGGCGACGGTGTTTACGTCGTCGTCCGGCATCGTCGGCGAGAAGATCACGAGCCCGTCCACTGAGCCGTTGCGCAGCATGTCCACGAGTTGCTGTTCGCGATCCAGATCCCCATCGGTCGCTGCGATGAGGCTCACGTAACCCGAATCTGCTGCCGCGTCTCCGACACCGCGGAAGACTTCGCTGATCACCAACGAGTCCAGGTTCTTGGCAAGGGCTAGCACGCGCATTGTCCTGTCTCTTCGGAGATCCCTTGCTGAGGCGAGAGGACGATAGCTGAGCTCCTTTATGGCGGCGCTAACCTTCTCTTTGGCCGCCTCACTGACGGCCGGGCTCCCGTTCAAGACGCGCGACACCGTCCCCACAGACACGCCCGCAGTCCTAGCGACGTCCTGAACTGTCGGCCGAGCCATTCGTTGTCCTTCCGCGAGCAGTGACGATGGTCCTTGCCGCCACGTCAACGCTGTGCCCACTCTATCGAGATTCGCAAAGTATAGGCTCTTGGCAGGAGGCCATACCTCCTATGGCTGTCGACATAATCGATCACTTGGCCCTATGAACTGACCTATTGGGTAGTGCATGAAGCGCTCAGCGGGAAATCTCCCGTCAGCCCCATGCAGCTCACGCTTCTGTTCTATGACGACGCGTGGAACACCTAGTCACTCTTTCTTGGCACTCATTTTCACCCGAATCACCACCTAATTTTGCCCATACCACCACCTAGATTCGACTTTCCGGCACTAGGGGGTGAATTTCTCGGGCTACTTTCGCCGTGTACTAGCACATTCAAGGGCAGCCATCAGGACAACGAGCGCGCACCGTTCTTTCCTTTCGGCGCCCGGCCCTGCGCAGATAGTGCAGATAGTGCAGAACCGTCGGACAAACCTGTCCGAGGAAAATCTATTTGGGGATCGCATGCATATCTTTAGAAATTCTAGGAAAAGCATATTTCGCATAGTCACAATGATCGTGGCCGTCGTTGCAATACTCTCAGCATCGGTGGGACCCGCAAACGCTGCTGCATCCCGCACAGTGACGGCCGATGGGGCCGGCGTAACCCTATTGGAACCCACACAAGCCCAGCGTAAGGAGGCGCTGATCCGTCTGGAGCAAGCGCGGTTACGAGACCCAGCAGGGTTCAACAAACGTGTAAAGCTCATCAAGGGTTCGAAGCCACTAACGGAGTACTTGTCAGCTGACCGTCGTTTCGATGCACATCAGCAGCAAGAATTCTTGGCAGCATCGATGCCAAATGACGCATTGGAAGCTCTAGTTTCGCTTGCTGATGGCGGGTATCTGAAGCTCGAAGTGAAAAACGGTCACTTCGGCACAAAGGTGGCAAGTATCAGCAAAGCGAAGCAAATGACTATCGGAGGCGGTTTCCGGAACTCTTCGCTGAAACCGATGTTTCCGCAATGTCCAGCAGCCTGGGCGGCACTTTGGGCTTGGTGGGGAACCAATGCTGCATTCTGTGGGGCCATGGGCTTCTTCGGGCCGATGGCAGCACTGGGTTGTTCAGCCGTAATGGCGATCGCGGGATCCGTGATCGACGTGAACAGGGGCTGCTGATGACTCCGGGTCACGAGGCGAGATCGCAGCACTACTGGTTAGCCCTGGCTGCTATGTACGGCTTGACGGTGAGCGTCGTAGCCATGGCCGCCTGGCCTTGGCCACTGATCATGGTGGCCGCATTCCTCCTATTCGCTTTCATGCAAGCGGCCTATTACCGACAGCTCGGGGGCAAAATTCAGGGCAGACTCGCCACCGCCAACCCAGGCGTCGCCGCCTTGGCTGGCACATTCGGCTTCGGCGCTATCCTGCTGCAGGGCGCCCCGATCGCTTTGTGGGCGGGCCCTGTTCTGGGGCTTGGAACATTCGTGGGAATGTACCTTTACCTTCGCAAGTTCGGACGTTTTTATAGGGGCTCGTCCACCACCGTTACCTGATCAGTTACAGCGATAACCTGTGGGGCCGCGCAGTCTGGCGATTACGCCGAACTGCGCGGCCCTGCTAAGGCTTGGCAGTCCTCTATGCCTGGACTATCCTCTAGCGCTGTGACCTGCCGATCACCTCAAATAGTCCATTCATAGGCAGTTTGACTGCTGAAGAGGCAGGGAGCCAAAGGCGGCTTCGGCGCCGACAGAACGGGACGGGCTCGTCCCTCTCAAGTGGCATCAATAAATTCCATGAGCAAAACCAGAGCCGTGTCGGATTGCCCTCGGCGCTTGAGAGTGGGGATGGGTTCAACCCATCGCGAAAGTGTTCGTCGGGAAGTGGAAAGTGTCGAATTCGACTGAAAGAGTCGTAGGCCCTTGATATGGTGAACGAAAATTCCAGTGAAAGGTTGGTAATGGGGCGTCGTCGGGGATTCTTCGCGGAAATGCAGCATCAGGCACGGCTGGCTGAACAGCGACAGGGGGCGGCGGTCCGTGAGCAGGCAGCAGCGGCCCGGCAGGCGGAGCAAGCTTTCAAGGCAGAGCAACGGGCAGCTGCCGCGTTCCAGCGTGCTTCGGAGGCAGAGCGGAAGCGTATGGAGAAGGAAGCTGCCGATGCCCACGTCGCTGCGAAGCAGGCTGAAGTGGAGCAACTGAATGCCGACCTTTTTGCGTTGTACGACCAGGTTGATTCTCTTCTGGAGACGACTCTGGAGGTTGACGATTACGTGGACCTTGAAGCGCTCCGGCAGACGGTCCAGCATCCTCGGTTTGATCGGTCACTCGAGATTCCGACGCCTCCCCCTGTTGTCCTCTTGGATCCCGAAGAGCCAATGTTTCAGCCTCCTGTTCCCCCGACTGGATTGTTTGGCCGAAAGAAGAAACTGGCTGAAGCACAGGCCCAGGCGGAAGCGGAGTACGCAGCGGCCCGTAGTGCCTGGGAGGCAGAGATGGAGCAGCTGCCCGAGCGCCGTCGTCAACTCGCTGAGCGGCACACCGCAACGGAGAAAAAACGGCAGGAGCAACTCGCGCAGGCACGCAAAGTCTACGAGGCAGAGTGCGCTGCTCGCGAATCGGAAGTCGCCGAACACAATGCGTCTCTTGATCAGCTGATCGCAGGTTTGGGGTACGGTGTCGTCGATGCCGTGCAGGAATACGTTGGAATCGTGCTCGCCAACTCCGTGTACCCCGAGGCGTTCGCGGTGGAGCACGAATCCGAGTTCGATCCTGCAACTGCTGAACTTTCCTTGCGAACGCTCGTTCCGGGCCCAGACAGTGTTCCCACGATCAAGTCCTACAAGTACGTGAAGGCATCGGATGAAATCACGCCGACTGCTTCGCCTCAGAAGGATTCCAAGGACCGGTATGCCGGCGCCGTACACCAGGTCGCATTGCGTACGCTTCACGAAGTTTTCGAAGCCGACCGGCGGGGATTGATCCAGGGCATCTCACTGGAAGTGGGAACCAACACCATCAACCCGGCAACGGGCCGCGATACTTACATTCCATTCATCGCAGTAGCAGTCCTGCGAGACACCTTCGCCCACATAGATCTCTCAGCGGTCGTGCCGTCCGCCACACTTGAGCATCTTGGGGCTTCAGTCTCGAAGAATCCGTTCGGGCTGGTTCCTGCCAACGTCTCTGGAGTACGTACCTCCTGATGTCGCCTGAGCAAACAATGATTTTCAATCCTCCGCCGGGGTGGCCCAAGCCCCCGCTTTCGTGGCGCCCTCCAGCGGGTTGGACGCCGGATCCAGCCTGGCCGGCCCCTCCCGCGGGCTGGCAATTGTGGCTGCCCGCTAATGCTGATGAGGATGCCCTAACTCAAACCCCGGCGGCAGCGGTTAACACCCAAGACCAACCCGCCGTTCCGACCTCTGGCGATCAGTCTTCTGAATTAGCCAGGATCGCGTTCCTTGAGGCTGAAAACAATCTTTTGAAGCAGCGTCTTGAACAGACCGGGGCGGCGGCAGCTTCATATGTTGAACTCAACGACGGACTGGTACTTCAAGAGGTCGGCATCTACCGCTATCATCACCCACTCGAGAACGCAGCCTCCTACCGTGACCGGCTAAGTGAGATCGAAACACGCATCGCCGACTTGGTACGGGCCGGTGGCGCCATCATCAAGTCCAACATGTTCACGTTTGACAACTCCTTGGCCAAGGGAAGACGGATGACCGAGGACTTGGCGAAACTCATGCTCAGGGCATACAACGCCGAAGCAGACAACAGCGTCAGGTCACTCAAACTCGGCAACGTCATAACCGCCAAACGGCGTCTGGAAGCGTCACGAGTGGCCATCGCCAAGCTGGGCGCACTCATGGAAATGCACATCAGCGATGAATTCCATGACATCCGACTCGAAGAGATTGAGCTTACCGCTGACTGGCTGATGAAGAAGCAGGAAGAAAAAGAAGCGCAACGTGAAGAGCGCGCCCGCCTACGCGAAGAACAACGCGTCGAAAGGGAACTCGCCGAAGAACGCTCTCGACTGGACAAAGAACGTTCACACCTTCTCAATGCCCTTGCTGCCCTCGGTGCCTCCGGTCAACACGACGAAGAACTTGAACAGCGTCTAAGAGAAGTCGACGAGGCCATCGCCCAGAACGACTTCCGTGCGGCCAATATCAGGGCCGGATACACCTACGTCATCTCAAACCGAGGAGCCTTCGGCGAAGGGGTCGTGAAGATCGGTCTCACACGCAGACTGGAGCCAGAACAACGCGTAGCCGAGCTCAGTGGCGCATCCGTCCCCTTCCGATTCGACATCCACACCCTGTACTTCTCCGAAGATGCAGTCACCCTTGAGAACGAACTCCACAAACACTTCGCCGCCCGTGCCCTGAACCAGTCCAACCTCCGAAAAGAGTTCTTCTTCGCGACACCAGGCGAGGTACGCGATGTCCTGGAACATAAGATCGGCAACCTGCTCGAATTCACAGAGCATGCTGACGCAACCGAATACTTCCAGTCTGTCGGTTACTGGCCCCAACGAGGCAACATCCAACTCACCGAACAGAACTGAGTGCTACCCCATGGCCATCGCCTCATTTTCAAAGGCCGATAACGGCGCATATGTCGTGTAGGAGCCGGGGCACCTCAGCAAATGACCCAGTGCGACGGGCCTTGATCAGGGCTGGCGGTTCGAGCTTCTTGGCCAGGTGTGTCGTAGGCCAATGCCCAGGGCAAGGCAAGGCTCACCAGTCCCGTGCGTCCTCTACTCCCGACAAAAGAGCCAGCCGCTCGGCCGCGAGCGAACGACCCAGCTCCAATTCGAACTCAACAACAACTTTATCGAGCACGGCGAATAGTTCCTCGCGCTCCTCTGTCTCGATGAACGGGGACCTTCCATCCAAGCGATTGAAGGCGATCGCGTATTCATGGCCAATATTCTCCAGCTGGTCTATTGTGGACTCGCCTGGCTGAGCGGAGAGCGCTTCGATCACTTCGCTTCGCGTCTTCTTGAATTGCGCCACAGCCTTCTTGAAGCGACCAGAACTAATGTGCTCGCGCCCGTCCCAGTCGCGAAGCGGGTTCTCAAGATTCTCTTGTACCCATTCAGGCTTCCGTGCCTTAGTGATGCTGACGCTTGTGCCGTTAGCCGCTTCTGACCGCCACCGACTCCGCATCGCAGAGGCGTACTCATGAGGCACGCTGTCTAGGTAGAGGTACTCAAGGTTGGAAACGTCTTCAGGAAGCAAGCAGTCGGCCTTCGTCATGCCGAACAGGTCGGAGATAAGGAGGGCCCGGAGCCGGCCGAGCCGGTTAAGCATTCCGGCGTTCCTGAGCTGCCCTAGGTTGCCGCCTAGGATCAAACTCTTAAGGTTGGGAAAAATCGATGCTATCCGAAGGCAGTCTACTTCGGACAGGCCAGTCGCTCTGAGGCTGCGCACTCCATCTTGAACAGGTGCACCATCGTCGAGGGAATGATCCAATTCCCCTGGCGTCAGTTCGAGCTTTTCCTGGTTCCTGCCAATCGCGCTCACCCCTGTCCCAAGCGCGCTGCCGAGCGAGTTGGTAACCCACTCCCCAACTGCTGGTGTAACTATTTGAGGGGCGATCATGAACCAAGGGCATGCTACCGATCACGCGGAAACTCCGTGGAAGCACCCAGTCGCAGTTGACGTAGGACAGCCTGCCGTTCCAGGCCATGTACGTCAGCACGAGCGGTTCAATGACACCCAAGTCATCTGTTGACAACGGCTCCGGACCTGACCAATTCAGCTCGAGCACACCAACCTTTTTCCAATCAGGATCGATCGTTGTGATTTGGGCGGCCACCCATTCGCCTAAAAGCTCATTCGGACCAACGACGATGTCTCCGACGCTCAGCGGACGTGGCGGGACGGCTGATTTTGTATCTGACACGATGGCAATCCTACGGACCACCAAGGCACACAGGAAGTAAGCAAAGTCAGCGCTTGCCCTCGACATGTCGTCGGTCAAAAAGACTACCTGAAGTATTCCACGCGACTGCAGCGAAGAGACCGACCACACTGTGGCGACAAAGCCAAGTTCATCACCCTTGGTATCCCAAACCCCCACCTCCCCACCCACCCCCTTGACTCACACCCCCACCTTCCCTAAACTTTTCATAAAGCAGAATCTAAATTCCACAAAGCGGAAACTGAAGCCAAACACCAAGGCAGCAGCCAAGCAACCAGGAAGATAGATCAAAGCCCCTCCTCGGAAGGACCTACGATGACGTACACAGTGAACTGCTCCATCCTCCTGACGGAGCTGCCCTTGCTCGAGCGCCCCGCCGCCGCGAAGGCAGCCGGTTTTGACGCCGTCGAGTTCTGGTGGCCCTTCGCCACTTCGGTTCCCACCGACAAAGAGACCACCGAGTTTGAAACAGCCATCAAGGACGCCGGCGTCCAGCTCACAGGCCTGAACTTCAACGCTGGCAACATGCCCGGCGGCGACCGCGGCCTGGTTTCCTGGAAGGGACGTTGCTCCGAGTTCAAGGACAACATCGACGCCGTAGCCGGCATCGGTGAGCGCCTGGGCTGCAAGGCCTTCAACGCCCTCTACGGCAACCGCCAAGACGAATTCACCCCTGAAGAGCAGGACGAACTCGCGGCCAAGAACCTCGCCGCAGCAGCGGCAGGCGTCGCCCGCATCGGCGGCACCGTCCTCCTCGAACCGGTCAGCGGCGCACCCAAGTACCCGCTCCTCACCGCCGAAGACGCACTCAAGGTCATCGCCCGCGTCAAGGCAGAATCCGGCGCACAGAACATCAAGCTCCTCGCCGACTTCTACCACCTGGCAGTCAACGGCGACGACGTCGAATCCGTCATCGAGAACCACGCCAAGGACTTCGGCCACATCCAGATCGCCGACAACCCCGGCCGCGGCGCTCCCGGAACCGGCACGCTCCCCCTCGGCGAATGGATCGCCCGCAGCCGCGAACTCGGCTACGACGGCTACATCGGCCTCGAGTACAAGGAACCGCAGGAATCGGCTTTCAGCTGGGCTATCCGCCAGCGCGCCAACGCCAACTAAGCATCCAGCACACCTGAGCTAAAAAGACTTTCAGAAAGAGAACCACAATGAGCAACGTTGCAGTCATCGGACTCGGAATCATGGGCCTCCCCATGGCCATCAACCTCGTCAAGGCCGGCCACACGGTCACCGGTTTCAACCGCAGCCAGGACAAGATCGACAAGCTCGTGTCCGAGGGCGGCCAGGGTGCCAGCAGCATCGCGGACGCAGTCAAGGACGCCGACGTCGTCATCACCATGGTCCCGGACTCCCCCGATGTTGAGGGTGTTGTCAGCGGCAAAGACGGCGTCTTCGCCAATGCGAAGAAGGGCACCATCTGGATCGACGCATCCAGCATCCGCCCGGACGTCGCCAAGCGCCTCTCGGACGATGCAGCAGCAGCAGGCATCCGCCCGCTCGACGCTCCCGTATCCGGTGGTGAGCAGGGCGCCATCGACGCCGTCCTGTCCATCATGGTCGGCGGCGAAGCTGCAGACTTCCAGGCAGCACAGGATGTCCTCAACGCAGTGGGCAAGACCATCGTCCACGTCGGCCCGTCCGGCTCCGGCCAGACCGTCAAGGCAGCCAACCAGCTGATCGTGGCCGTCAACATCCAGGTCCTCGGCGAGGCCATCGCCTTCCTTGAGGCCTACGGCGTAGACACCGACGCAGCACTGAAGGTCCTCGGCGGCGGCTTGGCCGGCTCCAAGGTCCTCGAGCAGAAGGGTCAGAAGATGCTCGACCGCAACTTTGACCCCGGCTTCCGCCTGGCCCTCCACCACAAGGACCTCGGCATCGTCACCTCCGCAGCCCGCGAAGCCAACGTCGCTGTCCCGCTCGGCGCAGTCGTCGCCCAGCTCGTCGCCGCAACCGTCAACCAGGGCGACGGCGGCCTCGACCACTCGGGCCTCTTCAAGCAGGTTCTCCAGCTCAGCGGCCGGAAGTAAGCCAAGGCGCTAAGCGCCAAAGAAACAAACAGCAGAGAACCCGCCGTCGTAAGTAAACGACGGCGGCTCCCTCACCACACCCAAAAACACCACAGACTTCGCCCGAAAGGGCAAAAACAAGGAGTACACCATGGCAAAGATGCGTACCGTTGATGCGGCCGTAGCCATCCTGGAAAAGGAAGGCGCAACCGAAGCTTTCGGTCTGCCCGGCGCAGCGATCAACCCCTTCTACTCAGCAATGCGTGCCCACGGCGGCATCCGCCACACGCTGGCCCGCCACGTTGAAGGCGCCAGCCACATGGCAGACGGCTACAGCCGCGCAGCTGATGGCAACATCGGCATCTGCATCGGCACGTCGGGCCCCGCTGGCACGGATATGATCACCGGCCTGTACGCGGCATGGGCAGACTCGATCCCCATGCTCTGCATCACCGGCCAGGCACCCGTTGCCAAGCTGCACAAAGAAGACTTCCAGGCTGTGGACATCGAGTCCATCGCCAAGCCGGTCACCAAGATGGCCATGACCATCCTGGAGCCGGGCCAGGTTCCCGGCGCTTTCCAGAAGGCTTTCCAGCTGATGCGCTCGGGTCGTCCGGGCCCGGTCCTGCTGGACCTGCCCATCGACGTGCAGATGACCGAGATCGAATTCGACATCGACACCTACGAGCCCCTGCCGGTGGAGAAGCCCAAGGCTTCCCGCAAGCAGCTGGAAAAGGCCCTGGACATGCTGACCTCGGCCCAGCACCCGCTGATCGTTGCCGGTGGCGGCATCATCAACGCCGGCGCTTCCGCACAGCTGGTTGAGCTGGCCGAGATCCTGAACGTTCCCGTTATCCCCACCCTGATGGGCTGGGGCGCCATCCCGGACGACCACCAGCTGATGGCCGGCATGGTTGGCCTGCAGACCTCGCACCGCTACGGCAACGAGACGTTCCTGCAGAGCGACTTCGTGATCGGCATCGGCAACCGTTGGGCCAACCGCCACACCGGCGGCCTGGACACCTACACGGCCGGCCGTAAGTTCGTGCACATCGACATCGAGCCGACGCAGATCGGTCGCGTTTTCTCGCCGGACTTGGGCATTGCGTCCGACGCCGGTGCGGCGCTGGCTGGCTTGATCGAGCTGGCACGCGAGCGCCAGGCAGCTAAGTCCCTGCCGGACTACTCGGATTGGGTTGCCGAGTGCCAGGAGCGCAAGGGCTCCCTGCACCGCAAGACCAACTTCGACAACGTGCCCATCAAGCCGCAGCGCGTGTACCAGGAGATGAACAAGGCCTTCGGTCGCGACACCACCTACGTGTCCACCATTGGCCTGTCGCAGATCGCCGGCGCACAGATGCTGCACGTGTTCGGTGCCCGCAAGTGGATCAACGCAGGCCAGGCCGGCCCGCTGGGTTGGACCGCTCCCGCCGCCTTGGGCGTTGTTCGTGGAACCCCGGATGCCACCGTTGTTGCCCTGTCCGGTGACTACGACTTCCAGTTCATGATCGAGGAACTGGCCGTAGGCGCACAGTTCAACCTGCCGTACATCCACGTTGTGGTGAACAACAGCTACCTGGGCCTGATCCGTCAGTCGCAGCGCGGCTTCAACATGGAACAGAACGTTTCCCTGGCTTTCGAGAACATCAACTCCCCGGAAACCAACGGCTACGGCGTGGACCACATCAAGGTTGCCGAGGGTCTGGGCTGCAAGGCCGTCCGCGTTGAGGACCCGAACGACCTGCCTGCCGCTTTCGACAAGGCCAAGGCACTGATGGGCGAGTTCAAGGTTCCCGTGGTTGTTGAAGTGATCCTGGAAAAGATCACCAACATCTCCATGGGCGTTGAGATCAACGGCGTGAACGAGTTCGAAGAGTTGGCTGAAACCGCGGCGGACGCACCCACCGCGATCCTGGCCAAAGCGTAAATCGCCAGCTAACACAACACAGTAAGGAGGCACCGGAATGCGTGTTGTCATCGCCCCGGACAAATTCAAGGGCTCGCTGTCTGCGCCCGACGTCGCCGAGCACCTGGCAACAGGGCTGCTCGCGGGGTTCGGTTCCAAGGGCTTTGAGGCAACTCGCATTCCGGTGGCCGACGGAGGCGAAGGAACCATCGACGCCGCCATCGGCTCCGGCTTCACCCGCCGGACCACCACCGTCACCGGCCCGCTCGGCGAGCCAGTGAAGGCCGACTTCGCGGTGCGGGACCAGGAAGCTGTCATCGAAATGGCGGCAGCTTCCGGTCTCGCCCTCCTCCCGGACGGCCCCACGAGCGAAACGGCCAAAACGGCAACCAGCATCGGAACCGGCGAACTCATCCGCGCCGCGCTGGACCTCGGCTGCCGGAAGATCATCCTGGGTGTCGGCGGCAGCGCGAACACCGATGCCGGCGCGGGAGTCCTGCAGGGACTCGGCGCCGTCTTCCTGGACACGAACGGCAACGAGCTCCCCGGCGGCGGTGCCGCCTTGGCACAGCTCGACAGCATCGACTTCTCCAACTTCGACGTCCGCGTTGAGGCAACGGAGTTCGTGTTGGCGTCCGACGTCGACAATCCCCTTTTGGGGGCCAGCGGAGCACCAGCCATCTTCGGTCCGCAGAAGGGCGCGACGCCGGACGACGTCACCGAACTGGATGCAGCAGCAAACCACTTCGTTGACGTCCTCGCAGCCACAACCGGGCAACATGCCAAGTACGCAGCCAAAGCAGAAGGCGCCGGAGCGGCAGGCGGCGTTGGCTACATTGCCATAGCGGCACTGAAGGCAGAGCGCCGGCCGGGCATCGACGTCGTGCTTGAATTCACTGAGCTGGAAGAACGGCTGAAGGGCGCCGACCTGGTGATCACCGGAGAAGGCAGCCTGGATGAGCAAAGCCTGCTCGGCAAGACCCCCATGGGCGTCTCCCGCGCAGCACAGAGGAACGGGGTTCCCGTGATCGCAGTCTGCGGCCGGAGTACCCTGAGCCGGGAACAACTAAACGACGCCGGCTTCCACACGGTCCACGCACTGACCGATCTGGAAAAAGATGTCCAAAAATGTATCGCTGAAGCAGGTCCGTTGCTTGAACAATTAGGTAAGCACATAGGCGTGTACCTGGCGGAACGGACCGAAAACAAGGAGTACCTCAATGTCTGAAGCAATCGGCGCCTATGACCTCGTTATCCGGGGCCAGCGCATCCTGACCACCGCAGGCCTCGCAGCCCGCGAAGTTGGTATCCGCGATGGCATCATCGTGGCAATCGAACCCTTGGGCAACGGCCTGACGGGCAACGAGGTCATCGAACTCGCAGACGACGAAACCCTCATCCCCGGTCTGGTGGACACCCACGTCCACGTCAACGAGCCCGGCCGCACCGAGTGGGAAGGCTTCGCCTCCGCCACCCGTGCCGCAGCAGCCGGTGGCGTGACCACCATCATCGACATGCCGCTGAACAGCATCCCGCCCACCACCAGCGTGGACGGCCTGGAGCAGAAGCGCGTCGTCGCCAAGGACCAGGCGTTCGTGGACGTCGGATTCTGGGGCGGTGCCATCCCGGGCAACAAGAGCGACCTCCGCCCGCTGCACGACGAAGGCGTCTTCGGCTTCAAGTGCTTCCTCCTGCACTCCGGCGTGGACGAGTTCCCGCACCTGGACGCCGATGAGATGGAAGAGGACATGGCTGAGCTCAAGTCCTTCGACTCGCTCATGATCGTGCACGCCGAGGACTCTCACGCGATCGACCGCGCACCGCACCCCGGCGGCGACCACTACGAGACCTTCCTGGCTTCCCGCCCCCGCGGCGCCGAGAACAAGGCCATCGCCGAGGTCATCGAACGTGCCCGCTGGACCGGCGCCCGCGCCCACATCCTGCACCTCTCCTCCTCCGACGCGCTGCCGATGATCGCCTCGGCAAAGCGCGACGGCGTCAACCTCACCGTTGAGACGTGCCCGCACTACCTGACGCTCATGGCCGAAGAAATCCCCGACGGCGCCACAGCCTACAAGTGCTGCCCGCCGATCCGCGAGGCCTCCAACCGAGAGCTGCTCTGGAAGGGCCTGCAGGACGGCACCATCGACTGCATCGTCTCGGACCACTCCCCCTCCACGCTGGACCTCAAGGACCTGGAAAACGGCGACTTCGCAGTGGCCTGGGGTGGCGTTTCCTCGCTGCAGCTGGGCCTGTCCCTGATCTGGACCGAAGCCCGTCACCGCGGCATCCCGCTGGAGCAGGTCGTCTCCTGGATGGCTGAGAAACCCGCCGCCTTGGCCCGCCTGCACAACAAGGGCCAGCTCGCCCTGGGTTACGACGCCGACTTCTCCGTCTTCGCCCCGGACGAGGCCTTCGTGGTGGACGTCAGCAAGCTCAAGCACAAGAACCCGATCACGCCCTACGACGGCCGTCCGCTCGCCGGCGTCGTCCGCAAGACGTACCTGCGCGGCTCCGTGATCGACGGCCAGAACCCCAGCGGCAAGCTCCTGCGCCGCGGCAACGTTTAGGCCTACCGCCATGGCAGTCAATGCCTACGGGCCGCCGCCCTCCCGTGGATCCTCCACGGGTCGGCGGCCTGGTTTGAACGCGCGCGGCCTGGCGCTCTGGGTCAACCCGGCCGAGGGCGACGAGATCGATCCTGAGGTGTGGGAACGGGCAGCACGACTTGTGCTGGCCCGTGCCATGAAACTTGCCCCGGAGGCGGAAGTCCGCATCTGGCCCGCCACCGGGGCACAGCACTCCGGCGTCGGCGACACTTCCTGGGGCGGCACTCCGCAGGAAGCCGCCGACGCCGGTAGCACCGGTCCGCGGACAAGGACAGTAACACTCGCCGATGCCCTCGCGGACGCCCGTTTAGAAGCCCATTCCGACGTTGGAAACGGCACGGAAGCGGGCGGCAGCACCGGCGTCGAGCCCGTAACTTTGGCGAGCCGCCGCAGCCAACTTGCGGTGGACCTCGCTGCTGAAGTAGTCCTGCTGGACGGCGAGCCTGTTGCCTTTACTGGCATGGAATACAAGCTCCTCCGCTACCTCGTGGTCAACTGCTCACGGGCCATCAGTCGTGAAGAATTGCAACGTTTCCTGGAGTCATTTGACCTTCCCGGCGCGGCATTTCGCTCGATCGACGTTTATGTTGGAAGGGTGCGGCGGAAGCTCGGCTCCGCCCGACACACCGTCGCCACCGTCCGTGGTGGCGGCTACCAGTTCGTGCCTGGCCCTTATGCCACAGTGCGCGGACCTGCGGAATACAGCATCTGATTTCGCTGTTCTACTTTCATTGAGTCCGCTCTTTGAATGATCGCTGTTGTTTGAAAACACCGCCGGTGCACACCGGTTGAACGTAAAGGATCGCCATGACCCAGAAACTCCTCGTCGGAACGCAAGCACCTGACTTCGCGCTTCTCGACGCCGACGGCACCAAGGTCTCGCTGTCCGACTACCGCGGACGCAACGTCATTGTGTACTTCTACCCGAAGGCAGCCACCCCTGGCTGCACCACCGAAGCCTGCGACTTCCGCGACAACCTCGCCAGCCTCCAGGGCAAGGGCTACGACGTCATCGGGATCTCCCCGGACGGCCCCGAGGCCCTCGCCAAGTTCACGGGCGAATTCGCCCTGACCTTCCCGCTTCTCTCCGACGAAAACCACGCTGTGGCCCTCTCCTACGGTGCTTGGGGCGAGAAGCTGGTTGACGGCGAAATCGTCGAAGGCCTGGTCCGCTCCACCGTAGTGCTCGACGGCGAAGGCACCGTCAAGCTCACCCAGTACCAGGTCAGCGCCCAGGGCCACGTCCAGGCGCTCAAGGAAGAGCTGGGCGTCTAACCCTCACTCACTTCCCCACGGTCGTGACCGGACCGTCTATCACTTCCCAACGGTCGTAACCGGACCGTCTATCACTTCCCAACGGTCGTAACCGGACCGTCTCTCACTTCCCCACGGTCGTAACCGGACCCTCACTCACTTCCCCACGGTCGTAACCGGACCCTCACTCACTTCCCAACGGTCGTGACCGGACCGTCTCTCACTTCCCAACGGTCGTGACCGGACCGTCTCTCACTTCCCCACGGTCGTGACCGGACCCTCACTCACATCGTGCTTGATTTTTTGGAACGCCCGCTCACTGTTGTGAGCGGGCGTTCCCTATGTACGGGAGTATGGGTGGATCCAGGGGTGACCTGACCCGTCGGCTACGCCCGGGCAGGAACCCTGCACTGCTTTTCGGCCAAGCTCGCCAAAGATGCCATTGGAGCATCCGCGACACCATCTAACGACGCCGTTCACGTCACCGATAGTGCGTCGGCTCCAGACGATGTGAGAGAGCATCGGGAAAAACCCGACGGGACGTGAGAGAGCATCGGGAAAAACCCGACGGGACGTGAGAGAGCATCGGGGAAAACCCGGCGGGACGTGAGAGAGCGTCCGGGGGGCTACGCCTTCGCGATGGCCTCTTTCAGCGCCCCCAGCACCAGGGTTACCGAGGCACTGTTGGCGTTCGGGCCCATCATGCCGATGCGCCACACCGTATCCGCGAACTCCCCCACGCCCGAGCCGATCTCCATACTGAAGTTCTCCAGAAGGTAAGCGCGGACGGCAGCCGAGTTGACGCCGTCGGGCACTTTGACCGTGGTGAGGCTCGGCAGTCGGGCACCTTCGGCGGCGAACAGTTCCAGTCCCATGTCCAGCAGGCCATCCTGCAGGGCGGCACCAGCGGCGCGATGCCGGGCCTGCACAACGTCGAGGCCTTCAGCGAGGATCCGGTCCAAAGCGGCTTCGAGGCCGGCGATCATGGTGACCGGCGCGGTGTGGTGGTAGGTCCGGGCGCCGCTGGCCGCGCCGACGTAGCCGCCGAGGAGCCCGATATCGAGGTACCAGGAGCGCGGATCCTTGACGCGGCGCTCGAACGCGTGGTCCGACACCGTGAACGGCGAAAGTCCTGGCGGGACACCCAGGCACTTCTGCGTTCCGGCGTATCCGACGTCGATCTCCCAGTCGTCCGCCAACAGCTCCAGTCCACCGATGGACGTGACGGCGTCCGTGATGAGCAGGGCGTCTCCCTTGCCGGCACCGAGGGCAGCAATATCGGAGAGCACGCCAACGGAGGTCTCAGCGTGGACGGCGGCGATCACCTTCGGATGGGGATGCGCCGAGAGCACACGGTCGGCGTCCACGGGCTGTCCCCATTCGTGATCGACACGCACAACCGTCGCGCCGCAGCGCCGGGCGACCTCACACATCCGCGCCCCGAAAAGTCCGTTGACAGCGATGACTGCCACGTCGCCGTCGGACACGGTGTTCACGAAGGCCGCTTCCATGCCGCCGGAACCGGTGGCACTCAACGGGAGTGTGCGCGCGTTGGACGTGCCCCAGACTGTCCGGAGGCCTTCACAGGTATGGTCGAGCCGTTCAATGAACACAGGATCGAGGTGCCCGAGCACGGGGTAGGCCAGGGCGGCCATGGCTTCGGGGTAGCAGTTGCTCGGGCCCGGACCGAACAGGAACCTGGACGTCAGAATGTCTGGCATGTGCGAACTCCTTCAACTGGTTGAGGTCATTCTGCCCCAGCGCCGTGTGCGGAGCGAGCCAAACCCGCCCCGGCAGCGACCTTCCTTGAACGGAGTTGGTGAAGCCCCCAAAGCAAAAGCGCGGCCAGCGCGAGGCCCGCCCCCAGAACGCTGGCGCCCGTCCAGCCCCACGCATCGTAAACCGGGGCTACGGTTGCGGCTCCCACTGCGCTTCCCACGGAGTAGAACGCCATGTAGCTGCCAATGATGCTGCTGGCGGCCTCTTCGGCTCCGGCCACGATCATTGTTTGGCTGCTGACAGAACCAGCCCGAGGAGATACCCGGCTTGGCAGGACGCCACCATCCAGCCCACGTCCGCAACCGGGATGCGCTGGATGGCAAACGGCGTTTCTCGGAATTCGAGAAGTCCTTGGGCGTTGCGAAGAACATCTTGTCGGACCGGCTCCGGCTGCTTGTGGAAAGGGGAATCCTGATCCGGATCCCTAATGAGCGGGGTACGCGGAGCGAGTACGAGCTCTCGGAAACCGGACGCCCGGTGCCGCCATTGCGGCCCCTTGCAGAAGACGGCACCGAACTCCGCCCCGAGCACACGCTGCTGGTCAAGGCGGGGACGCCACTCCCTTGATCACCACGGCTTGGCGGATGGAGGCACCCAGCAACCTCCAAGCCCCGGCTGCTAAGGTGGCTCACCAACGCGGAGGCCGCCACGGATAGGGGACACGAGTGACGACTGAAGGAAAAGAGCCGCCGGAAGCCGGCGTCCGGGGCGAGGTTAATCAGGACCGATTTCTTGCAGGGCAGGACCTGGCGCGCTGGAAATCACCGGTCGGCCGAGCATTGGCCAGGGGCGCTGAATGGGTCACACGATTGCTCGGCCCTTATGCAGCGCTCGTCATCACCCTTGTGGTGGGACTCGCCATCGCCGCATCGCTGGCCCTTGCCTTCGGTGAAGTCTACGAATCCGTCACCGAGGCCGACGGCGTAGCAGGGCTGGACGATCCAGCGCTGGCCGCAGCCAAGTCAATCCGCTCCCCCGCACTGGATGTCGCCGTCACGGCGTACACGAACATCGGCGGAACGGTTGGCATGCCCCTTATTGCCGTCGGGATCATGATCTTCCTTGCCACCCGGCGGCGATCCTGGACACCGGTCATCCTGATGCTTGCCGCCGGGCTGGGATCGCTGCTCATCACCATCGTCGGAAAGCCGATCTTCGGGCGCAGCCGCCCGGACCTGGCCGACGCGATCCCTCCGTACGAACATTCCGCGTCATTCCCCAGCGGCCACTCCCTCAACTCGATCGTGATCGCCGGGATCGTGGCCTACCTGATCATCCTCCGGCTCGAAACCACCCGGGCGAGGGTCATCACGGTGCTGGTTGCGTCGGTCTTCGCAGCAACCATGGGACTCAGCCGGGTTTATCTGGGCCACCACTGGCTCACGGATGTGCTCGCCGCCTGGGCCATCGGCATTGCTTGGCTGGCTGTTGTCATCACCGCCCATCGCCTCTACATCACAGTGCGGACGAGGCGTCACAGCGCGGTAGTCTCTTGACACCAGCCCGACCACTGGGCTTAACTGAATTACGTATGCTGAAATAACAGTTCCATGATGCGGAAGCTTGAAGCAAAGGCTTCCTCTTGCACCAGCAAGAGTTCCGCATAGCCCACACCATGGATGCCAGCATTTTTGCACGAGGATGACACAAGCATGGAGCTTGCAGTATTCAACAGTGTTGACCGGGACGAGGCCATCAGGACCCTGACCCCTTGCCTGGATATCAGCCGCTGGGTAGAGGCCGTCGTGGACGCTCGCCCTTACACCAGCGTCGACGAACTGCTGGGGCAAGCCCAGCGTGCCGCCGAGCCCTTCACCGCGGCCGAGGTCGAGTCCGCCATGGCCCACCACCCCCGCATTGGCGAACGCCCCAAGGCGCAGACCACCGAAGCCGCGATGTCGCGTTCGGAGCAGGCGGGCGTCGACCCAGGCGACAACCAAATTACGGCCGCCCTCGCCGAGGGGAACCGCGCTTACGAGGACAAATTTGGCAGGGTCTTCCTGATCCGCGCCGCAGGTCGCAGCGCCCAGGAAATCCTCAGCACCTTGCAGGAACGCATCACCCACACCCCCGAAGAAGAAGACCGCATCGTGGCTGGCCAGCTGCGGGAGATCGCACTGCTGCGCCTCTCCGGACTGATCAGCGAAGGAGTCAACGCATGAGCGTTTCACAAGTAACCACGCACATCCTGGACACCGGTTCCGGCCGCCCGGCGGCGGGTGTCGCCGTCGTACTCTACGTCCGCGAAGGTGACGACTGGACACTGGTGGCGAAGGGTGAAACCGACGCCGACGGCCGCATCAAGACCCTGGGCCCGGAGCAGATTCCCGGCGGAGCTTACCGTTTGAACTTCGCCACGGGCGCCTACTACGAGGGCCTCGGCACGGAGACGTTCTTCCCGGAAGTGGACCTGAACTTCACAGTTTCCGACGCCGGCGAGCACTACCACGTGCCGCTCCTGCTGAGCCCGTTCGCGTTCTCGACATACCGCGGCAGCTAACTCACCCCCCCCCCGAGTTGCCAGTTAATGCCAATGTTCGCCAAGAACATTGGCATTAACTGTCACTTGGGCGAGGAACGGTAGGCTTTAACGCATGGCTTCAGAGGACACCACCCCCAATTCCGCCCGTCGCGAGATCACTGTTCGCCGGGCACCCAAGTTCGTTCCCTTCATGATTCTCGGCGCGGTGGTGGGCGCCATTGTGGCCGCGATCATCGCCTATGGCCGCCCGGCCGACCCCGCCTTTGATGCCAGCACGGTCTTCGGCTTCTTCCTGATCGTCTGCGCGGGCGGCGGCGTCATCCTCTTCTCGATCCTCGCGCTGGTCCTTGACCGCGTCAGCGTCAAGCGCTCCGAACGCGCGCTGGTGGAGGCCGTCCCGGATTCTGTTCCGGATGAAGGCCCCGAGAACGACGACGTCCGCTAACCCGGGCACCCGGCCCGCCTCTTTGGTGGGGTGCCGGATGTGAGACACACCGCATTTTTGCCGGATCAGGCCCTTTCGAGGGGTCATATAAGCGGAGCGGGAACTTACCACGGCCACAACATGAGACAATCGACCAGTGGCACGTGGCGACGGAAAACTTTCTCATGATCTTCTCCCCGGCGAAAAAGGCCCCCAGGACGCTTGTGGCGTCTTCGGGGTTTGGGCTCCCGGTGAAGAAGTAGCAAAACTCACCTATTACGGGCTGTATGCGCTGCAGCACCGCGGACAAGAATCGGCTGGTATTGCTACCAGTGACGGCAAGCGCATCAATGTCTATAAGGACATGGGCCTTGTGTCCCAGGTCTTCGATGAGACGACCCTCAATACCCTTACCGGGCACTTGGCCGTAGGCCACTGCCGGTACTCCACCACCGGTGCAAGCCACTGGGCCAACGCGCAGCCAACCCTGGGTGCGACAGCAACCGGCACGGTTGCCTTGGCCCACAACGGCAACCTGACCAACACCGCTGAACTCCGGGAAATGATCCTTGAGCGCAACGACGGCCAGCTGACCGGTGAAATGAAGCAGGGCAACACCTCGGACACCGCACTGGTGACCGCTCTCCTTGAGGGCGAAGAGGGCAAGACCCTGGAGCAGACCGCACTGGAGCTGCTGCCCAAGATCAAGGGCGGCTTCTGCTTCGTCTTCATGGATGAAGGAACCCTCTACGCGGCCCGCGATACGTATGGCATCCGCCCGTTGTGTCTGGGCCGCCTGGATCGCGGCTGGGTTGTCGCCTCCGAGCAGGCCGGCCTGGCCACCGTTGGTGCGAGCTTCATCCGCGAGATCGAGCCCGGCGAATTCATTGCCATCGACGAGGACGGCGTCCGTTCGCAGCGCTTCGCCGAGGCAACACCCGCCGGCTGCGTCTTCGAATACGTTTACCTTGCCCGTCCGGATGCTGCCATTGCCGGCCGCTCCGTGTACGAGGCCCGCGTTGAGATGGGCCGCCAGTTGGCCCGCGAAAACACGCACGAGGCTGACCTCGTGATTCCCGTTCCCGAGTCCGGTACCCCGGCGGCTGTTGGCTACGCAGAACAGTCCGGAATCCCGTTCGCGCACGGCTTCGTCAAGAACGCCTATGTGGGCCGCACGTTCATCCAGCCGTCGCAGACCCTGCGCCAGTTGGGTATCCGCCTCAAGCTCAACGCCCTGGAATCCGTGATCCGCGGCAAGCGCATTGTGGTGGTGGATGACTCGATCGTCCGCGGCAACACGCAGCGCGCCATTGTGCGGATGCTCCGCGAAGCCGGCGCCGCCGCTGTGCACGTCAAGATCTCATCCCCGCCGGTCCAGTGGCCGTGCTTCTACGGCATCGACTTCGCGTCCCGCGCGGAGCTTATCGCCAACGGCGCCACCATCGAGGAGATCTCCCAGGCCATCGGCGCTGACTCGCTGGCCTACATCTCCGAGGACGGCATGATCGGCGCTACCCAGCAGCCGCGCGAACGCCTCTGCACGGCCTGCTTCACCGGCCAGTACCCCATCGAGCTGCCGCACGCGGACAAGCTGGGCAAGAACCTGCTGGAGCGCACCGATCTTGGCGGGCTCCCGTCCGCCGAGGCTGACTCTCCGGCCGATTCCGAAGATCCGGCCGCCAAGCCGGGTGCTACGGGGTGCGATCCCGGGCCCGACGCCGAATTCGAGAACCTGCTGACCGACGCTGATCGTTTGACCGACGCCGACAAGAAAGAGTCTGTATGACCTCCGCAACCCCAGCCGCTGAGAACAACGCCGGCATCACCTACGCTTCTGCAGGTGTCGACGTCGAAGCGGGAGACCGCGCAGTCGAACTCATGAAGGGTGCCATCAAGGCGACCCACAATTCTTCGGTGATTGGCGGCGTCGGCGGTTTCGCTGGCCTCTACGACGTCTCCAAGCTGCTCACCTACAAGAAGCCGCTGCTGGCCACCTCCACTGACGGCGTGGGCACCAAGGTTGCCATTGCGCAGGCCATGGACATCCACGACACCATCGGTTTCGACCTCGTGGGCATGGTGGTCGACGACATCGTGGTGGTTGGCGCTGAGCCGCTCTACATGACCGACTACATCGCTTGCGGCAAGGTTGTCCCGGAACGCATCGCTGACATCGTCCGCGGTATCGCCGCTGCGTGCTCCGTTGCCGGCACCGCCTTGGTGGGTGGCGAAACCGCTGAGCACCCCGGCCTCCTCGGCGAGCACGAGTACGACGTCGCCGGTGCCGCAACCGGCATCGTCGAGGCCGATGCCTTGCTCGGCCCGGACCGCGTCCGCGCTGGCGACGTCGTGATCGGCATGGCCTCCTCCGGCCTGCACTCCAACGGCTACTCCCTGGTCCGCCGCGTCATCAACCACGCCGGCTGGGCCCTGGACCGCCAGGTTTCCGAACTTGGCCGCACGCTGGGCGAAGAGCTCCTGGAACCGACGCGCGTCTACGCAGCCGACTGCCTGGACCTGGCCCGCACCTTCCCCGTCACGGGCGGCGCGGCAGTTCACGGCTTCAGCCACGTCACCGGTGGTGGCTTGGCCGCCAACCTGGCACGCGTCCTTCCGCAGGGCCTCGTGGCCACGGTTGACCGCAACACCTGGGAACTGCCCGCGATCTTCAAGCTGGTCTCCGAGCTCGGCAACGTTCCGCTGGCCGACCTTGAGCGCACGTTGAACCTCGGCGTGGGCATGGTTGCCATCGTTTCCGCCGAAGCAGCCGACGCCGCCGTAGCCCGCCTGAACGACCGTGGACTGCCGTCCTGGATCATGGGTACGGTATCGGCGGACTCCGACTCCATCGACACGACCGGCCCGGATTACGTCCAGGGCGCCAAGGGCGTCGACGGCGGAGCTGTCCGTTTGGTGAACGCCTACGCGTAGGCGCCTTATCGCCTGAGTAACAGAGCGGGCGGGCAGTTGATCACTCAACTGCCCGCCCGCTCTTTTGCTACCCGGAGGGCGCTGTCACAGCACCGCGGACAGGAATCCCCGCGTCCGCTCGTGCTGCGGGTTATTGATGACCGATTCGGCCGGGCCTTCCTCGATGATGCGGCCATCGTGCATGAACACCACACGATCCGCCACGTCCCGCGCGAACCCCATCTCGTGCGTCACCACGATCATGGTCATTCCGGTCTTGGCCAGGTCCTTCATGACCCGCAGGACCTCCCCCACAAGCTCCGGGTCCAGGGCCGACGTCGGCTCATCGAACAGCATGAGCTTGGGCTCCATGCACAGCGCCCGGGCGATTGCCACGCGCTGCTGCTGCCCGCCTGAGAGGTGCCGCGGGTAGGCGTGCGCCTTCTCCTGCAGGCCCACCTTCTCAAGCAAGGCAAGCGCACGACGCCGGACGTCCACCTTGCGTTGTTTGAGCACCCGGAGCGGGGCTTCCATCAGATTCTCCAGCACCGTCATGTGCGGGAACAGGTTGAAATGTTGGAAGACCATTCCGATGTCTGTCCGGTCGGCGCAGATCTCGTTGTGCGACTGTTCGTGGAGCTTGGTGCCCTTGATCCGGTATCCGACCACCCGGTCCTCCACCCACAGCAGTCCGCCGTCGATTTTCTCCAGGTGGTTCACACACCGGAGAAAGGTGCTCTTCCCTGATCCGGAAGCACCGATCAAGCACACGACCTCCCCGCTCTTGACTTCAAGGTCGATGCCCTTGAGGACCTCGTGCGGGCCGAAGCTTTTGCGGACACCTTCGGCCCGGACCAGCGGCACCGCTGCAATAGTGGATTCGATAGTCATGATGCGTTGCCCTTTCCTGTGGCCAGCGGCGAATGGACCCTGAAGAATTTCCGCAGGCGCTCCATGGTGGTGGGTGGTACGGAACGGGACGTGCCGCGGGAAAAGCGGCGTTCCAGGTAGCCCTGCCCGATGCTGAACACCGTGGTGATGATGATGTACCAGATGCTTGCCACCAGGAGCAGCGGCACTACCTGCAGGTTCTTGGAGTAGATGATCTGCGCGGAGTAGAGCAGCTCCGGAACTGCCAGCACGCTGACCAGCGAGGTGGTCTTGAGCATGCCGATGAACTCGTTTCCGGTGGGCGGGATGATGACGCGCATGGCTTGCGGCAGCACCACACGGGTGAGGGTCTGGATCCGGGACATACCCAGCGCCCCGGCGGCTTCGCTCTGGCCTTGATCGATCGACTGGATGCCTGCCCGGACAATCTCGGACATGTACGCTGCCTCGTTCAGGCCAAGGCCAAGGATCGCGGCAGCCAAAGGAGTGATCAGCTGATTGGCATCAAGGCTGACGCCCGGAATTCCAAAGGTGATTTCCGGGTACAGCGCTGAGAGATTGAACCAGAACAGAAGCTGAACCAGCACGGGAGTGCCACGGAAAATGGTCACATAGGCGCTGGCCGAGGCCTTGACCACGGGGTTCGCGGACAACTGCATCACAGCCAGAACCACGCCGAGACCAACGCCCAGGGCCATACACACCACGGTCAGGAACAGCGTGATCCCAATACCGTTCACGATCGCGACGTCACGGAAGTACAGCGCCACCTTGTCCCAGCCGAAGCGCGGATTGGTCACTGCCGAGATCACCAGCAGGATCACGACGGCGGCCACTGCCGTCCCTGCCACCCATCGCCATGGGTGCCGGGCCGGCACTACGGTGAACCGACCGTGGCTTGCAGCGGTCTCGGTAAGACTCATGAGCCCGCTCATCGGGCATCACCGGCATCCACGGCATCGGCGCTGATGGTGACAGTCTGAGGAATTCCGTACTTGGTGTTGATCTGCTTGTAGGTATCGCTCACCACGAGTGCTTTCACCGCAGCCACGATGGACGCAGTGAGCGGAGAACCCTTGGGCATGGCTATGCCGACGGGGGTGGGATCGTAGTCCTCGTCACCGGCGAGCTCGAAAGCGCCTCCGGAGAGCTTGCTGGCGTACCCGGTGCCGATCAACCCTGACAGGACGCTGTCCACCCTGCCTGAGACGAGCGCCAGGTTCGCCTCGTTCTGGGATGGGAAGAGCTGGATGTCGATCGGTGCCTTGCCGGCGTCGACGCACTGCTGGGAGAACGAGGGAAGCGTCTCTATGCCCTGCGTGGTGCCTTTCTCGCCGCCGACCTTGGTGCCGCACAACTTCAACGGATCCAGCGTGAGCTTTTTGGGATTCCCGGCCTTAACGGCCAAGCCGGAACCGCTGCTTTGGTAGGCGGCAAAGTCCGCATTCTTCCGACGCTCAGCGGTCACATTGAAACCCGAGATGCCAACGTCATACTTGTGCGAGCTGACGCCCGGCAGGATGGTGTCGAATGTTGCCGGTGCCATGGTGACTTCCAGCCCGAGCGTCTCGCCGAGTGCCTTGGCGAAGTCCGCGTCCCAGCCGATCACTGTTTTGTTGTCATCGGCGTAGAACTCGTAGGGAGGGAACGTGGGGTCCGTGCCCACCACCAGGGTTCCCTTGGCTTTGATCGCCGCGGGCAGAAGGTCTGCCGCTGCCTGGTTGAAGGCCGCGGGCGCCACGGTGGTGGTGTTTTGCGGCCCGGATGAGGCCGCGGGCTCTTTGCCCGCATCGAGGGACGCGGTGGTACAGCCGGACAAACCGAGCGCTGCTGCCAGGAGCAGCGCGCCGGTTCCAGTGACGTTAGGACGGGACATGATGACCTTCCGGTGGGGTTGTGCCGTGGTCAACGGCGATGTTGACCAGGGTGGTGCCGACGTTGACGATTGCGGGGTGCCGCATGATGGCGACCACCCCGTTGATCGGTGCATGGAAATCTTTGGCTGGCCTGTCCAGTTCCTCTACTGAATGGACGCGCGCAACGACGTCGCCTGCAATGACTTTCTGGCCGAGTTCCACCACAGGTTCCAAAAGCCCGGCCATGGTGGAGTGGACGGCGGACTTCCCTGTTAGTTCCACCCACTGAATGGCCTCTTGTGGAACGTCCGGCTCGTCTTTGAGCACGCCCCAATGGCCCAGCAGCGAGCGAAGTCCAGTCCTGGCACGGTTCAGGATGGGCAGGGAGACTGTTCCTCGTCCACCCAGTTCAGTGGAAATCATGGGAACACCGGCACGATCGGCCGCTCCGCTGATGGACCCCGCTTTGAGCATTGGCTTGACGGCCACGGAATAGGGCGCATTGAAAGCCGCCACCGCCGCGACCTTCTCGGCCCAGAGCTCAGGAGTCGGGCCGAGGTAGACGAACGCTGAAGGCACGTACTCGGAAGCGATGCCACCGGAGTGGATGTCCATGACGTAGTCCGCCATGGGAATGAGGTCTTCGGCCACAATGGAGGCGATCTGCTGTGCCGGGCCACCGTTGGCTCGGCCCGGCATGGCACGGTTGAGGTTTACGCCATCCACGCTGGCTACGCGCCGGCCCTCTCTGACGGCGGAGATGTTGAGCGCGGGCAGGATGATCAATCGGCCGGCAACATCGTCGGCCTCAACGGAGCGGATCAGTTCCTGTAGCAGTATCTGTCCTTCGTACTCATCGCCATGCGTTCCGGCCAACAGGAGAACGGTGGGCCCGTCGCCGCCGCTGATGACGGCGATGGGCGAAGGGATGACAGCGGCGTCATTTTCATTGTCCGAATGTTCGATCTCCAGATAGCCCAGCTGCTTGCCGGCAGCGGCGAAGTCGATGCCGGGGATACGGGGTATGTGCAAGGTCATGGAGCAACTTTCGTGAGGCTTGGTGGAATTGGATTCACTGTATACAGTGAATACCGTGATGTAAACCACGTAGGATCAAATGAGTTTTATACCGATGAGGGGATGGGGCGAATGCCTGCGCAAGCTGCCAAGAAAGTGCGGCCACTGAGCGAACACGTCTACGACCGGATCAGCAATGACATCGTCAATGGCGTGATCACTCCCGGCGCAGCGCTCGTCCAGGAACAAATCGCGGAGGAGTACGGTGTTTCCCGCACGCCCGTCCGTGACGCCCTGACGCGGCTGGTCCACGACGGATTGGCTACACTCGAGCCCGGATCCGGATACTTCGCCACCACGCTGACACGCTCCGAGGTGGAGGAAGTCTACGAGGTCCGCAAGGCTCTGGAAGTGATGGCCATCAGGCAGGGCGGCGCGAAATACTCGGACCTGGAACTCGCACGGCTGGACCTGCTGATTGCCGAGGGCGCAGCCAGCACCGATGCCGAAGAGCTGTTCTCAGCAACCCGGGCCTTCCATTTGAGCCTCGCCGCACCATCGCCAAACGGTTTCCTGCTGAAGACTCTGCAAGACGTGTGGGACAACCCCGTCCAACGGCTCATCAGCCGCTCCTATCCCCTGGACCAGGACAAGCTTGATCGCGTTGCGGATGCGCATCGCAGAATTGTGGCAGCAGCCCGCGCGGGCGACCTCGATACTCTGGTGCCTCTGCTGGACCTCTGCCACGAGAAAGACCAGTAGCTACACCTGGATCAGGCTAAGCACTCCACCCTGCGGATCCTGGATGGTGGCGAGTGATCCTGCCTCCGGAATCTCTTCCGGTTCCACGAGCATCTCTCCCCCGGCAGCGACGGCTGCCTCAGCGGCCCTACGCAGGTCCGAGACCCCGTAGTAGATCTGCCAGGCGGCCTCCTCGCCCTCACCGGCAGGGACAATGCCGGCCACCTCGTCGTCTATGACCATCAGCGTGCTGTAATTTCCGCCGTCGTCCTGGGGATATTCGGTCACCTCATACCCGAACAGCTGCTGGAAGAACGCGACGGCGGCCTGCGGCTCGGGCGTCAGGAGCTCCGCCCAGGCCAACGCCCCGGGCTCGTTGAACAGGTGGCTGCCCAGGTGTGTTCCGGCCTGCCAGATACCGGTGGTTCCGCCTCCCGGTGGTTCGACGAACGCAAGGACGCCGGTATCAGCAACGG
Source organism: Paenarthrobacter sp. NPDC056912 (assembly GCF_042786555.1). Classification (NCBI taxonomy): domain Bacteria; kingdom Bacillati; phylum Actinomycetota; class Actinomycetes; order Micrococcales; family Micrococcaceae; genus Paenarthrobacter; species Paenarthrobacter sp. NPDC056912. The sequence continues at coordinate 185,487 of NZ_JBHUCD010000002.1, forward strand.
TCTCGGGGCCGAACTGAAGCTTTCCCCCGGCGTGGACGGAGTCCTCGGCGATCTCCTCGGTGTCAGTGGCGGCGATGTAGACGTTCCATTGGCCGTTGGTTCCGGCCGCCTCCTGCAGTGAGTTCTGCGGGGCGATCACCGCCACCAACTGATCCTTCACGAAGGCCTGCGCGTAGCTGCGCCCGTCCGGCGTGGGCAGGTCCTTGTAAGTCCAGCCGAACACCTTGCCGTAAAAGTCCTTGGCCGCGGCGACATCGCGTGTCTGCAGATCCGCCCAGCAAGGCTCTCCGCTGGCATAGTGCTTCCGTACCGTCATTCTGAAAGTCCCGTCATGATGCTGAATGCCGCCCCTGCCGGATCCATGAGGACGGCCATGCGCCCGATTCCCGGGACGTCGAACGCCGGTGCGATCACGTGGCTTCCCAAGTCGACAGCCTGCTCCACGGCATCATCGACGTCCTGCACATTGAAGTAAGTCATCCAAAACGGCGACAGGCCCTCGATGGGCAGTTTGAGGGCTCCGGCAATCCTCCTGCCGTCCACCAGCAAGCTGGTGTATCTCCGGAGGTCGCCGGCGGGTGAGGTCTCACTGGTGCATCCGGTCACTGCCTCGTAGAACGCCACTGCTTTGGGGACGTCGTTGGTCTGCAGTTCGTTCCAGATCATGGTGCCGGGCTCGTTCACCACACCCGATCCCGGATGGTTCCCGGCTTCCCAGAAACCGATCTGCGCGCCCGTGGGATCTGTGGCGAAAAACATGCGTCCGCTGCCGTTGGGGACGGTGTCTGGAGGGAAAAGCAGGCTTCCGCCAGCCGCGACAGCACGCTCGGCGGCTGCGTCCGCGGAATCCACCGCGATGTAGTTGGCCCAATACGATGGCATGCCCGCAGGCGCGTCGGGCGCCTGCTGCATCATTCCCGCGACGTACCGGCCATGAAGTTTGGCCATGTAATAAGTCATGCCGTTTCCTGCGTCCATGGCGTCGAGTTCCCAGCCAAACAGGTTGCTGTAGAACTTCCTGGAAACGTCGATAGCGGTGGAGGAAAGGTCCACCCAACATGGTGTCCCCTGCTTGTAGCTATCAACCTCGGGCATGGCTTTCCCTTCAAGCGTTGGAAACTCCAGACTACGCAAAAAAGAGCCCCCGGGGTACGCCAAGGAACGGCGTGCCCTGGGGGCTCTTTTCAAAAGATATTCGGCATTCGGAAATGCACGATGACCTTGAAGTACGACGGCGGTACGCAACTCAGCACCCAAAGGCACCTGATGGTTACGACAGCTATCCGATTCGGCGGGTGTCTACCTCGTCCTCGTCGTCTTCCGCGTACTTGTCCTCGTAGGCCGAGTAGTCCGGCTCCGGGGGTTCTTCGGGGAAGTGGCTCTTTACACGACTGGATGGGCCCGTGAGCTCCCGCTCAAGTGCCGAATAGTCAGTGTTCGGGGAGTAGTACTTAATGTCCCGAGCCTGCTTGGTAGCTTTTGCCTTTTGACGGCCGCGCCCCATGGCGTGACCCCCTTTTGTACTTGGACCGGAGGTGGTCACCTTGGCTATCGGTGAGGCCCCGGAATGTTTGGTCAATTTGTCGTATGTCTAGATTACATGCTTTCGGGGGTGCCTGCGTGCCACCACGGCCCCGCGTCGGGACGGAGAGTAGCCGAAACGAAGCTCCAGCACCTCCAACGCGCGCGAAAATTGGGTAGAGTCTGCCTCAATGCGGCTTCAGAGCAGGAAGGCACACCCCGGAATATGAGCCAGGACAACACTCCACCACGTGACGGTTCACCGCACGGTCAAGGCGAGGACGGGCTGCCCCCTGCGCCCAAAGTGCCACCAGCCACGCCGGAAGCCCCGGCGGCAAACCCCTCCGGCCTTCAGCCTGATCCGGCCCCGGAAATCGATCCGGATTTCGTACCGAACCCCGGAGACCAACCTGATCCCGCCGTGCCGCCGGCGGACACAGCAGCCCCGTCCTACCAGGCCACTCCACCGACCTTCGGCCAGGAAGCCCCGGCAGAGCCGCACGGGAATCCCGTCAAGCGCCAGCGACTAGTTATCGGCGGAATAGTTCTCGGCGTACTGGTTCTTATGGGCGTCGTGATCTGGGTGCTGCTCAACCTGCTCGGGACGCGCCCGGAAGCTGTGGTGGCTTCTCCGAACGCAACCGTTACCGCCGGGCCCCTCCCCCGCGACGCGGAGGCCAAGGACTTTCAGGTAGGCGACTGCTTTGCGGACTTCGACCCCAATGCGCCCAAAGCGAGGGCCGTAGCCTGCGACACAGAACATTCGGCGCAGCTAGCCGCCGTCCACACCTACGCCGCTGATGAGTCATTCCCCGGAACCAATGCCCTGCGGGACAAGGGGCGGGAAGTCTGCAAGGGCATGAAGCTCAACGACGCGGCCGACAACTACGTGCTGCTTCAGCAGAACGTGTACCCGAGTACCACCAGCTGGGACCGGGGCGACCGCCGCGTTGATTGCTTCATCGTGGTCAGTACGGGCAACACCATCAAGGAAGACCTCCTCAAGAAGTAGCCCCGAATCTACTTCCGGCGAACCGTGAGGCCCGTACCTACTGGAGCACCGCCGTCGGGACCTGCCAGCGCTTCCAACCCCTCAATGGTGAGTTCGTCCACGTCAGCTGCGGTGTCCACCAGCACGGTGTCGCCGTCGCTGATCTCGCCGGCCAGGATCTCCTTGGCCAGGCGGTCGCCGATCTCGCGCTGGACGAGCCGGCGCAGCGGCCGGGCGCCGTAGGCGGGATCGAAGCCGGACATGGCCAACCAAGCGCGTGCACCGTCGGTGACTTCGAGGCTCAGCCGGCGATCACGGAGTCGATTGCTCAGCTCGGCCACGTGCAGCTCCACGATCCGGGCAAGTTCCTCCACGGACAGCGGATCGAAGAGCACGATCTCGTCCAGGCGGTTCAGGAACTCAGGTTTGAACGATGCCTGGACCACGGCCATGACGGCCTCGCGCTTGGCCCTGGAATCCAGTGACGGGTCAACCAGGAACTGGCTTCCGGAGTTGGACGTGAGCACCAGGATGGTGTTGCGGAAGTCCACGGTGCGGCCCTGGCCATCGGTGAGGCGACCGTCGTCGAGAACCTGCAGGAGGATGTCGAAGACCTCGGGGTGGGCCTTCTCCACTTCATCGAGCAGGACCACCGAGTACGGACGGCGACGGACGGCCTCGGTCAGCTGGCCGCCTTCCTCGTAGCCGACGTATCCCGGAGGGGCACCCACCAGGCGGGCTACAGCGTGCTTCTCGCTGTACTCGGACATGTCGATCCGGATCATGGCGCGTTCGTCGTCGAAGAGGAAGTCCGCCAAGGCCTTGGCCAGCTCGGTCTTGCCGACGCCGGTGGGGCCCAGGAACAGGAACGAGCCCGTGGGCCGGTTGGGGTCGCTGATGCCGGCCCGGGCACGGCGGACAGCATCGGAGACAGCCTGGACAGCCTTGCTTTGACCGATCAGGCGCTTGCCGAGTTCCTCTTCCATATGCAGCAGCTTCTGCGACTCGCCTTGGAGCATGCGACCGGCAGGGATCCCCGTCCACGCGGAAATGACCTCGGCGATGTCGTCCGCAGTGACGTCTTCTGCGACCATCAGTTCCGGCTTTGACTCGCTCCGGGCAGACTCTTCCTCGGCAGCGGCACTCAGCTCCCGCTCCAGGGCGGGCAGCTCACCGTAAAGAATCCGCGACGCCGATTCGAGGTCGCCTTCGCGCTGGGACTTGTCCGCGGCAGAGCGCAGTTCATCGATCTTGGCCTTGAGGTCACCAACACGGTTAAGGCCGGCCTTCTCAGCTTCCCAGCGCGCATTCAACGCACTGAGTTCCTCGTTCTTGTCGGCTTTGTCCGCGCGGAGCGCAGCCAGCCGTTCCACCGACGCAGGATCCGTCTCGCCCTGGAGGGCCAGTTCCTCCATGGTCAAACGGTCGACGGCGCGGCGGAGCTGGTCGATCTCTTCCGGGGCGGAATCGATTTCCATGCGGAGCCGGGACGCGGCCTCGTCCACGAGGTCGATGGCCTTGTCCGGCAGCTGGCGTCCGGAAATGTAGCGGTTGGACAGCGTTGCGGCCGCCACCAACGCAGAGTCGGCGATGGCTACCTTGTGGTGTGCCTCGTAGCGTTCCTTCAGGCCACGAAGAATGCCTATGGTGTCCTCGACGCTGGGCTCGCCGACGTAGACCTGCTGGAAGCGGCGCTCCAAGGCGGGGTCCTTCTCGATGTTCTCGCGATACTCGTCCAGGGTGGTGGCGCCAATCAGGCGCAGCTCACCTCGGGCAAGCATGGGCTTGAGCATGTTGCCGGCATCCATGGCACTGTCGCCGGTGGCACCGGCGCCCACTACTGTGTGGATTTCGTCAATGAACGTGACGATCTGGCCGTTGGAGTTCTTGATCTCTTCAAGGACTGCCTTCAGGCGTTCCTCGAACTCGCCGCGGTATTTGGCACCGGCCACCATGGATGCGAGGTCGAGGGCGATCAGAGTCTTGCCGCGCAGGCTTTCCGGGACGTCGCCGGCCACCATGCGCTGGGCGAGTCCTTCGACGACGGCCGTCTTGCCGACGCCGGGCTCGCCGATCAGCACGGGGTTGTTCTTGGTTCGGCGGCTCAGGACCTGAATGACACGGCGGATCTCGCTGTCACGCCCAATCACGGGGTCGAGCTTGCCGGAGCGTGCCACGGCGGTGAGGTCGGTGCCGAACTTCTCCAATGCCTGGAAAGTGTTTTCGGGGTCCGGCGAGTTGACGTTCCTGTCTCCTCGGACACCCGGCAGGGCGGCGAGCAGCGCCTCATGGGAGGCACCGGCGTCGCGCATTAACTTCCCGACGGCGCCGCTTCCGGCCGAGAGGCCCAGCAGCAAGTGCTCGGTTGAGACGAAGGAATCGCCGAGTTTGTCGGCCTCGTTCTGGGCATCCTGGATGGCCTGCACGGACTGTCGGGAGAGCTGGGCCTGCTGGACCGAGCTGCCCGACGACGACGGCAGTGCCTTGATGGCGGAGCTTGCCTGCACGCTCACGGCATCCGGATCCGCACCGGTGGCACGCAGGAGTGCCACGGCCACGCCCTCGCGCTGATCCATGAGGGCTTTCAAGAGGTGCGCGGGTTCAAGCTGCGGATTGCCCGCAGTTGAAGCGTTCATGGCGGCCGCAGAAAGGGCCTCCTGGCTTTTGGTGGTGAATTTGACGTCCAAAGAGTGCTCCCTTTCTGGGTTAGGCCAATACTTTCAAAGTTGAGTCTACTACGCTCAACTTTGCATTTTGGCCCATTGTGTTCCATGTTTGCCCACGGCGAAACAGCTGTCCAGAGCCTCGCTGTTTTCGCTGCCGCTTGAGCCTGGTGCGCCCCTTTGCGGCACGGGCCGCGCCCGTTCCCGCCCAGCGCACCCCTTACGGCTTGGACCGCGCCCACTCCCGCCGGGCGCACCCGCTACAACTGGTGCGAACGGCGGGAAGTGGTGCGGCCCGAAGCTGCGGCCCTCCCCCATCACCCAGCACTCGTCACCACCGCACCACCCACGCACTCCCGCCGGGCGCACCCCTTACGGCACGGGCCGCACACACTCCCGCCGGGCGCACCCCTTACGGCACCACCCCGCACCCACTCCCGCCCAGCGCACCCCCTACAACTGGTGCGCGCGGCGGGAAGTGGTGCGGCCCGAGCTGCGGCTCTCCCCCATCACCCAGCACTCGTCACCACCGCACCACCGCGCACCGACTCCCGCCGGGCGCACCCCTTACGGCACGGGCCGCGCCCGTTCCCGCCCAGCGCACCCCTTAGGGCTTGGACCGCGCCCACTCCCGCCGGGCGCACCCGCTACAACTGGTGCGAACGGCGGGAAGTGGTGCGGCCCGAGCTGCGGCCCTCCCCCATCACCCGGCACTCGTCACCACCGCACCACCCACACACTCCCGCCAAGCGCACCCTTTCCGGCCCCACCCCGCACCCACCCGCGCCGGGCGCACCCCTTACGGCACCACCCCGCCCCCACTCGCGCCAACTGCACCCCTGACGACTGGTGCGCGCGGCGGCAAGTGCTGCGGACGCGGTAGGCCGGAAACGGGGAAAGTAGGCTGGGGCCATGGACTCAATCGACACTGTGGACGAATTGGAACAACTGCTCGGCCTGCCCCTGGAACGCGTGCGCCGGAAGGTGCGCACCTCGCTGAGCGCGTTTGATCGCCAATGGCTGGCTGCCAGTCCTTTTTGTGTCATCTCGACGTCGGACGCACAGGGCCGGGTGGATGCCTCACCGAAGGGTGATCCCCCCGGCTTCATCCATGTCCTGGACGACCACACCATCGCCATCCCGGAGCGCCCGGGGAACAAGCTGGCCTTCGGTTTCCGCAACATTCTGGAAAACCCGCAAGTGGGCATCCTGTCCGTGGTTCCCGGACGCACGGATACGCTGCGGATCAACGGCACGGCACGCATTGTCCGCGACGCCGGCTTCTTCGACCTGATGGTGGTCAAAGGCCACCGCCCCCGTGCCGCGGTTGTGATTTCCGTGGAGGAAGTGTTCACGCACTGCGGCAAGGCATTTATGCGCAGTGGCCTGTGGGAGCCCGAAACGTGGGGCGCCGATGAGTTGCCGAGCATCGCCACCCTGTCCCAGGCCTACGTTCAGCCCGAGACGCCCCTGGAGGACCTCGAAGCCTACTACGGGGCGTCTTACGCGGAACGGATGTACCGGGACTAGGCCGCCCGAAGGAACCTCAGGCCGGGTAGACCGACACCAGCGCCGACTTCACCACGAACCGCACTTCCATGCCAGGGGCCAGCCCCAGATCTGCTGAGGCCGCCGGAGTGATGTCCGCGGACAGGACTCGTTGCCCGCCCCCGGCCGGCTGGCCCGCACGGACCCGGATCTGGTCGCCGTGCGGTTCCAGATCGGTGATGGTCACCGGGAAGGAGTTGCGAGGGCTTCCGTGGACCTCGCCCAGGAAGACGGAAACGGCCGACGGCGGGAAAGCCGCCACGCCTGCCTGGCCGGGCGAAGGCGACCACCCGGAATCGTGCTGGCCCGCGAAAACCCGGCCATCCGGCGTCGTAATCCCGTCAGAGCTGGTGGTACCGGTGACGAGGTTCAGCCCCGCGAGCCCGGCAGCGAAGTGGCTTCGTGGCCGTTCAAGGACCTCGCGCGTGGGGCCTTCCTCGGCGATGCGCCCCTTTTCGACGACAATCACGCGATCCGCCAGCATGTAGGCGTCCAGGACATCGTGGGTGACGATGATGGCCTTGCGGTTCGCCAGGACCCGCTTGAGCACGCGCCGGAGCAACGGCGCCGCATGGATATCGAGCGCAGCCATGGGTTCGTCAAGGAGCAGCAGCTCGGGGTCGGCGGCCAACGCCCGGGCCACCGCGACACGCTGCGCCTGTCCACCTGAGAGTTGGGCGGGCTTCCGGTCCGAGAGCTGCAACGCGTCCACTTCAGTAAGCCATCGCCGGGCCGTTTCGCGGGCAATCGCGTTGGACGAACCCCTGCTGCGCGGCCCGAACGCCACGTTGTCCAGGACGTTCAGATGCGGAAACAGCAACGCTTCCTGGGCCAGGAGCGCCGTACCCCGGACGTGCGGCGCGGTCCAGTGCTGGCTGCCGTGGTCCAGGTTGAACAGTTCCCGGTCCCCGATCCTGGCGGACCCCGAATCCGGCCGCAACAGCCCGGCGATCACACTCAACAACGTGGACTTTCCGGCGCCGTTAGGGCCCAGGATGGCCACGGTTTCGCCGTCGTGAAGTTTGAGGGACAGATCGAAGTTCCTCAGTGGGAGGCTGGCTTGCAGTTCGAAGGTCACGGCTGGACCTCCACGGGTGCCAGCGAGCGGCGTCGCCCGTAACTGAGCCCCACCACGGCCACGGCGACTGCCACCAAGACCAAGGACAGCGCGACGGCGGCATCGGCGTCGGTCTCGCGCTGCAGGTAGATTTCCAGCGGCAGGGTCCTGGTCACTCCCTGAAGACTGCCCGCGAAGGTGAGCGTGGCGCCGAACTCACCGAGGCTGCGGGCGAAGGACAGGACGGCTCCGGAAGCGAGGCCCGGCAGAACCAGCGGGAGGGTGACGCGGCGCAGGACGGTGGTGGGCCGGGCGCCAAGGGTCGCCGCCACGGCGTCGTACTTGCTCCCCGCAGTGCGCAAGGCACCTTCCAGGCTGACCACCAGAAACGGCAGGGCCACGAACGTTTGGGCGAGGACGACGGCGGTGGTGGAGAACGCGATCTGGATACCGGCCAGCTCAAGGGACTTCCCAAGAAGGCCTTGGCGGCCGAACGTATAGAGCAGCGCAATGCCGCCGACCACCGGTGGCAGCACCAGTGGCAAAAGCACGAAAGCCCGGAGGAGCCGCTGGCCGGGGAAAGGGCTGCGCGCAAGGACCAACGCCAGCGGAATCCCCAGGCAAACGCAGAGCGCTGTGCTCGCCGCCGACGTTCTCAGGCTCAGCCCGAGCGCCGTGATGGACGATTCGGAAGTGATCAGCGGGATGAAATTCGCCCAGTTGACCTTGGCCACCATCGCCACCAACGGCAGCAGGATGAACAGTGATCCTGCTGCCGCGATGACGTAGATCCATGACGGGACGCCTGTGTATCCAGTGCCGCTGCGTCGATTCATGGGTGTGCGATGTCCTTTGGGGCGGGCGTCCTTACGGGGTGCCGAATCCGGCGTCGTTCAGGACCTTCTTGCCCTCACTGCCGGTGATCATGGCGATGAAGGCCTGGGCGAGTTCCTTGTTCTTGCTCGCGCCCACTGTAGCAATGGGGTAGGTGTTCACGGCTTTGTCGGACTCCGGGAACGGGATGCCCTTGACCTTGTCTCCGGCAGTCTTCACATCGGTGACGTAGACGAGTCCGGCGTCGGCTTCCTGCGAGGTGACTTTGCCCAGGACATCGGTCACCGAGGACTCCTCGCTGACCGGCGCCAGCGTGGTTCCCGTGGCCTTCTCAATGGTTTCAGTTGCAGAGCCGCAGGGAACCTGGGGTGCGCAGACCACAACTTTGATTCCGGGCTTGGCCAGGTCCGCGAAGGACGCGATCGACGCCGGGTTGCTGGGCGGCACTGCGATCTCAAGGACGTTGGTGGCAAAGTTGGTGGCGGTGCCGTCGAGCAGCTTGGCGTCAGCAAGCTTGGTCATGTTCTTGGTGTCGGCGGAGGCGAAGACGTCGGCCGGTGCGCCCTGCGTGATCTGTGTGACCAGATCGGAAGATCCCGCGAAGTTCAGGGTGATCTTGGTGCCCGGATTCTTTGCCTCGAAATCGCTGGCGAGCTTGGTGAAGGTGGCCTTCAGGGACGCCGCGGCAAAGACTGTCACAGTACCGGAGAGCTTGGGGCTCTCGCTGGCAGTGCCGGTGGCGGTGGGAGCTGCCGTTCCGGAAGCGCAACCAGCCAGGCTGAAGGTCAGGGCCCCTGCTGCCAAAAGCGCGGCGAAGGGCGTGCGGGCGATGCTCATATGATGCTCTTTCCTTGCGGTGTTTCGATGATGACCGTCGTCGCCTTGACGACGGCTGTAGCCACTGAGCCAAGCTCCAACCCGAGCTCCCGGACAGCTTCGCTGCTCATGAGTGACACCACACGGAACGGTCCGCACTGGAGTTCAACCTGTGCCATGACCTTGTCAGAGGTGATGCCCGTGACGAGCCCTACAAAGCGGTTGCGGGCAGAGCTCCCTGTACGGGCGGGGTCGTCGGGGAGATGAGATTGATCGCGGGCAAGCTTTGCCAGTTCCAACCCGTCCACAGCCAAGCGACCCGAGGCGTCCTTTCGGGCAGACAGGGTCCCGTTCTCGGTCCAACGCCTCACGGTGTCGTCGCTGACGCCAAGGAAGCGTGCGGCCTCGGAAATTCGTATTTGCGGCATGACAAGAGTGTAGTTCCTTAGATGCGGTTCGAGGGATGAAAATTCTCCGCAAACGAAATATGACGTCCGGCGCTCGGGGGCGTTGGGAGCGCGCCCGTTTGCGCCGTACGCACCCCTTCAGCGTTGGGAGCGCGCCCGTTTGCGCCGCACGCACCCGCAAGCTCTGGTGCGCCGGGCGCGAAGTGGTGCGGGCCGCCGTCGGTGCGGGCCGCCGTCGGTGCGGGCCGCCGTCGGTGCGGGCCGCCGTCGAGCGCGTCCTGCCGAGCGCGTCAGCACCTCGGACGAACTTGCTCCCCCTCACGGATGAACCTGCCCGGAACTGAGCCAAAGCCACGGACCGGCACCCTAGGGTTGAAGCATGTCCACGAGCATCCAGGCTTTCCGCCCCGCAGCCGCACCCTTGGCCGCTGCAGCCATGCTCATGGCTCTGATGATTCTTGAGGAACGCGGATTCAATGCGGCCAGCGCCGTCCTGTTCGCCCTCACGGCCGCGGTGGCTGCCGCCGAACTGGTTCCTGTCCCGGCTGTCATTTTCGCGTTCGCCGCGCTGGGCCTCCAGGCGTTCGGCGTTTTCCCTCCCGTGATGTTGTCCGGCGCATCCCCGTATGTTGCCCTCCCGGCACTCTTCTTCTTCGCGGCCCTTGGATGGAGGGAGCCGCAACGCTGGCCGCTCCCCATTGCCGCCGTGGGTGTGTCCGGGCTGGTCACTGTGAACTGGTTCGCCGACACCACGTGGATCAACTACATCTTCGGCAAACAGCTCGCCGAGGCAGGCGTGCTCAGGATCGCGGTCTACGCCTTCCTGGTCTTCGCATCCTTAACGGCGTTGACTCTGGCCGGATGGGCGGCTGCCGCCTCCGTCAGGCAAGCTTCCGTGAACAGGCAGGCCAAGGAGCAGGCAGAATCGCGCCTTGAATCCACGGCGGGGGCTCTGGTGATCGAGCAGGAACGCAACAGGATCGCCCGGGAACTGCACGACGTTCTGGCGCATTCGCTGGCGGTCATCACCGCGCAGGCCGAAGGGATCCGCTACGTCTGCAAGACCGAGCCCGACTCAGTGGAGGAAGCTGCAGGCATCATCGCGTCCTCGGCCAGGAGCGCGTTGCAGGAAACCCGGCGACTCGTGCAAAGCTTCGGCTCCGAACTCCACGTTCCCGCTCCCGGCGCCGCGGACCTCCCGGCCCTGGCCGAACGCCTCCGCAGCAGCGGGATGCCCGTTGTGCTGAGGACTGCCGGGCTGGAAGGGCTCTCCCCCGTGGAAGACCTGACTGTCTACCGGATCATCCAGGAGAGCCTCACCAACGCTTTCAAACATGGCGACCGCGCGGCCGGTGCGACCGTGACCGCCAATCGATCGGACAGCACTTTGCGCCTCAGCATCCGCTCGACGCTCGCCGACGGCGGTACGGACGCACCGCCGTCGGGAACCGGCCGCGGCATCCCCGGTATGCGTGAACGTGCGACGGCGGCCGGCGGGCAACTCACTACGGTCACCAATGGCCAACTCTTCGAAGTGGAGGCAATCCTGCCGTGAACGAGACAAAGATCCGCGTGGCATTGGTGGATGACCAGCCACTGTTCAGTGCCGGCTTGAAAATGATCCTTCGCAGCCAACCGGACCTGGACCTGGTGGGTGAGGCGACTGACGGTGAACTGGCGGTCGAACTGGCCGCCTCGGCTGAGCCTGACGTCATGCTGATGGATATCCGGATGCCGGTCATGGACGGGATCACGGCCACGCGACGCATCACCGAAAGCACGGGCCGGACCAAGGTAATCGTGCTCACCACCATTCAGCACGATGAGGCCGTGGTCCGTGCCATCCAAGCGGGAGCCGGCGGTTTCCTCACCAAGGACGCGACGCCGGAATTCCTGCTGGCCACCATCCGCACGGTCCACTCCGGCCATGCGGTGATGGCTCCTTCGGCCACCAACGAGTTGCTGCGGGACTACACCACGCCTTCGGCCGCCAATTCCTCGGTTCTGGAGCCCCTGTCAGCCCGTGAGCGCGATGTGTTCATGCTCGCGGCGAAGGGACTGGCGAACGGTGAGATCGCGGCGTCATTGGTGCTCAGTGACGCCACAGTGAAATCCCACATCGGTTCCATCCTGTCCAAGCTCAAGTTCAAGAACCGGATCCAGTTGGTCGCGTTCGCCTACGAAAACAGGCTGCTCGGCTAGATTCCACCCGCTCTACCCAAGCCCTGGCACCACCAGGGCTGGCCACTGCATTGCCAAAACCGACGATAATTCGTCAAGAAGGAGAAACAGTGAAGAAGAAAACTATTGGGGCACTGATTCTTGCCGCTGGCGCTGCCGCGACCTTGGCGGCAGCTGCCACACCGGGACTATCTTCCACCCTGACAAAACCCGCAGACCACCCGGAGTCGGGCATCACCTGGGCCGCAGAGCAGTTCGCGTCGGCGGACGTGACGGCCGAAAAGGGCTTGGCCGAAGCCGTGCGCCGCTGCATGGCCAAGGCGGGGTACGACTACACGCCCGCCTCTGCCGGCCAGTCCACAGTGGATCTGAAGCACCACATCGGCTTCGACACCCTCACCGTTGAGGCCGCGCGCGCTTCCGGCTACGCCTCCTCCAAGCCCAAGGGTCCGGGCGAGCCCGCCGAAGGCTCAGAGCTTGGCAAGCTGTTCGCGGACCCGGCCTTCCAGCGGGCTCTCCATGGCGGCGAACCCCAGGAACAGAACACGGTCCGTTCCTCTCAAGGTACGGGCATGCTCGCGGGAGGTTGCACCGCTGAGGGCATCACCGCTGTCTACGGCAACGCCAACGACTACATGAGGGCAACCGGACTGGCCTTCAACTCGCTGCTGGTTGCTACGAACGCTGCAGGCCAGGACTCCGATATCGAGGCAGCCGTGGTCGCATGGAAGGAATGCATGACCACCACTGCCTTCCCCTATAGCCGGCCCGGCGAGGCGGTGTCAGCAGGCCTCGAGGCCGGAGGGCAGAAGGAGCTCAAGATCGCCGTGACTGATGCAACGTGCCGGGAGAAAACCGATTTCGATGCCAAGCTCACCGCGGTGCTGGATAAGTACCTGACCACCCGCATGAAGGAACTCGAAACCGAAGTCGCTGAAGTCCGGCAGATCCGCAATGACGCTTCGGCCCGGGCGTCGGCGTTGCTGGGATAGCGTTCCGCCCGGCGCACCCGTTGCGCATCGGTGGCGCACCCGTTCGCGCCTGACGCACCCACAACCACTGGTGCGCCGGGCGCGAGGGGGTGCGGCCGCCGTCGTACTTTTGCGCTGCCCATGGTCCGCGGGAACGTGCAGTCGTACCCTGATCTAGGGGAGAGTCCACGACGCAAAGGAGCTTCCCATGGAATGGATTCGTCCGGACAGTCCGGACTATGACGAAACTCGAAAACTCTTCAACGCGATGATCGACCGCAGGCCGGCCGTCATCGCCCGATGTTCGGATCCGGGAGAGGTAGCTGAAGCCCTCCGCTACGCGAACATCCACAATTTGGACGTGGCAGTCCGTTCGGGCGGACACTCTGTGGCTGGCATGTCCACCAACGACGACGGCCTGGTCATTGACGTCCGTCCCATGAAATCCATCAGCGTCGACCCCGAAGCGAAGACCGCGACTGCCGGCGCGGGACTCAACTGGGGCGAGTTCGACCGCGCAACCCAACAGCACGGTTTGGCCGTCACGGGAGGGCGCGCTTCCACCACGGGAGTCTCCGGATTCACGTTGGGCGGCGGCTCGGGGTGGCTGGAGCGATCGTACGGTTTCGCGTGCGACAACCTGCTCTCCGTGGACCTGGTCACGGCCTCCGGGGAAAGGGTCACGGCCAGCGCCTCCGAAAACCCCGAACTGTTCTGGGCCTTGCACGGAGGCGGCGGCAACTTTGGCGTGGCCACATCACTCACCTTCCAGCTCCACGATGTGGGCCCCACGGTCATGGCCGGGCTCATGCTGTTCCCCGGTGCGGATGCCAGGGAACTCTCCCGCGCCTTCCGCGGTGTGGCCCTTGAAGCTCCCGACGCCGTAGGCACAGCCCTCGTGTACCTCACCGCCCCGCCGGAAGAGTTCGTCCCCGAAGACATGGTGGGCAAGCTCGCCGTCGGAATGGCCTACCTTCACGCGGGCGACCTTGAGGCCGGCGAAGAGCATGCCAAGCCGTTCCGCGATCTCGGGCCAACCGTGGACCTGGTGTCGCCCATGGGGTACGCGGATTTCCAGTGCATGATCGACGACCCGCCGGACCACTACAACTATTGGAGCGCCGACTACCACGACGAACTCAGCGACGACGCCCTGGACCTTCTGGTCGACTCGGCACACCGCCTTCCGGGAGCGCACTCGCAACAGCTTGTAGCGCGCTGGGGCGGAGCCGTTTCCGGGCCCGCTGCGGCGAACACTCCGTTGCAGAACCGCGGCGCGGCCTGGGTCAGCCACCCGTTCGGGCTGTCCGAGACGCGCGAAGGCGGGCAGGAAGCCAAAGCCTGGGTCAAGCAGTTCCGGCAGGACATCGCCCCGCACACCACGGGCGGCGTTTGGCTGAACTTCATCGGCGACGAGGGACAGGACCGCATCATGGCCGCGTACGGAGAACAGAATTACAGGCGGCTGTCCTTGGTGAAGCGGGAGTTCGATCCGGACAATGTGTTCAGGGGCAACCAGAACATCCTGCCGGCGGAGCACTGACCCCTGCACTCCTTCCCAGTTGCCGTGAACCGCATGGGCGTTGATGCCCGTGATTCCGGGACGGAAGATCGGCGGTAGGAGTCCTGATGACCGGCAGCTGGGAAGGAACGCTTGGGTACACTTTGGCCATGGCCATCTACGTGGACCCGCCCTTGTGGCCGGCACATGGGACTGTGTTTTCGCACCTTGTGTCGGACACGTCCCTCGATGAACTCCATGCGTTCGCTGCGGCCGCGGGAGTTCCGGAACGGGCGTTCGACGGCGACCACTACGACGTCCCCGAACGGCGCTACGACGATCTGGTTCTTGCCGGCGCCATCCCGGTTGAGGCCCGTGTCCTGGTCCGTAAACTCATCGCGAGCGGCCTTCGCATCCCGGCCCGCGAGAGGAGCAAGGCTTTGACGGTGCCGCTGATGGAGCGTTGGAACAGCACCTACCCCGGCCACGAGGAACTTGGCCTAGAGTTGCTTGAACGGTGGGGCGAGGACGGCCGGAAGTACCACAGCCGAACCCATCTCCTGGCTGTCCTTGAAGCCCTGGACATCCTGACGGAACCGGCTTTGCCCGCGCGAACTGTTGCCTTGGCTGCGTGGTTTCACGATGCCGTCTATGAAGGAGTCGCCGGACAGGACGAAGAGGAATCGGCCCGCCTTGCCGAAGACCGGCTGGCCGCGACGGGCCTGGCTGCGGGCGACGTCGCCGAGGTAGCCCGGCTGGTCCGGCTCACCTCCACCCACAGTCCGGAAGCCGGCGACCACGCCGGAGCGCTCCTCTGCGACGCCGACCTCTCGGTGCTCGGTGGCGACGAACAGTCCTACGCACGCTATCTGGCCGCCGTCCGCGAAGACTACGCCCGCGTGAGCGACGCCGACTTCGCCAAGGGGCGCGCCGCCGTCGTGCGTCACTTGCTGGAACTGGACCCGCTGTTCCACGGCGAGCGGGCCAAAACCCTCTGGCTTGACGCCGCGCGCCGGAACCTCGCCGGCGAACTTTCGTGAGCAGTTTGCTCAGCGAACCCGGGGCACCGCAGCGGCAGCTTCCGTACTCGGTGCGGTTCGAATGGGGGCTCGACGGCGCCCGCGCGATTGTGCCGCGGGCGGACCTCGCCGTAGTGGTTGACGTCCTGTCGTTCACCACCTGCGTGAGCGTTGCCGCTGATCGTGGCGCGCTGGTCTTTCCCTATCCGTGGCGGGATACGACGGCCAGCGAATTCGCGGCACACCATGGAGCCGTTTTGGCTGGTCCGCGGGACTCGGAAGGGGTGAGCTTATCGCCGTCGAGCCTTAGGCGTGCTGCCGCGTTGGAGCGCGTGGTCCTGCCGTCCCCCAACGGATCCGCGATTAGCCACGAACTCGCTGCGTCCGCCCGGCACGTGGTGGCCGTTTGCCTGCGCAATGCGGCCGCCACCGCGGACTGGGTCCACGCCACCTTGCCGCCCGATGCTGTGATTGCCGTGGTGGCAGCCGGCGAGAAGTGGGCTTACGGGACTCTAAGGCCGGCCCTGGAGGACGAGCTGGGGGCCGGCGCGTTCATCGCGGGACTGGCAGCGGCAGGGCGCCGCAACTTCTCCCCGGAGTCTGAAGCTGCCGCTGCCGCGTTCGACGCCGCAGAGCCGCGGCTGGCCTCCGTTCTGCGGGGCTGCTCAAGCGGGCGGGAACTGTTGGAGGGCGGTTTCGCGGACGACGTGGACATCGCCGCTGAGCTGGATGGAAGTTCCGTAGTGGCTGTGTTGCGGGACGGGGCTTTCGGGGGTGCCGCGTCCGCCGGGCGTTTGTGACTTCGCCGCCTCAGCCGTGCGCGAGGAGTTCGAGGCCTACCACAGCCAGGCCCAGGGCAAACTCCGCACCCAGCGCTATCAGTTTCTTCCACCAGGACATTTCAACCCTGCGTACGGCGAGATAGCCGATGAGGACCAAAGCCGTGATCAGCGCAATGGTTGACGCGCGGAGTGCCGTTTCAATGCTCCAACGGTCCACGGCAGCTACAGCGATGAAGATGAGCGGAAGAACGATCGCTCCAAATGCGCCGAAACTGGTGCGCGCCATGTGCGACAGCTCTGACCGGGTTGGCAGCTGTGCATGCACGGCCAGGTGGGAGACGAGGTCCGCCACGAAGACTGCCAGCAACGTTCCGACAACCGTGATGGCCAGCGTCGAAGCGGCCTCCCCCGCGGTGAGCGTTTCAGCGTGGGACTGCAAGGCAAGGACAACCGCCAATCCCGTAAAGGTTACGTAGACCCGTTCTTTCAGGGCCTCGGCGCGTTGGTGGGCGTTGGCTTGCGCAGTGGTAGTCACTCGCCAAGGTTATCGGCGGTGACAAGGTCCGGGCTAGCATGGAGGTGTGACCTCCTACCTCTGTAGTTCCTCCGGCCCTGAATTGCCCCTGGCCAAACCCGATGTAGAGCATGTCCTGGCCGTCCGCGGCGTCGGCGGATACCGGCAATACCGCATCCCGGCCCTTGCCGTCAGCACGCGCGGCACCGTGTTGGCAGCCTACGACGGCAGGCCGAACCTGGATGACCTCCCCAATCCCATCGATCTCCTCCTGCGCCGCAGCTGGGACAACGGGGTCACCTGGGGCGGGCAGCAGATAGTACGCACGGGTTCGGGGCTTCGCGGTTTCGGTGATCCGAGCCTCCTAGTCGATGCAGAGACGGGCCGGATCTTCATGTTCCACGCGGCCGGAACGCATGCGGGCTTCTTCGAAGCCATCGAGGAGCTGGAGCCCGACGACGACGTGCAGCACGCGGACGTCAGCTACTCCGACGACGACGGCGACACCTGGCAACACCGTCGCCTCACCGCCCAGCTCAAATCGGCTCAGCCCGGAATCACCGGCCTTTTCGCTGCCGCCGGCCAAGGAATCCAAATACACGTGGGCCCTTTCAAAGGCCGGTTGGTGCAGCAATACGTGTTGTTGATGAACGGCGCCATCATGGCCGCATCGGCGTTCAGCGACGATCACGGCGAGACGTGGACCCTCGGAGAGCTCATCGGGGCAGGGGTGGAAGGAACCGGCCCCAACGAGAACAAAGTGGTGTGCTTGGACGATGGCAGGCTGTTGCTGCATTCGAGGGCCACGCCCTGCCGATTGTCCGCAGTCTCCGGGGACGGCGGTCGGACGTGGAGCCCGCTGCAGCCTGTTCCCGAGCTGCCCGATCCCAGCGATAACGGATCTTTGGCGCGGTTCGAACCTTGGGCGCGGTTCGAACCTTGGGCGCGGTTCGAACCTTGGGCGCGGTTCGACGGCGTGCCCGTGGGCTCTGCGTTCGGGGACCCTTCCCAATGGCTGATCGCGAGTAACAACCAGGACCCGCACCTGCGGCGGAACACAGTCTTGAGCCTCTCCCCGGACAACGGCGCCACATGGCCGGCCAAGCTGCTGCTGTGCCCGGGAAGTTCCGCGTACTCAACCGCCACACGGCTGCCGAACGGGAACATAGGAGTTCTCTACGAGCGGCAGGGGTACAGGGAAATAGTGTTTGCCTCTGTCCCGGCGGAGCAATTGACGGCACAGCTCGCCGTGGATTCAGCGCCAGCTTCTTTCACTCCCGACGCGGAACTGGGCGGTCTGGCGTTCCATATGGAACTTCGCTCCATCACTCCCGGCCGGCCCGCTGCCTGGCAGAACGCCGGGGAATTCCACGTCATTCCGTCCAACAGCGACGGTGCATGGGACGTCCAGACGTGGAAGGAAATCGGGCAGGGCTACGCCGATCAGGACCAAGTCCTCGGAACCCGCGAAGCCCAGGACCTCAACTACGGCCCCATCATTCCGGGCTACAAAGCCGGGGACATCCTGGCGTTCACCGGACGGGTCCGCAACGAAGGCACTGAGCCGGCAACCGGCGTCGTACTTCATGGACCGCACAGCAACCCGGCAGACTTTCCGCCAGCGGACCTCCTGCCGGGTGAGCAGGCCCTGTACTTCACGCCCACCTACACGATCACGGAATCCGACCTGCTTTCGGACACGCTTGAACTCCTGTTCACGGCGGCGTCCGACGGCGGGACGGCGCGTTTGGAGCGCAGGTTCCGCTTCGACCTGCGCTCCGGAGCCGTGGCCGCGTGGTGACGCGGCCCGCAATCTAGCGGTAGCTGTTGACGAACGGCTGGTTGGTGGGGACTATCTGTTTGCCGAGCGGCATCAGCGAGACCGGGATCAACTTCAGGTTGGCGATGGCCAGCGGGATTCCGATGATGGTGATGGCCATGGCCACGGCAGTGACCACGTGGCCGATCGCAATCCAGATGCCCGCCACCAACAACCAGATCACGTTGCCAAGAAGCGCGAATACCCCGGTGCCGCCCGGCTTCTCAACCACCATCCGGCCGAACGGCCACAGGCAATAGGCGCCAATCCGGAACGAAGCGATGCCCCAAGGGATGGTCACGATGAGCACGCAGCAGATGATGCCTGCCGCGAAGTAGCCCAAAGCCAACCAGAACCCACCGAAGACAAGCCAGATGACGTTAAGGAGCGTTTTCATGTCTTCATTCTCCCTTGCGGGTCCGGCAAAAAGCCTAAGGGTCTGCCCTGAATCGTCCCTGACTTATTGCCCGTTCATTGCCCGCTTAGGCGAGCAGGGCGTCCAGTTTGTCGAACGAAGTACCCCAACCATCGCGGGTCATTTCCACCCAGTCCTCCGAGGCAAACGGGCTCTGGGTCAGGTGCATGCGCGTACGGCCGTTGAGGTCCTCGAACTCGAGCCGCATTTCCTCGAACTCGTGATCGGCGTCCGGTGCTGCCTTGGCCGTGGAAACAAGCAGCGCAGGGGTGTCCAATTCCTTGATAACAGCTTCGATGGGGGCCTCCTGCCGGCCGTTCTCATCAGTCCACCCCATCACCACCTGCCAAATTCCGCCCACGCGTGGCTCGATGATGATCTTGTCGCGGGGAGCATCAACGTCAGCGGGCCCAAACCACTGGGTCAGCAGATCCGGGTTCATCCAAGCTTCGAAGACCTTCTCCCGGGGAGCGTCGAATTCCCGGGTCATGGTCAGGGTGAAGTGCTCAGTGGTCATTCCGTGGCTCCTGGCTT
The DNA here is from genome assembly GCF_042786555.1 of Paenarthrobacter sp. NPDC056912. Taxonomy (NCBI): domain Bacteria; kingdom Bacillati; phylum Actinomycetota; class Actinomycetes; order Micrococcales; family Micrococcaceae; genus Paenarthrobacter; species Paenarthrobacter sp. NPDC056912. The sequence goes on from NZ_JBHUCD010000002.1 coordinate 205,060, forward strand.
CATTGTGTTTCGGGTGAATCGTGCTGTTGGGAGCGAGTCTAGAGGGTACCCCGGACAACTCCGACCCTCTCTCACGTAATCCCCCGATTTTCCCCACCCTCTCTCACGTACTCCCCCGGACAGCCGACCGGAGGTGAAAGAGGATCGACGGAAAACCGACCGGAGGTGAGAGAGGGTCAGGCTTTGGCGGCTTGGACGAAGGCGCGGATCTTGGCCAGGTCCTTCACTCCACGGGAAGCCTCGACCCCCGAGGAAACGTCAACGCCCCATGCACCTGCAACTTCGGCCGCGAAGGCCACGTTGCCGGGCTCGAGACCGCCGGCGAGCAGCCACTGACGGCCGTCGAGGCCCTTCTCCCGAACCGACGCGTAGTCCCATGACTCCCCCGACCCCGGCACCGCGGCGTCAATAAGGAATACTTCCTCGCCCAGATCGGCGAACTCGTCCTGGGAGGCGCCCATGGTGACGGCCCGGATGAGCCGCATCCCGGCGTCGTGCACTGTTGTGACGTCGTCGGCAGTCCGGTGGCCGTGCAGTTGGACCCACTCAAGTCCGGCGGCGCGCGCAACAGCAATGGCATCGGCCGCTGTCTCGTGCCGGAAGACGCCCACTGCATGAACCCCGGCAGGCACCAGCGGCAGCAGAATCCGAGCCTGCTCCGGGCTGACCTCTCGCGGGCTGGTGGTGAGGACGAAACCGACGGCGTCCGCACCGGCGTCGACGGCTTCGCGCACAGATTCAGGCGTGCTCAGACCGCACACTTTGACGAACATCCCTGCGCCTCCAGCCGTACCCACAACGTTTTCCACATATGACGTTAGCAAGCCGCATTGCCAACGCAGAACCGGTGTCCACCACTAGGCTGTTCGGATGGAGATCATCCGCTTTGCCGACATCCATCCCGAACCGTGGCGCAACGGAGGCGGGGTGACACGCGAACTCGCCAGCCACCCGAAGGCCGCCTCGGCTCAGGACGGCGCATGGGATTGGCGTGTCAGCATCGCCGACGTCTCCAAAGCCGGTGAGTTTTCCACGTTCCCGGGCATGGAGCGGGTCATCACCATCATCGACGGCGAGCTGCTGCTCCTCACGGTGGACGGCTCCGAGCATCCGCTGGAAAAGTACCGTCCCTTCCGTTTCTCGGGCGAGGCGGCATCATCAGCCACACTTCCCACGGGCGACATCCGCGACTTGAACGTCATCGCGCGGGCCGGAGCATTCAAGGGCTACACGTCCATTGTTGAGATCTCCAAGAAGCGCGCACACCCCGTTTTCGAAGGCCAGCTCGCCATCCTGTTGGAGGGAAAAGCGACAGTGGCGCCCGGCGCGGCTGTGGAGGAAGAGTCCGACGGCGGTGACCCGGCGAGCGGTGCTGGCGAAGCCGTGGAGTTGGCACGCTACGACGCCGTAGTGGGTTCAGACGCACGCAGTCCGGAGATCTCCGGCCGCGGTTTTGTTGCAGTGATCTCCATCGACCATGTGGAGCCCAACGCCTGAGCTGGTGACATTAACCACCGGAAGTGGCCACCCTGCCAAAGAGTTGCTAGCCTGAAATGAAGGTCCTCCTCTTGGACCTCCGGACGACGGTTCAGTACCCGGCACGCGACAAGACTGGCCAAAGGATCTGTCATGTCGTGGTTAATTCTCATTCTCTCCGGAGCGCTCGAGGCCGTCTGGGCCGCAGCACTCCACCGTTCCAAGGGCTTCCGCAAACCCGTCCCCACTGTCGTGTTCCTGGTGACCGTGGTTGCCAGCACCGGCGGACTCGCGATCGCCATGCAATCCATCCCCACCGGCACTGCGTACGCGGTGTGGGTTGGTGTGGGAGTGGTACTCACGTCGGCTTATGCGATGGTCACCAAGGTTGAACGCGCGACGACGGCCCGGCTGCTGTTGCTCGCCGGCATCGGTGCGTGCGTGGTCGGCCTGAAGGTGGTGGCGTAGCCATGACTACGAACACTAAGAACAACACCGGTATCTTCTGGATCATCCTCCTGGCCTCGGCCGTCCTCGAAGCCGTGTGGGCAACAGCCCTGGGGCTCTCCAACGGCTTTACCCAACTGGTGCCCACGGTAGTCTTCGCCATCACTGCAACATTGAGCATGCTCGGACTGGGCATCGCCGTGAAACGCATTCCCTTGGGTACGGCCTACGCCGTATGGGTGGGAATCGGTGCCGCGTTGACCGTTGGCTGGGCCATGGTCACAGGCGTGGAACCCGCCAGCCCACTGAAATTGCTGTTCATCGCCGGAATCGTGGGCTGTGCGGCCGGCTTGAAGGCGTTGCCTGCAGAGAAGCCCGTGGCCAAGGCCGAGTAGTTCCCAGGCACCAGGCCACCAGCAGGAATACCCACGGCATCCACGGGGTTCACGCCTCCAAAGGGAACTCTGGAACACCTACGTGCATGGGAGAAGTTCATGACTGCAGTTCAACTCGGCGACGGCCTCAGGGTAAGCCCCCTCGGCTTCGGCGGAATGGCCCTCACCCCGGTCTATGGCGGGATCGACCCCGAGGAGGGCCTGCAAACACTCCGACATGCCGTGGATGCAGGTGTCACGTTCATCGACACGGCAGATGTGTACGGTGCGGGAAGCAACGAGGAACTCGTGGGCAGGCTGTTGAAAGAGCGCCGCGACGAGATCCAGGTGGCCACGAAGTTTGGAATTGAGGGCAACCCCGCGGACGGGTACACGGGAGTCCGCGGGGATGCGCCCTACGTCAGGCAGGCGGCAGAAGCGAGCCTCCGCCGCCTGGGCACTGACGTGATTGACCTCTACTACCTGCACCGCCGTGACCTCCGCGTTCCGATAGTGGAAACCGTGGAGGCCATGGCGGAGCTGGTCCGTGAGGGCAAGGTCCGGCACCTCGGACTGTCCGAAGTGACAGCCGAGGAACTCAGGCAGGCCAACGCCGTCCATCCCATTGCCGCGGTCCAGAGTGAATGGTCAATCTGGAGCAGGGATGTTGAGCTCAACGTTGTTCCTGCAGCCAAGGAGCTTGGCGTGGGGTTCGTGCCGTATTCGCCGCTGGGCCGCGGGTTCCTCACAGGAACCGTCAGCGCGAGCGACCTTGGCGAGAATGACTTCCGGCATAAGATCCCCCGCTTTGGCGACGAGGCACTCGATGCAAACCAGGCCGTTGTGGCCGCGGTTCGCGAGGTAGCCAGCGGGCTGGATGCAACTCCTGCCCAAGTAGCCCTGGCTTGGCTGTTCACCCAAGGTCAGCGCCTTGGGATTTCTGTGGTTCCCATCCCCGGCACGCGCAAGACGCACCGGATCGACGAGAACTTGGGGGCGCTGTCCCTGCAACTGGGAACAGCACAACTTGAGGTGCTCGACCAAGCCGCGGACGCCGTCGTGGGTTCACGGTCCGCTGACCCCAACTGGGTGTCCCAGGGCCGCGAAGCCAAGAACGTAGGCTGAAGCAATGGATTCGCTTATTCACTCATCGCGTGACGTCACCATTCGGAGCATCTCAGTCAGCGAGATGAACAACAACGTGTACCTGCTGACATCGAAGTCCTCGGGTGCGCAGCTGTTGATCGACGCCGCCGACGACCTTCCCGCTATCCAGCAGATGCTGGAAGACAGTGCCGCGGATTCGCCTGAGCCCACCAAGCTGGTCAGGATCGCTACCACTCACCAGCACTGGGACCACGTCCGTGCGCTGGAGGAGCTGGTTGCAGCAAACGGCGCCACCACCTCAGCAGGAGCGGACGACGCCGATGCGTTGCCGGTTCCGGTGGATGTCCGGCTTGGTCACGGCGACGTCGAGAGGTTCGACGACTTCGAGGTCACGGCCGTCCACCTGCGCGGACACACACCCGGTTCGATCGCGTTCGTCTATCAGGATCCGGACGGACCGGCCCACATTTTCAGTGGAGATTCGTTGTTTCCTGGTGGCGTCGGCAACACACAGAACGATCCTGCACGCTTCACTTCACTGTTGAACGACGTGTCGGAACGACTGTTCGACGCTTATCCGGACGAGACCGTGGTGCACCCGGGCCATGGATTGCCCACGACACTCGGAGCCGAGCGGCCACACCTTGAGGAGTGGCGCGCCCGGGGCTGGTAGCGCATTCGTTGCGGGGCCTGCTCTGCGTGCCAAACCTAGGGAATAGCGCGCAAAGCGGGCCTCACAACGCGGGCTCCCAACTTGCGGGGCCTGCTCTGCGTGCCAAACCTAGGGAATAGCGCGCAAAGCGGGCCTCACAACGCTGGGAATCTAGCGGCCGCGACGCTCGTTCGAGGCCGGAGCCGAAGCGCGACGCGGGCCGCTGCGGGCCGGACGACCGGCACCGGAGCCACCGCGACCGGAGTTGCCCGAGCCAGCGTTGCCCGAACCATAGGATCCGCCGGACGTAGCGCCCGTCGCGGAAGACCATACGGCCTTGTTTCCGCCGGTGCGGGTGCTCGTGGTGGACGCCGTGCGCGGAGCCGAAGCTGAGCGCTGGCCGGTAGCGGGACGGCCACTGCGGCCGCCCTGACCCTGCGAGCCGGGAACGTCGTTGCGGTGAGTGGCGCCGGCCTTGCCGCGGCCACGCGAGCTGCGGGCGACGTCGTCGTTCATTGCTGCGCGGCGGTCAGCGCGGTTGATGTCCGTGCGAACCGGCTCAGCGCCGACCTTTCCACGCCCGCCACGACCACCGCGGCCACCCGCGGTGGGAGCAGCCTGGCCACCACCGGTGCGGCGGGTGCGCTTGCGCTGGGCGTTGGCGCCAGTGGAGGTGCCGCCACCCTGCGGGGCTTTCGCCGCGAGGAGGGCTGCACGGGTGCGGGGATCAACTTTGTCGGCAATCTCGCCTACGAGCTCGGCGACCAGCGGGGAGCTGGCGGTGACGCGCTCGAAGTTGACGTCAACTCCGGCGGCCTTCATGAGCTTCTTGACGTCGCTCTGCTGCTCCGGGAGTGTCAGCGTGACCACGGTGCCGTCGGAACCTGCGCGGGCCGTACGGCCGGAGCGGTGCAGGTACGCCTTGTGCTCTGTGGGCGGGTCCACGTGGATGACGAGTTCGACGTCGTCAACGTGCACGCCGCGGGCTGCGACGTCGGTGGCCACCAGGACGCGAACGTCACCGTTGGAGAACTCGGCAAGGTTGCGGTCGCGGGCGTTCTGCGACAGGTTGCCGTGAAGATCGACGGCGGGAATGCCGGCGTCGGTGAGGGTCTTGGCAAGCTTGCGGGCGTGGTGCTTGGTCCGCATGAAGAGTACGCGGCGGCCGGCGCCGGAGGCCAGTTCAACAATGAGCTGCTTCTTGACGGTCTGGTCGTTGACCACCAGGACGTGGTGTTCCATGGTGGTGACAGCGGCCTGGGGATCGTCCACGGAGTGCGTCAGCGGGTTGGACAGGTAACGGTTGACCAGCTTGTCAACACCGTTGTCCAGCGTCGCGGAGAAGAGCAGGCGCTGACCCTGGGTGGGGGTCATGTCCATGAGCTTCTTGACCACCGGGAGGAAGCCGAGGTCTGCCATATGGTCGGCCTCGTCCAGCACGGTGACCTCAACGGCCTCGAGGGTCAGGATGCGCTGGCGGATCAGGTCTTCGAGGCGGCCCGGGCAGGCGATGACGATGTCGACGCCGGCGCGCAGCGCCTTTTCCTGGCGTGCCTGGGAGATGCCGCCGTAGATGACCGTGGTGTTCAGGCCCATGGCCTTGGCCAACGGCTCGATGGTGGCGTTGATCTGGGTTGCCAGTTCACGCGTCGGTGCAAGGACGAGGCCCATGGGGCGGCCCGGCTTGCGGAAGTGCTTGGCTTCGCGCTCGGCCAAGCGGGCCACGAGCGGGATGGCGAAAGCGATGGTCTTGCCGGAGCCGGTGCGGCCACGGCCCAGGACGTCGCGGCCTGCGAGGGTGTCCGGGAGGGTCTTCACCTGGATGGGGAATGCCTCTTCGATGCCGTCTGCGGCGAGGGAATCAGCAATGGCCTTGGGCGTGCCAAGGGCAGCAAAAGTAGTCATAAACTTCATGTCTTTCGGGCGGTGTCCAGTTGCGGACATCGGCCCCCGACGCCGGTTGGGCCAGGGGTTCGCCGAGGAAAAGTCAGGTGGTCTACCGGTTCGCAGCTAGTGCGTTGGCCGGGACCAAATGGAACGCGTTCATCGACGCAGGATGTGCCTCTCACATGAAAAATGCCCCTCAGCCCGGTCTTCCGACCGCACGCTTTAGGGCGTCACCGCACATCAAGTGTTTCCAGTCTAGCAGTGATCCGGGCAGAGCCTTGCATCGGGGCTGGTCAGGCACGCGTTGCGGGGCCCGCTGTGCGCGTCTCCGGACTCGCGAAGCACGCAGAGCAGGCCCCACAACTCACCCACCACGCGTTGCGGGGCCCGCTGTGCGCGTCTCCGGACTCGCGAAGCACGTAGAGCGGGCCCCACAACGGTTCAGGCGTGGTGCGTGAGCTCGGGTTGCGCGTCCGCGGCGCCGGTGGCTGGGGCGCGGGCGGCGACCCTCGGCGCAATAAGGACCCCGACGACGGCGATGACCGCCGTCAGTGCGAAGACCCCCGCAAACGAGTTCGTCGTCGTAAATGCCGCGAAGACCAGGCCTGTCGCGGCGAGGGACAGTGCACCGCCCAGGGAGTCCGAGATGGACATGGCCGCGCTGTTGAAGCCTTGGTTCTCCGGGCTGGACAGGGCAAGGGTCATGACGCTCAAGCGTGGGTACATGAGGCCCATACCGCCACCGGCAAGGATCCAGCCGCCGATAGCCACAGCCGCGGGCAGGGCGAACGCGGCCGTCACCAGGGTGAAGGCAATCGCAATCAATACCAGGGTTGCGCCGATCTTCACGGCGAGGTCGTCGGCCAACTTGGCGCCCAGCTTCCCCTGGATCGCCGAAGCCCCGGCCCATGCGAGCGCAGCGCCGGTGAGGGTGAGCCCCGCGAACGTCGGCGTGAAGGCATAGCGCTCAGTCAACAGGTACGGCAGGTACACCTCCGCTCCGAAGAACGCGGCCGATGCCAAGCCGCGGACCAGGATCACGCTGGGCAGGCCGCGGCGGGCAGTGAGGGTCCCCCGCGGCACGAGCGGACGCACGGCCACCAAGGCAACGACAAGTGCGACGACGGCAATCACCCCGCCCACGCCCGGTACCTCCGCGGACAGGTTCAGGCCGAGGACGGCAACGGCCGCGAGTGCCGCCCAGCCCATGCGGCCAAAAGCCCACGGGACAGGCTCGGCCACGGGTTCGGACGCCATACCCCGAACCGCTGGCACCACCATCAGCAAAGCCGGAACAACCAACCCCACAACCCCGAGGAACACCCAGTGCCAACTGCTCAGCTGGGCCACCACGCCCGCGGCAAAGGGACCAACCAGGGAAGGGACCACCCAGGAGGCAGCGAACGCGGCAAAGATTTTCGGGTGCAGCACCGGCGGGTAGACCCGGGCCACCAGGACATACAGAGCAACAGTCATCGCGCCGCCGCCGAGCCCCTGGACCAGCCTGCCGAGCACGAGCACTTCCATGGTCCCTGCAGTACCGGCGATCAGGAGACCTGCCACGAACAGTGCCACGGAGGCGTACAACGGCGCCGCAGGACCACGACGATCGGACCAGTTGCCGGCCGCCACCATGCCCATCACGCCCGTAGCCAGCGGACCGGCGAACGCCAGCGCGTAGAGGCTGGCTCCGTCCAGGTCGCGGCTCACGAGCGGCATGATGGTGGTCACCGCGAGGGATTCGAACGCGCTCAGGAAGACGAGCGCGCAAGCCCCCACGGTGGCAAGCAGGTACGGACGGCGCAGTATCCCGGCCGTTGAAGTGTCTGTGGTCATGGACGCTACCCTAGAACCTCAACTAATGTTGAGGTCAATCCGACCCGCCTGCCCTTGGAGGAGACCCCATGCCCCAAGTACCCGGCACCGCACACCGGCCGCTCAGCATCGGCGAGCTTTCGGAGCGCAGTGGAGTGTCGCCGTCGGCCCTTCATTTCTATGAACGCAACGGGCTCATCGAGGCGGAACGCACTGCGGGCAACCAGCGCCGGTACCGGAGGGACACGCTGCGGCGGGTCGCGTTCATCAAGACCTCGCAAAGGGTTGGCCTGCCCCTGAAGGACATCCGGGAGGCGTTGGACTCCCTGCCGAACGGACGGACCCCCACCAAGCGGGATTGGACCCGGCTTTCCATCCGGTGGCGCAAGGAGCTCGATGAACGGATCGCCGCCTTGGAGCACCTACGCAACGACCTGGACGGGTGCATCGGCTGTGGCTGCTTGAGCCTGAAGTCGTGCACTCTCCAGAATCCGGCCGACGAGCTCGGGGCTTCCGGCGCGGGCGCCCAGCGTTGGAATTTGCCGAAATAGCAATAGGCATTGCTTTGCACGAGCGGCCCACTGCACGCTTGGTTCATGACTGAACACACGCACGACGGCGATACTCACCAGCACGGGCACCACCCCGACGGCGGCACCCACCAAGGCGGACCGCGGCCGGGCGGGCTCAACCTCCATGAGGACGCAGACAATGCCGTGGACATGTGGGACGGGATGTACCGGGAGCGGCCCAAGGTGTGGAGCGGGAACCCGAATCCGCAGTTGGTGGCCGAGGCCGCGGGCTTGAAACCAGGAACGGCACTGGACCTGGGCTGCGGGGAGGGCGCCGACGCTATCTGGCTCGCCGCGCAAGGCTGGACGGTCACCGCCATGGATGTGTCCGCCGTCGCGCTTGAACGGGCAGCTGCGCATGCGGCGGAAACCAGCCACGCGAGCAGGATCAGCTGGCAGCAGCAAGACCTTGCCGCCTGGACCCCTGAGCCGGTGTTCGATCTGGTTTCTGCCCAGTTCCTGCACTCTCCCCTCCTGCCGTGGCGCGACTCTGTGGCATCAGCTGCCGCGGCTGTGGCACCGGGCGGTACGTTGCTGGTGGTGGGGCATCACCCGCATGGCCTCCCGTCGTGGAGCCACCACCACGACACCGGGATGTTCTTCAGCCCGGAGCAACTCGCGGGCGCCCTCCGCCTGGATCGCGAGCCGTGGTTCGTCAATGTCTTGACCGACCGGGAGCGGACCGTGACGGGACCTGACGGTGAGCAGGCCAAGATCCTGGATACCGTTCTGAGGGCAACAAAGCACGCCTAGACAGCGTCAGGCAGCAGCTCCCCATAGGGCGGCACCACTGTTCCCGTTGCGGTGGAGTCCGGGTTCAGCATCCAGCCGACGCGCTTGGCCGTGTTGAGCATGACCACGCTTTCCACGAGCTCGATTCCGGGGATGCGCTGCTGGATGGTGAGCTCCATTTCCATGACGTCGGCCAGCGATCTCAGCCACATGATCATGGTGAAGTTGGTGCGTCCGGTAGTGGACGCGGAGAAGCGGACGTTCCGGATGGCTCGCAACTCCGTGGCGGCGGCCTCGTGCTGGCCGGCGGGAACGTTGGCGAACCATTGCACGGTGATGGGGAAGCCGGAGCATTGTTGCGCGATCTCGCAACGGAAGGACAACATGCGACTGTTCAGGACCCGTCCCAACTGACGCTGGACCGTGGCCGGATTCCTCCCCAAAGCGCGGGCAATTTCCGCGGCGGTGGCACGTCCGTCGCGGGCGAGGAACGGGATGAGGGCCAAGTGGCTTTCCGGGAGGGGAAGCACTACGGCATCCGGCGCTGACGGGTTGGCCGACTCCGGCCCGGCGAGCGCCCGCAGTGCGTGCTGTTCCGCCCGCGTGAGCACGTTCAACCGCCACGCATAGCCGCTGGTATGAATCCGGGTGCAGAGGGACGTGTGGTACTTGGTGAGTCCCCGGATTTCCTTGAGCCGCGGAAGCAGGCTGGTGCTGAACTGCTCCAGGTCCAAGGTGATGACGGTGAGTGTGAGGTCCCGGTTGCTGGCGGCTTCTTCCACAGTGATGACTTCCGGAAGCTCGGCAACGGCGGAGGTGACTTGTGGCCTGAGGTGCATTTCGCAGTCGATGTCCACCATGGCCAGGCACATGTTCTTCGGATCGCCCATGAGGTGGGCTGTGGTCCACGCTGCCCCGGCTGCCCTGAGCCGGTCCCATCGGGCCGCCAGTGTGGTGGCATGCACGCCCAGGACTTCCCCGGCGTCGGACCAGCTGATCCGCGGCGAAATCTGCAGGGCGTTGACCAGGCGTAAATCTTCTTCGCTGAGCTCCATGAGTCGATTGTCTCAAGGATGTGCATGAATCATGCGTCTGAGAACAAGAAATGCATATTTCCAGATGTTTCACGGCATGTGAAGCACGTCACCCCAGAATGGCATAAGGAACCCGTCCCCGAGCACCACAGGAGAACACATGACCATCACCGCCGACGCCAAGGAACTGCGCGAAGACATCGTCCGTCTCCGCCACGACCTCCACCGCGAACCGGAGATCGGCCTGCAGCTCCCCCGCACCCAGGAAAAGGTGTTGAAGGCGCTGGACGGACTCCCGTACGAGATCACGCTCGGCGAGGACACGACGTCGGTCACCGCGGTCCTGCGCGGCGGTGCCGCTTACGCTTCGGCGGAGAAGCCCGTGGTCCTGCTTCGTGCGGACATGGATGGCCTGCCCGTGCAGGAAACCACCGGCGTCGACTACACGTCCCGCCTGGACGGTGCCATGCACGCTTGCGGCCACGACCTCCACACGTCCATGCTGGCCGGAGCCGCGACGCTCCTGGCCGAGCGTCGCGACCAACTGGCCGGCGACGTCGTCCTCATGTTCCAGCCCGGCGAAGAAGGCTTCGACGGTGCCAGCTACATGATCAAGGAAGGCGTCCTGGATGCCGCCGGTCGCCGTGCCGACACCGCCTACGGAATGCACGTATTCTCCTCGCTGGAACCGCATGGGCAGTTCGTCACCAAGCCCGGGGTCATGCTCAGCTCCTCGGACGGGATCGTCGTGACCGTCCTCGGCGCGGGCGGCCACGGCTCAGCTCCCCACTCAGCCAAGGATCCGGTGACCACCGCCGCCGAGATGGTCACGGCCCTCCAGGTCATGGTGACCCGCCAGTTCAACATGTTCGATCCCGTGGTTCTCACCGTCGGCGTCCTGCACGCGGGAACCAAGCGGAACGTCATCCCCGAAACCGCCCGCATCGAAGCCACCATCAGGACCTTCTCCGAAGAATCGCGACAGAAGATGATGGAAGCAGTACCCCGGCTGCTCAAGGGCATCGCTGCAGCGCACGGCTTGGAGGTTGATGTGGACTACCAGCAGGAATACCCCCTCACCATCAACGACGAGGACGAGACGAACACGGCGGAAAAGGTCATCGCCGGCCTGTTCGGAGAGACCCGGCACACCCGGATGGCCACTCCCCTGAGTGGTTCCGAAGACTTCTCCCGGGTCCTCGCCGAAGTTCCCGGCACGTTCGTGGGCCTCAGCGCCGTGGCCCCCGGCGCCAACCACGCGACGTCGCCGTTCAACCACTCACCGTACGCAACGTTCGACGACGGCGTCCTCACCGACGGCGCTGCGCTGTATGCAGAACTCGCCGTGTCCCGCATCTCCGCCCTCGCCGGCAACTAACCCGCTCCCAGCCCAGCCCCACCTTGGAGAATCTCATGACCGCCACCGTAGGAACGTCCCCCGACGTCAAGGTCCACAAGTCCCACGTGCGAACGCTCGTCGGAACCGGCATCGGCAACGCCGTTGAATGGTACGACTGGGCCATCTACGCAACATTCTCGCCGTTCATCGCGAGCGCCCTGTTCAGCCAGGCCGACCCCACGTCAGCTGTGCTGTCCACGTTGGCGATTTTCGCCGTCGGGTTTGTGGCCCGGCCGTTTGGCGGGTTCGTGTTCGGCTGGATCGGTGACCGGATCGGCCGCAAGACGTCCATGACTGTGGCCGTTGCCCTTGGCGCGATCGGCAGCCTCCTCATCGGCATAGCACCCACGTTCCAGGCTGTGGGCGCTTTCGCATCGGTAATGCTGCTGATCGCCAGGCTCATCCAGGGCCTCGCGCACGGTGGTGAGCTGCCGTCGTCGCAAACGTACTTGTCCGAGATGGCACCCAAGGAACACCGCGGCTTCTGGGCCACCCTCATCTACACCTCCGGCACCGCCGGGATCCTCGCCGGCACGCTGCTGGGCGCCATCCTCACCGGAGTCCTGAGCAAGGACGAAATGAGCGCCTGGGGCTGGCGCATCCCGTTCCTGATCGGCGGCGCGCTGGGCATCTACGCCCTGTTCATGCGGGCCAAGATGAAGGAAACAGAAGCGTTCGAGGCCGAGGCTCCCCAGGAAAAGCGTTTGCCGATGTGGCCGCAGATCGTCAAGTACCGCAAGCAGGCCCTGCAGGTCATCGGCCTCACCGTAGGCCTCACGGTGGTCTACTACATCTGGGGCGTAGTGGCACCGAGCTACGCAGCCACCGCACTGAAGATGGACCGCGGGGCAGCGCTCTGGGCGGGCGTGATCGCCAACATCGTCTTCATCGCCGCCCTGCCGTTCTGGGGCAAGCTCTCCGACCGCATCGGCCGCAAGCCTGTCATCATCGCTTCCTCCATTGGCGCCGCTTTGCTGCACTTCCCCATGACGTGGCTGCTCAAGGACTCACCGTGGCAACTGGCCGTGTCCATGTCCGTGATGTTGTTCTTCATCGCAGGCAGCGCGGCAATCGTCCCCGCCGTGTACGCCGAACTGTTCCCGACCCACATCCGCACCATCGGCGTCGGCGTTCCGTACTCCATTTGCGTTGCGGTCTTTGGTGGGACGGCCCCGTACCTGCAGACCTGGCTCGGGAGCATCGGGCAGGGCTACCTGTTCAACGTCTACGCCGTGATCCTGCTGCTGGTGGGCATCGGGTTCGCCTTCTCCATCCCTGAGACGAAGGGCAAGGACCTGACCGTCTAACATCTCCGGCTTTAGTTGCGAGGCCCGCTCTGCGTTCTTCCCTGGGTTTTTGGGACGCAGAGCGGGCCTCACAACGTTAGACGAAGCGGTTGCGGCCAGCCCGGTATCCGAAGAACGCCGCGAGTGAGCCGACCACCAGGAACAAGAATCCCGCCGCCGCGAATCCGCCGGTGGCCTGGTGCAACTGCCCCACCAGCAAGGTTCCTGCCGAACCCACCCCGTAGCCGACGCCCTGCATCATCCCGGACAAATGCGCGGCCGTGTGGGCGTCACGGGTTCGAACCATGATCATGGTGAGGGCAACGGCAGTGAGTGAGCCCTGTCCCAGCCCGAGCAGACCCGTCCAGATCCAGATCAGCTCGCTGGGACCAAAGATACTGAGCGCAAAACCACCACCGGTCATCAGGGCCACCACTGCGTTGATGACCCGTTGGTCCTTGAAGCGCGTGGCCAGCGCGGGGGCAAACAACGAGCCCAGCATCTGCAGCACAATCGAGACCGACACAATCAGCCCCGCCGTTCCGCCGTCCACGCCGCGGTCGCGCAGGATCGGCGCCAACCACGCGAACACACTGAACGACATCATCGCCTGCAGCACCATGAACATGGTTACCTGCCACGCCACCGCCGAACGCCACACCTTCACGCCGCCGTGGATGGCTTGGTGCTTTACCGATGGCTGGCGGATTGCCAGCGGCAGGAAAAGCAAAAGTACGACGGCGGCAGGCACCGCCCAGAACCACAGCGCCGAAGTCCAGTGGCCGGTTGCCGTGAAGACCGGATACGTGAAGCCCGCACCCAACGCCGCGGATGCGCAGATCGCGGTGGTGTAGAGGCCGCCCATCAAGCCAAGCCGGTGCGGGAAGTCCCTTTTGACGACGCCCGGAAGGAGCACGTTGCACAAGGCGATGGCCGCTCCACAGGCTGCCGTTCCGGCGAGAAGCGCGGGAAGGTGTCCCGCTGCCGGGACGTCTACCGGCCGCAGCAGCAAACCCGCCGTCAGGACCGCCATTGCCCCCAGCAGCACCCGTTCTGCGCCGAATCTCCGGGCAAGGACCGGGGCGAGCGGTGCGAAAACGCCCAACAAAGTGACCGGCACGGTGGTGAGGACCACCACCGCCCAACCCGGCAGGCCGGCGTCGGACGTTATTTCCGGGAGGACGGCCGAGAAGCTGGAGAAGACTGTCCGCAAGTTCAGTCCGATAAGGACCAGGCAAATGGCGAGGTAGGCCAGGCCCCTCTTGCCCCTGAGCTGCGTGGGGCCGGCGGCCGGTTCTTCGTCGATTTCGGCGTCCACCGCGATGTCGGGGAGGACTGTTTTCCCTGTGTGGCCGGAATTCTTAGAGGACGTCACACGTCCTATTCTGTCAGTCAGGCTCTGGAAGCCCATCCGGGCAGGAATATGACCCCCGCCGAACGACCCCGCCGGACCCAAGTATTCTGGAAGGGATGAGCGAAACCCCAGATTCCCCGCGACCCGTCACCCCTGGCAGCCAGGCGTCCTTCGGCACCTATGGCGGCCGGCCGGTCAGCTTTGTGCGCCGCGGCACCCGTCTGCAGGGCCGCAGGCAGGCTGCGTGGGAAGAACACGCCGAACGCTGGGCCATCCAGGTGCCGCGCCACGTCGCCAACACCTCCGTGCACCCGGATTACACGTTCGACGCCGAGGCCGTGTTCGGGCGCAAGGCACCGCTGATCGTGGAGATCGGTTCAGGGTTGGGCGACGCCGTTGTCCACGCAGCTGAGCAAAACCCGGACAAGGACTTCCTTGCCGTGGAGGTCTACACCCCCGGCCTGGCCAACACCATCATCAAGATCAACAGCCGCGGCCTGACCAACGTTCGCGTGGTGGAAGCGAACGCCCCCGAGGTCCTGGAGTCGATGCTTCCAAAGGGATCCGTCAGCGAACTCTGGGTATTCTTCCCGGATCCCTGGCACAAAGCACGGCACCACAAACGCCGTCTCATCCAGCCGGCCTTCGCTTCGGTTGCTGCCAAGGCCCTGCAAAACGGCGGCTACTGGCGAATCGCCACGGACTGGTCCAACTACGCCGTGCATGTCCGGGAAGTCCTGGCCGATTCCACGGAGTTCGAAAACATGCACGATGGCGAGCGCAGCGGCGAGGAGAGCCCGCTGACGCAAGTCTGGCAATCCGGCGTCGAATCCGTAGTGGGAGGTGCGCCGGTCAGGGAAGGCCGGGCACCCGTCAGCACTGAACACACGGGCCCCAACGAGGGCGTGGACCAGGAAGGCGGCTGGGCTCCCCGCTTCGAGGGCCGCATCCGGACGAGCTTTGAAAACAAGGCGCACGAGGCCGGGCGCATGATCTTCGACCTCACCTACCGCAAGATCTAGCGAACGGACTCCGGGGGAAACATGAGCTACCAGCCACCGATCCACTACTACCAGCAACCTCAACGGTCCGGTACGCGTGGATTGGGAGCGGGCATCACCAGCATCGTCTCCGCTGTCCTCTCTCCGGTCGCCGCGATTGTCAGCATCCCCTTGGGCATTGCTGCTGTCGCCTCACAGATCAGCCGCTACAACCAAGGAAACGACGCCTGGTGGGTGGGTGCACTGGCGTTCGCCGGACTCGCGGTCCTCCTGGCCGTGGTGGCTGTGGTCAGTGGACTATTCGCCGTGTTCCGGGCCGGGCGCATGAATGCCGGACGTATCACGGGCATCATCGGGCTGGCCATCATGGCCGTCAATGTTTTCGGCGTGGCGTTCATGGTGGTCCTGGTGCTCGGTTCCGGGCAGGGGGTCTGACGTGCCGCAGGTCCGCGCGGAGCGCCTCATCCAGTTGGATCCCGACACCGCGTTCGCGCTCTCCCAGACCACGGGCGAGTTCAGGCTCAAATGGGACCCGTTCATTTCCGCACAGGGCTTCCTGGACGGCGCCCAAGCCGCCGGGAAAGGGGTTCGCACCCGAACGGTCTCGCGCATGGGACTGAAGATGGTCAGCGAATATGTCTCCTACACGCCTCCCCGCAATGTGGGCATGACCATGGTTGCCGGGCCGTGGTTCTTCGAGAACTTTGGCGGCGGGTGGCGCTTCACCCCTGACGACGGCGGTACGCGGGCGGTCTGGAAGTACACCTTTTCGTGCCGTCCGGCGTTGCTGAAACCGCTGGCCGAGAGAATCGGCAGCTGGCTTCTGGGCCGTGAGATCGAACGACGGATCGAGGCATTCGCCCGGGCCTGCGAGGATCCCGCACTGCTGGCAGAGCTGCGGGCACAAGGCACTGGCATCACTGAGCGCTGAAGGGTGGAGCTACGGCACCGAGATCGACGCCACCGTCTTCTCGGCTTCGTCGCGGAGCTCGACGCCGGAGATTCCAGCCAACTGCACCGGCGTCGCACCGGTGATCTTGATCCGGCCGCTCGGCGTAGCCGTCCACCCGCAAGTACGTTCCTCAGCACCATCGCGGCCCTTGACCCACAGGTAGAGCGTGCCTTCGAGAGGCATGCTGCGGCCCTCCACCTCTAGTTCGGTACCCCAGGTCTTCTTCACCAGACCCACCGTCAGCTGCAAGCCGCTGTCCGACTGCACAGAGTAGCTCGCGTCCGGCTTCGGCGGCTGGTTCAGCAACGGGCCGCCAAAGAACCCTGCTGCCAGGCACGCCGCCGCCACCGCACCAACAAAAGCTGCCCACCGGCGTCGTGATTTCCTCCTACGGGCCGACAAGTCCACCAAGACCTTTTCCGGGAGCAGTTCAGGGATCGGTTCCAACGGTGAGAGCGCGTTGGCACCGCCCGCCACGGTGAGGGCAACAGCGTCAGCCGCCGGAACGGCGTCAAGCAATGCCGGCAGGCTCTCCAGCCCTTCGAGTTCGTGGCGGCATTCGGCGCACGAGGAAAGGTGGTCCCTGAAGGCGCTCTCCTCTTGGGGATCGAGCCCGCCCAGAAGGTAGGCGCCCAGCAAGTGGTGGACGGAGTTCTCGTTCATCGTTCCACCCCCATTTCGTCAAGGATTGTTCGGAGGGCTTTCACAGCATAGAAAGCCCGGGATTTTACGGTTCCCGCAGGAATGTTCAGTTGCAGTGCTGCCTCGCTGACGGTGAACCGTTGGTAGTGCAGGGCGACGAGGACCTGGCGGTGTTCGTGGCTAAGCCTCAATAACGCCTCCTCCATCAGGACACGGTTCAAAAGTTCGTCAACCCGTTCGGTGGCCGCGTGATCCGGAAGCTCGTGCTCACCGCTTTCCTTCGGCCGGCGCTGGGCTTTCCGGTAGTTGTCGATAATGACGTTGCGGGCTGTACGGAAGAGGTAGCTGCGGAGGCTTCCCGTGATCTGCGGGGCGTGCTGCCACACCTTCAGGATGGTCTCCTGCACAACGTCGTCGGCCTGATGGGCATCTGGCGTGCAACTGAGTACGAACCGTTTCAGGGCCGTGCCGTGGTCCCGGTAGATCGCTGCCACCACGTCTTCATCCAACGGCATAGCCACCTCCCTGCACTGTTTTTCCGTTGCCCGTCGCCATTACGACGCTGCCCGCCGGAAAAAGGTTCAGCGCCCGTGAACCATTCTTACTCCGTTGGCGTCATACGGGTTAGCGCCGGCCCCTCCCGGCTGGCTCGTCAAAGGAGCTAGAGATGAAAAAGCAACTCAACCTCGGTTTCGGTGCACTGGTTCTGGCCGCCGCCCTCGCGGGATGTGGCGGGAGCCCTGGAACCAGCACTACCTCGTCTGCGGCGCCAAGCAGGGCTACTTCCTCCGCCGCACCTTCCTCCGCGTCGCCAAGCTCGGCTTCCAGTCCTGCGGCTGCCGGAGCTGAAATGAAAGTTGCCTCATCAAGCGCCGGGCAGATCGTGGTGGACAGCAAGGGCATGAGCCTCTACTTCTTCACCAAGGACGTCAAGGACTCCGGAACCAGCGCCTGCACTGACGCTTGCCTGGCCGCCTGGCCCGTTTTGACCACGACGTCGGACAGCCCGTCAGTGGAGGGCGTCACCGGAACGGTGGGAACCATCGCGACGCCGGACGGCAAGAAGCAGGTCACACTCAACGGCATGCCGCTCTACTTCTACGCCAAGGACAAGGCCCCCGGCGATGTCGCTGGCCAGGGCGTTGGCGGCGTCTGGTACCTGGTGAGCCCGGCCGGGGAGATGGTTAAGTAACCCCGCTCGTCCGTTCCGCCGAGTTCGCGGGAAGCCTGCCGCATCGCCGAAAGGTTGCGTGCGAGCACGCAGGGTTCCCGCGAACTCGCGATCCGGCGCCATCACCTGAGCGCGCGAAGGATGCGCTCCTTGAAGATGCGCTCCTGAAACAGGTCCTTCCACTCGACCCTGATAAACCGCCAGCCCTCCTCAACGAGCGCCTTTTCTCTCCGGCGTTCTTGAAAGATGACCTCGTCCGTAGGGCTGAAATCGAAGTATTTTGTTCGCCCGTCGAACTCCAGAGCGAGTTTCTCCTCTTCCCACGCGAAATCCATGCGATGGCGCCCCAACCGGGACTGCACCTCGAATTGTGGCCTTGGGGGCTTAATGCGCAGTCTCTGCATCAATTCACGAGTCAGCGTCTCGCCGGCTGACTCGGAGCTGGGATCAGTGTTCTCCAAGGCTTTGCGCGACGTGCGGATCCCCCGCTTTCCGGCGGAGGCTGCCGCCAAGTCAGCAATGGTGCTGATGTCGGCGCCGACCCGCAAACCATGGTCCATGACCACCAGCGCTTTCGGATAACTAAGCATCCTGGCGCAGTCAAATACAGTGCGCTCAAGCGTGGTCACCCGCAGCCCCCGAACCACCACCACATCGTCCTCAGTAAAACTTTCCGTGTGTCCCCGGACGTCCTTACCCCAACGGTCAGAGGAAGGCCTCACCGAGTGGAGGAAATGTACCTTGTCATCAACACCCCACACGAACAGACCATGGATCCGTGCGGCCGACAAATGGCTATAGACGAAACCACCCGTTGACGTTGTCAGCGTCCCATGAGCGTGCGCCACAATCCGTTCCATGGCCTGCCGTCTCGGGCCCATGCCGTTCCACTTGCTGGCCCTGATGTAGCAGCCATATCTCAAGCGATGCAGTTCACCGGATTCCACTAGCGCCCTGATGCCTCGACTGTTGAGCCCGAACCGGAGCAACTCGTCAGTTCTCCACATATACCCGCGCAAAGGTAGTGCTGGGGCCGCTGTGCTGTTCTTGTGCGTTGACGGTGTGTTCATCGGTTCAGCTTGGCCACCATGAACCGAGTGCCGGAACGGGCATTTCCGGCTATGTGGATAGTGCAGCGCCGAGAACCCGGGAATGTTGCGAATTCGCCGGATTCTTGCCTACGCCGCCGCAGCTTTGGGGCGAATTCGAAGGTCCGTGCCGCTAGACTGCAGGCTACTCAGTGGGGAGAGGACATGGCAGAACAGAAGAACACCGTCCAGCGCCCGAGCAAGGCGGCCATCATCACGCAGGAAATTGCCTGGCTCTTGGGACTCCTGGCAATGATTCTCCATTCCGCCGGGCGTGGCCCTGACTGGATTTGGATCGGATTGTTGACTCTGTGGCAGGCCCTGATCGTCTGGCAGCTGGTCAAGCATCGGAGAGCCAACGTGCCGTCCTAGCGCCCAAATCGCCGGAAGCTGCCGAGATCGCCGGAGCTATCCGGCGATCTGGCAACGTTCCGGCGATCTCGGCGAGGAGACGCGGGGAGAGGAGAGGAGGCTTAGGCGTCGGCGAATTCCTCGGACTCTTCGAACTCCACGGCCGCGATGATTTCCTTGGTCTCCGGGTGGATCATGAAGGCTTCGTCGTCGTCCTCCACCATGATGTAGTCGCCGTGGTCGGTGGAGAAGTGCCAGGCGAGGGTCTTCACGCCGTCGCGCTCGTAGTTGGGATCGCCCATGGTGATCTTCTCCAGGGCGTACCCGGCCACATCGCACAGTTCCCGGATGATGACCTCGAACTCTGGGGCGTTGGCCAGCGCTTCTTCTTCGGCTTCTGCCTGGCGCTCGGCGAGGTCCGGGATCAGGGCGACGCGCTCGGCGATGTGCGCTTCGATGTCCTCATCCGAGAGAACCAGCAGCTCGGACTGATCGCGAAGGTATGTGGCGTTGAGGTCGATGATGTCTTCTTCTTCCAGCAGGGCTTCGAACTCACCGTCCAACTCGTCCAAGAGAACAACGGCGGCGAGGGGAGTTTCGGACTCGTCCAGTTCGCCGTCGAGGTAGGCCTCGGCTTCGTCCTCGCTCAACGCATCAAAGGCAGCGGCCGTGCGGTTGAAGAGGTCCAGGTGCCGTTCGGCGCCCATGCCTTCGAGGCCTGCGCGAACATAAGCGTCAACTTCTTCACGCTCCGGTGCAGTGAAGACGTACTGGGCGAAACCGCCAGCCAACGCCTGGGTCAGGTAGAAGTCGACAAAGTAACTATTGAGCGCAGCAGATGCGATTTCGTCGCTGTTGAGGAGCTCCTGGTACATCTCGTTCACCACGTTGACGTTGGAATCCACAACATCCGCATTGCCGGCTTCGAAGCTGGTCTTGTTCAGGACGACGGGGTACTCGTTGATAGTCATGGGGAATCCTCACTGCTGAAAGCTGATGGTGCTCCGGACACCTTCAACGTACGCGCGGAAGCGGCGCAGCAATCGAGGATGAGGTTAACGGAGGGCGAAGTTTGGGAGCCGTTTTCTGCTGACTAAGATTGAGCAGATAACCTCCTGCCGAAAGTAGCCCGACGCATGCCGTCCCACACAGACGAAACCTGGGAACTGGCCATTCAGACTCCTGCCATTAACGACCGCTCCTTGGCGGCCGGATTGGCCTATGCCATGGGCAGCCGCGTGAGCGGGATTTCTTTCGATTCAGCCACCGGACTCCTCATGGGCAAGGTCCGCGGCACCGGTCCGCAGCCGTATTCAACATCGGCAAAACTGGTCCGCAAGTCCAGTGGCTGGAGCTGCACCGTGGGCATCTGCAGCTGCCCGGTCCGCAAGGACTGCAAGCACGTCGCCGCGCTGCTCTTCACCGCCGAAGACCACCCGACCATCCGTGCCCAGCTGTTGTCGCAGGCGCCAGGAATCCAGACCTCGCGTCTTGGTTCCAGCGAGCAAGGCGGCTCTGCACGACCCGCTTGGGAACAAGCCCTCAACAGGCTGATCGCCAAGCCCGGCACGGCACCCAGCACGGCCGGAATCCTCCTGGCCCTCCAGTTCGAGGTGGAAGAACCCGCCGCGCACTTCTCCTACACAGGCCGCCGCGACCCCATGCGCAGCGTCCGCCAACTCAAAGCCCGCCCCGTCATGATGGGCGCCAAGGGCAAATGGATCCGCGGCGACGTCTCGTGGAACAACCTCAGCTATGTGAGCTTCCGGCGCGAATTCAGCGAGGTCCACGTCGAATGGCTCCAAACGTTCCTTGCCGCGCACGGTTCCAGCAACGGCCGCCAGCAACCGTCCGGAGCCATGTGGCTCAGCCTGAACGATTTCGCGGCCAAGAACCTCTGGACCCTCCTTTCCGACGCCACCAAAGCCGGCATCCCGCTCATCCACTCCGCTGGTAGCGAGCCCGTGCTGGTAGAGACCCAATCCGCCGTCGTCGGACTTAGTCTGGCGCGTTTGGACGCGAACGGAACCGAAAGCACAACGCCCGACGGCGGCCTGCAGCTTGCGCCGTCAGTCACCGTGGGCGGGGAGCCGGTTGATGCCGGAACTGTGGGCTTCCTGGGCAAGCCGGCCAACGGGATCTTCTTCACGCATTCCGGGGAAACACTGCCGGGCGTGCCGCAGCAGAAGAACCTGATTACCCTGGCACCGATCGAGGGCGGTGTCAGCGATGAACTCCTGGAGTTCGTCATGGACGGCCAAACACTGCAGATTCCGGCCGAGGACGAGAGCCGCTTCCTGACGTCGTTCTACCCGAAACTGCGGCAATCGACGCCGGTGCAGGCCGCGGATAAGTCCGTTGAGCTGCCCACGTTGGCTGTTCCCACGTTGTCCCTGCTGGCCAATTACGGCAACGACCACAAGGTCCGCCTGCACTGGGAATGGCACTACAAATCCGGCACCTTGGTCACCGCGCAACCGCTCTGGCGGCACCCGGACGACCGCGGCTACCGCGACGATCCCGAGGAAGCCCGCATCCTGGAATCGCTCGGACGGCCGTGGGATGTGGTCCCGGCTCTGGCGGAGTCGGCCACGGGTGGTTGGGGCGCTCCGAGGCTCTCGGCTTCGGCCGAGCTTGGCGGCCTGGACACGCTGGCCTTCACTGAGGAAGTCCTGCCAGCGCTCAAGGACCTTCCCGACGTCGTGGTGGAAACCTCCGGCGACATCGCCGATTACCGGGAGGCCGCCGAGGCACCCGTGGTGTCCATCTCCACGAAGGAAACGGCCAGCGGCGACTGGTTTGACCTGGGCATCGTGATCACGCTTGAGGGCGAACCCGTCTCCTTCGCCGCTGTGTTCTCCGCCCTCGCTGCCGGGATGAGCCGCATGCTGCTGCCCAGCGGTGCGTACTTCTCGCTGGACCTGCCGGAGCTGCACCAGCTCCGCGCCCTGATCGACGAAGCGCGCTCCCTGCAGGACAACCCGGACAACAAGGACGGCACCCTGCAGATCAGCCGTTTCCAGGCCGGGCTCTGGGACGAGTTGGCGCAGCTCGGGATCGTGGACGAACAGGCCGCCGCGTGGCGTGAGGCAGTTGGCGGGCTGCTCGACGACGGCGTGACCGGGCTGCCGCTTCCGGCCGGCCTTAACGCTGAGTTGCGTCCGTATCAGCTGGAGGGTTTCAACTGGCTGAGCTTCCTGTACAAGCACAGCCTGGGAGGCGTGCTTGCTGACGACATGGGTCTGGGCAAGACCGTGCAGGCCATTGCGCTGATCTGCGCGGCGAAGGACCTGGCAGCCTCCACTGCAGCCGCCGCCCAGGGTGACTCTGCCGACGTGGCACCGCGTGCTCCGTTCCTGGTGGTTGCGCCCACCAGCGTGGTGAGCAACTGGGCTGCCGAAGCGCAACGCTTCGCTCCCGGGCTCGTGGTGCGGACCGTCGGTGAAACTTTTGCCAAGAGCGGTATGGCGCCCAATGAAGCGTTGGAGGGCGCCGACGTCGTGATTACCTCCTACGCGCTGTTCCGCATTGACTACGACGCCTACGCATCGTTCCAGTGGGCCGGGCTGATGCTGGACGAGGCGCAGTTCGTGAAGAACCACCAGTCCAAGGCCTACCAGTGTGCGCGCAAGCTGCCGGCACGATTCAAGCTGGCCATCACAGGCACCCCACTGGAGAACAACCTCATGGAGTTCTGGGCGTTGACGTCCATCGTGGCGCCCGGCCTGTTCCCCAGCCCCAAACGGTTCGCGGAGAACTACCAAAAGCCGGTGGAAAAGAACGGTGACTCGGCGCAGCTGGGCAAGCTCCGGCGTCGTGTCCGTCCGCTCATGATGCGCCGCACCAAAGAGCAGGTCATCAAGGACTTGCCGCCCAAGCAGGAGCAAATCCTGGAAGTGGTGCTGAATCCTCGGCACCAGAAGGTCTACCAGACGCACCTGCAGCGTGAGCGGCAGAAGATCCTGGGCCTGATCGACGACGTCAACAAGAACCGC
Source organism: Paenarthrobacter sp. NPDC056912 (assembly GCF_042786555.1). Classification (NCBI taxonomy): domain Bacteria; kingdom Bacillati; phylum Actinomycetota; class Actinomycetes; order Micrococcales; family Micrococcaceae; genus Paenarthrobacter; species Paenarthrobacter sp. NPDC056912. Next base: position 228,395 of record NZ_JBHUCD010000002.1, read on the forward strand.
TTCACGATCTTCCAGTCGTTGACGTTGCTGCGGCAGCTGAGTTTGGATGCGTCCCTGGTGGACTCTTCGCTGTCCGGTGTTCGGTCATCCAAGCTCGATGTGCTGTTCGAGCAGTTGGAGGACCTGGTCTCCGAGGGCCACCGCGCACTGATCTTCAGCCAGTTCACCGGGTTCCTGGGCAAGGTGCGTGAGCGTTTGGATGCCGAGGGCGTGGAATACTGCTACCTCGATGGCAGCACCCGCAACCGTGGCGACGTAGTGAGCGAGTTCAAGAACGGCGCCGCTCCGGTGTTCCTGATCTCGCTCAAGGCCGGTGGTTTCGGGCTCAACCTGACCGAGGCCGACTACGTGTTCCTGCTGGATCCGTGGTGGAATCCGGCATCCGAGGCCCAAGCCGTGGACCGCACGCACCGCATTGGGCAGGCCCGGAATGTGATGGTTTACCGGCTGGTGGCCAAGGACACCATCGAGGAGAAAGTCATGGCGCTCAAGGCCAAGAAGTCACAGCTGTTCGCGGATGTGATGGAAGGCGACGCGTTGGCCGGTGGCTCGTTGACGGCGGATGACCTGGCGGCGCTGTTCGCGGAGTAGGCGCCCAAGCCAACCGAACGGCTCAGTCGTCCAGCCGCACACCACGCAGCAACAGCATGGTTCCGCCCACAGCTACCGCGGATGCCAGGAACACACCCGCCGCACCGAGGCCCACGGCCACAACACCAATGGCGCTGGGCAGGACCACTTGGCCCACCCTGTTTCCGGCGAGCCTCAAGGCCAGTGCACGTCCGCGTTGGCCTTCGGGCGCTTGGGCCGAGAGCCAGGACATGGTGAGCGGTTGGCCAATTCCCAGCCCAAGGCCCAGGAATGCCATGACGACGAAGAGCAGCCACACGGGCATCGGAATGGCGGCCACTGCCAGCGCGGCGGTGGAGATCGCGAGGCTCAGGACCAGCAGCCTCATCCGACCCAGCCTGCGGGAAACGCTGCCAAGCCCCAGCCTGGACACCATGGAGAAAACGGCTCGGACGGTCAGCAGGAGGCCGACCGTTGCCGCGGTCAGGCCGCGTTCGGCGCCGAGTGCAGGCAGGTAGACAACTGTCAGGTCCACCACGGCGAGGACCGTAGCGCTTGTGGCCAATGCCCGGATGACGCCGGGTGTTCTCAGCAAAGACAAGGCTCCGCCTTGAGGGCTGGCGCTGGCCTTGCTTCTCCGGCTGCTCACCCGGCCCGAAACCACGAACGTGGTCAGGAACAGCACCAGGCTCATGCCCGTGGAGAGCAGGAAAATCGCCTGCGTGTCCGGCCGGATGGAAGCACCGCCCACCAAGGAGATCGCCAACGGTCCAAGGGCCTGGCCCAACGATGCGGCGAACGTCAAATACCCGAAGGCAGAGTCCATGCGTGACGCGGCAGCATTGTTCGCCACCACCGCCTGCTGCCCCACTACGCAGGCGAGCTGCCCCGCACCAAGAAGGGCGGTGCCTGTCACCAGCGCGGGGACCGACGTCCCCCAGAACAGTAGAAACGCAGAACAACCCAGCACGACGGCGGACCCGATCGCCATGAGCCGACGCTCACCGAGGCGGTCCACCAGTCCGCCGATCGGCAGGGCTAGCAGCAGCGGAAAGACGGCGTAGCTCGCGGCCAGCAGGCCAAGGGCGAAGGCTGGCACGTCCAGCTCCAAGGCACGGTAGGTCGCGGCTGGCCGGACCAGGAACGTCACAGCCTGGATCAGCGCCGAATGAACCAGGAGTGCGGTGGACGAGCGCCGTCCAAGTTCGCCGATCATTCGACCACGAGGCCGGTATCCGAGATGACTCTCAACGTCTCATCGCGGGCGCCGATGACGTGGTCAAAAGCGATCTTGGCCGCCTTTTCCGGATCCTTGGAAGCGATGGCCTCGACGAGCAGCCGGTGATTGGCGAGCGCCTCGTCGCGGCGTTCGGGAGCGTTGTTGGTGAAGTATCGGTAGCGTTGAACCTGGCTGGCGATCTGTTCGTGAAAGCGCAGGGCCCAGGAGTTTCCGGCGATCCTGGCGATGGCGGCGTGCAGGGCAACCCCGTATTTCATGGCTTCGTCGGCGAACTCCACCATGGCCGCATTGCGGGCTACGAGCCCTTGGAGTTCTTCGAGGTCAGCCGGGGACGCATTGGCGCACGCTTCCCGGGCCATCAGGGACTCCAAGGCAGCGCGGACGTCGTACAGCTCTGAAATCACCGTCTCATCCAGCGCCGGTACCAGCACTCCTCCGGTGGGTTGCTGCTCCAGCAAACTCTCCGAAATCAAGCGACGGATGGCCTCGCGGAGCGGCGTGCGGCTGACTTGCAGCACGGTAGCCATGGCGGGTTCGTAGATGCGCTCACCCGGCTTGAGTTCCAGGCTGAGGATCTGGCGCTTCAGCTCGCCATAGACGAGGTGCGCTCCTGTAGTGCGTGGTTGTGAACCGTTGCGTGGTTGTGAACCTGCCATGATGACCGCCCGCCGATTATAAAGTGTACTTGTATACATCTATACCCCGGCCCTTGTTGGCTGAGCAAAGTTGTTACAGCTCTGACCACTTCCGACTGACCACGAGCGAGCCTGTTCGACTGCCTTGTGACGCCCCCACCCACCTCATAGTCTCGGCTTGCCGGCCTTCCCGAAAGCCGTGCCAAGCACCCAATGACACCCCGACGATGAGGTCCACCATGGCGTTTACCGCGCGAAGAATCCGAAGGCCAGTGGCCGTGCTGGCAGCAGCCGTCACTGCGGCAGCCAGCCTTGCACTCCTGCCCGCTACATCACCGCAAGCCCACGCAGACAACACAACCGCCGTCACCATCACCCCCAACCCGGCCAGCCGCGGCGAAGCGTTCGAAGGCTGGGGAACCAGCCTGGTCTGGTTCGCGAATGCGACGGCGGGATACTCACCCGAACTGCGTGAGGAGCTGTACCAGAAGGTCTTCGGCGAGCACGGACTCAACCTCAATATCGCCCGCTACAACGTGGGCGGCGGCAACGCATCGGACGTAGCCGACTACCTCAACGACGGCAGCGCTGTGGAGGGATGGTGGAAACCGGTCGCTGAAGCGCAGGCCGGCCAACCGGCGTCGAACCTTTACAACGCGGACGGAACTGTCGACAAAACCCAGGCAAACAAGCTCGCGTTCCTGAACGCCTGGAACCCGGACGACCCCGCCTCCTACAACCCCGACGCCGACCAGAACCAGCGTTGGTGGGTTGAACGCCTCGCCGCCGACCAGCAGGTCACCCACTGGGAAGCCTTCAGCAACTCCCCGCCCTGGTTCATGACCAAAAGCGGCTATGTCTCCGGCCAGGTCAACACGAACAAGGGCGAAAACCTGCTGCCCGAAGCGGAAGCCAAGTTCGCCGCCTACATGAGGCACGCCGTCGAACTTCTCGAAAGCGGCAGCGGGATCACGGTGGACACCATCGATCCGTTCAACGAGCCGAACTCCGGCTACTGGGGAACGGACATCAACGCCGCCACCGGCAAACCGCCCACCACGTACACGCAGAAACAGGAGGGCGCGCTGATCTACCCGGCGGCCCAGGACCGCGTGACCAAGCTGCTTGCTGCGGAGCTCGCCAAGGGCAGCACAGACGCCGTCATCTCCGCGATGGACGAGACAGACCCCACCAAGTTCATGACCAACTGGAACGGCTACAGCCAGGAAGCCAAGGACGCCGTTGCGCAGCTCAACGTCCACACCTACGGCACCAACGATCGCCGCAGGGTTCGCGACCTGGCCAGCTCCACCGATAAGCCGCTGTGGATGAGCGAAGTGGGTGGATTCTGGCCGGGCAACCCTGCACTCGGCGACTCCACCAGCGGCTGGGACCGTTCAAACATCACCAACGGCCTGGGCATCGCGAGCCGCATGGTCAACGATCTCCGCGAACTCGACCCCAACGCCTGGGTGTTCTGGCAGCCTGTGGAGGACACGTACAAGCAGGAGAAGGGCGACAAAGGGTGGGGCTCCATCTACGTCGACTTCGACTGCAATTACGAGGGCCGCGAGGACTTCTCCAATCGTCGGCTCAACGACGGCGCCACCCCGGACCAGGCCAAGTGCAAGGTCCTGACCAACCAGAAGTACAACACCACCCGGAACTTCACGCACTACATCCGTCCGGGCGACTTCCTCATCCAGAACAACGACGCCAAGACCGCCAGCGCCCTCCACGCCGACGGCAACGGCGCCACACTGGTCCACTTCAATGACACCCCGACGCCGGAAAAGGTCACCATTGATCTCAGCCGCTTTGGCGCAATCGCACCCGGCGCCAAGGTCACTCCCGTGGTTACCACCAAGTCGCCGTTGGACGACATCGAGAAGAATGCCCTCGTTACCGGCGTGCCGGTCGCCGTCGATACCGCGGCCCAGTCCGCGACGCTTGAGGTTCCTGCAGCGTCAGTGGTGACGTTCGTCGTCGACGGCGTCAGCGGAGTTTCGGAGGACGCCGCACCAGTGCGGGATGGCCACAGCTACCACCTGGCGGGTGAGGCCAGCGGCAAGTACCTGACCGGGCGTGCGAACGGAACGGCATCGATTGAAGAACCGGGCACGGATGCGGCCGGCGTGGCTGCGCAGATGTGGACGTTCAATGCGGTGAGTACGGACGGCGAGTTTGCGAACGATCGCCGATGGGTTCTTACGAACAAGGATGGCCGAGTGCTCTCTGGCAGTGGCGGTGTGCTGAACGGAAGCCAGTCGGGCTCCGTCTCGCTCGCCTCGCTGACCCTGGAACAGGCCAAGGCCGCTCCTTCCGCACAGTGGATAGTCACCACGGAGAACGGCAAACAATGGTCACTGGTGAATGCCGGTGCTGCTATCGCCCTGCAGGTTTCGGGCAACCAGACGGCGGCGGGAACGCCCGTGGCCCTGGCCTCCTCTACCGGAACCACGGCCACGGCCACCAGCAGCCCCCATCAAGCGTGGGCGTTCACGGACATCGCGGACTTGAAGCTGCTCGGCGTCTCATCCGTGCAGCTCAGCACCCCCACCGGCGTGTCACCTGTCCTCCCCAGCACTGTGACTCCGCTCTACGAAGCGGGTCCAGGCAAGCCGCTCGCCGTGACGTGGGACGCTGTTGCCCCGTCCGTGTGGCAGAAGGCGGGTACAGTGACCGTTCGCGGCTCCGGCATTGACCCATACGGGCAGGCCTTCAGCGATGCTCTGGCCACAGTGACCGTTGGCCAGTACGCGGCCACGGACCCCGCGTCGTTGACTGTTGGTGTCGGTTCTACTCTGGCTGCGGTCCAGGCCGCTGCGCCTGCCACCGTCCCCGGCCAGATCGGCGACGGACCTGCCCGCAACCCGCTTCCTGTGGCGTGGGACTGGACCTCGTTCGATGCCTCGAAGCTGCAGTCTCTCGGTTCGGTGACGGTGCCGGGCAAGGCCGGCTCCATCGACGCGAAACTGACAGTCCTTGTAGTGGACCGAGTTCCGAGCAGCAACATCTGCAAGGACGACCCCACCACCACCGCAACCGCGAGCTACACCGAGGGCTCGTACATCGCAAGCAACACCTGCGACGCCAACGCCTCCACCCGCTGGTCCAATTGGGTAAGCGGCGGCCGTAACAGCGACAACCTGAGCTACTCCTTCAGCCGCGATTACACAGTGTCTTCGGTGAGCGTGACGTCAGCGGAGAAAGCTGCGCAGAGCCTCAAGGTCCAGTACTTGGATGCCGACGGCGCGTGGAAGGACACCTCGGCGGGCACCATCACGGGACTCTCGACGACGGCGCCGGTCACCGTCAGTTTCGATCCGGTCAGCACTCGTGGGATCAGGGTTTCGTTCGTGACAACGGGCTCGTACACGAAGGTCGCCGAGGTGGCCGTTTCCGGGTCACGTTTGGCTGACGCCGGGCTCGCCGACCTCGGCAGGCTACTCGTGAACCAAGCATCGGTGGTCGGTTTCGTTCCCGGAACCACTGACTACCGGGCGCTGACGCAGTCGGCGACTCCCGCCGTCGTCGGCTACCCGCTGGACACGAACGCCAACGTGACCGTCCAGCAGGCAACGGCAGAAAACCCGACGGCGGTAGTCACCGTGACCGCGCCGAACGGCACCACGAAGGAGTATCGCGTGACGGTGTCTACGGGCAAGGAAGCGTGCAAGAACGATGGATGGAAGACGAGTCCATCGCCCGTGTTCAAGAACCAAGGGCAGTGCGTGAGTTACTTCGCGGCGGGGAAGTAGGGAGTTCAGTCACAGCGGAACCGCGCGTGGGCAGCCACGGAAGTCCTGGATGAGGTGGACCGGCTGAACGAGCGTTTGGCCGGTCCAGGCATCTAGGACAGTCTGCCGATTCCTCAGCTCCGCACCCAGCGGTACGGCGTGGTCGTCGAAACCTTGATCAATCCTGAGCGCTCAAGAATAGGGCGCGAGAATTCGGTCGAGTCGCTTTGAATGAGGGTCTTGCCCTTTGCCAGCGCCGACTCGGCACGACGAGCCGTCAGTGCCCGGTAGATTCCACGGCCACGCCATTCGTCACGTGTGGCGCCACCCCAGATGCCGGCGAAGTCCGTACCAGGAACGGGTTCCAAACGACCCGCGCTGATGATGAGTCCGTCTGCTTCCGCAACCCATAACTCCATGCCGTCATCCAACGAAAGCCGGCGCAGCAGGGCATCAGCCATCTCGTCGGAGACTGGTTCGCCGAATACCTCGTCCTGCATTGCGCTCATGGCCCGCACGTCCGGCTCATCAACAACCCGACGCAACCTCACGCCGTCGGGAAGAGGCACGTCCACGCTCAACGCTTCGGCGTCACCGATCATGATCGACTCCGGCGGATCCGGGGTAAAGCCGTTGTCCAACAGTGCCTGGTGGAGGCCGGGAGCGTGGTCGTGTCCGCGGGTCTTCCATTCGACGCGTGTGATCCCGGCGTCGGCCTGAAAGTAGTCGATCGCCTCCGTCACGAGGCGGCGGACCGTTTCCGCGTCCGCACCGCCGAGGTCCTTGTACGTGACAAAGCCGCGCCCGTGAAGGAACGTCACCAACCGGAGAGGGCCATGCTCAGTGACTTTCAGTGCACTGGGAGTCTCGGCATCGGTGCGAAGTTGCTCGTCGTAGGCGGTGAGGAGGCGTGATCGCATGTCAGATTCGGTCATTCGGAGAGCTTACTGCAGAGAATTTCTTATCGTTCCCTGCTCAAGCGCCGCGGGTGATTTCCTCAGGAGATGGCAGCACATCGCGTTCCGCGTCGGGGAGGGTCTCGTAAGTGTAGGAAGAGACTGCGATGGGATGAGCAGAGCCGTCCAGCGCGTAGCGAACTGTTGGTTCGTGCGTAGAAGTTGAGCTGCCCCAGGGTACAAATTGGTACGTGAGAACCCCTTCATATGCGGGAACTCCGCCCTGAGGTCACGAGCCAGCCTTTCCAGCACTTTTGAGCTGGGCTTCCTGAACGAGGCCCTTCAAAGTAGCAAGCGCCTCGCGGTAGTCGTCTGGGAGAAAGCTTGGCCGCATGTACTGTGGAGAACCCTGCTCCTCATGGTTTCCAGGCTTACCGATACACCGTCCGGGAACACGAAGCGGTCGTCCTCGTACCGAACGCCGGCATCTACAGCACCTCCCTCACCGGCGAGAATCACGACGGCGGCGTAGTCGCCGTCGTGCGCGGTTCCCGAGGTGCCGACCCACGGAATGGTGAGTTCCGAACCCATGGGGTGCGCGCCGGAGCGGACGAACGACCCGGTCGCGTCCAAAGCCAATCCGAACCCCGGAACGGCCTGGACGGCGCTGACAACGGAAGCGGCCGCATCTACCGGCCAGCCACCGATTCGGAGAGAAGCGCCCGAGCCAGCAGAACGCACGCGGACCAGCCGAAGCTCAACAGCCCCGCGGGTCACAGAAACCACCGTGACCGTGGGCCCGGGCGTTGCGGCCCCGGCGACTCCGCTGCCGTGATCGGGACCGGCGTCGGGATCGGGTTGAATCCAGTGGGCCGTGAATCGTGAGGCCCCCACTTGAACGCCGGCCTCAGAGAACGACCCCAGGTATTCGAACCCCGTCCGATGCGTCAGCTGGCCGGAGGAATCAACAAACACCACCGCGTTGTCCCGAGACTCCGGCGACAGATCGGGGAACGTGTGCGTCGAGTACCCCAGCCGCGCGTACAACGGTGAGTCCGCCGCCAAAGCCCCAACCACTGCGTGGTCCGTCCCGTGGTTCCGGATCCGGACAACCCCGTCCGCGACCGTCCCATCCACCTGCCATCCCGGTGCCTCGATGAGCCGCCGGGTATCGGCAACTTCAACGGGCAGGGGCTCCTCAACGGCAGTCCACACCGGGTGATCCGCAGGCAGAGCGAGCCCAAGCATCCCCTTCGCCGCCCAATACGGAGATCCCGCGCCGGAGTAGGCCTGCTTCATGCCCGTGAACTCGCCATGCCAGCCAATGGATAGGAGACCATCCGGGGTGATTGAGCCGTGGCGGACAAAGTAATCGAGCATCCCGGAGGCGGCCCGGCGGCTGACCCCGGGTGCCAACCGCGTGTGCCCGGACAACTCCCCCACCCAGAACGGTGCGGCCGCCGCGAAACGGTAGATCAAGCTACGACCCTGAATGAGCGGAGCACCATTCGCGCCGACAAGGAAGGAAGCGTCGTCCAGGAAGTCAGCCAGCCGATCGCCGTCGAGCGCCTTGCGGGCAGTAACCCTGGGATCAGAAGGCGCCATCAGCGCCCATAGCTGCGGGTAGACCTGGAAGGCCCAGCCCACGTAGTGGTCGTACGCGCGTTCGGGACCGTCGGCGAACCAACCGCCGCCCCGGTACAGCGAGTCGTGGATGGCGAGCCCGGCGTCGATATCCTCATCGGAGGACCGGCCGCCAACTGAGGCCAGGAATGTCTCCACCACAATCTGGAACCACACCCAGTTGATGGGCGGATATTCCTCGCCGATCACGGTTTCGAACCACGCGATGAGCTGCTCTTGGACGCGTTCGGGCAGCTTGTCCCACAGGACTTCGCGGGTCAGCGCCAAGCCAACAGCCAACGACGCCGCCTCCACCTTCGCCTGCCCCAGCTCACCTGGCGTCGGCCACCGGTCCGGGTTGGCGGGGTTGGTTCCAGCATCCAGGCCGGCGGCATACCATTCGGCGATCCACCCGGTATTCGAGGGGTCCCCGGCGATCCGGAACGAGGCAAGCAGGAACGTCCGGGCGAAAGCCTCCAGCGAATCGCTCCTTGGGCCATAGTTGCTGTTGGCGCCGGGCAGGTGGATGTTGGCGTGATCCTCGCTTCCGAACCGGTGTGCGGAGCGCAGCAGGTAGTCGGCATATGCGGTCCAGTGCCCGCGCGTCAGGCCGGTGAAAGGTGAAAGGGAGTAGTCCAGGGGCGGCAAAACGAGGGGCATCAGAGCGAATCCTCCAGCAGGGTATCGGTGCGCAACCGGGGCGCGCCAACGGATGATTCGCGCACGATCAGCTCCGGGTTCAGGTCAATGCGGTGCACGGGGCGCATCCTTCCTTCGGCCAGGCGGGCGGCCATGAGCTGCACAGCCACTTTGCCGACGTAGCTTTTGGGTGGGCGCACGGCTGAGATCGCGGGCTCGGCAAGGTAGGCGACTTCGTCGTCGTAGCCCACGATCGCCATGCTTCCGGGAACATCCACGCCGCGGTCCACGCAATGCTGCACGAATGCCACGGCCTGCGTGTCGGAGTGGACCAGCATGGCCGTGGTTCCCGAAGTCCTGCACAGTTCCAGGACGTGGTCGAAATGCTTGGCACGGTCCCCGTTGTCCAGCTTGGCAGAGTCCTCGTGGATGGATTTGTCCAGCGGGATCTTGAGGGCAGCCAGCGCCTGCTTCCAGCCGCGGACCACGTGTGGGCTGGTGGGACTGCTGGAATCGGTCAGGCAACCGATCTTCCGATGCCCTTCCTGCCAGAGATGACGCACGGCCATGCCGGCACCGAAGGCGTGATCGGTGGCCACCCATTCCAGGCGGTGCGCCGGAATCTCGGACAACGATCGCCGTTCTGCCAGGACCACGGGAATGGGCAGGGCGTTGAGCCACCGGAGCAGATCCTTGCCGTACTCGCCGCCCATGTCCGGAGCCACAATCAGCCCGTCAATGTTCTGCGTATCCAGCAAAGCCTGGACTTGGCGTCGGTTGTCTGCAGCGTCGTAATCGGATCCACGGACCAGGATGCGCAGGTTCTGCACCTCCGCTTCACCCCTCGCACCACTAATGACCTGCGGCCAGTAGTAGTCGAGCGACGGCACCACCATGCCGATGGAGTAGCTGTGCGCCGACGGCCTCCCCACGGCAACCGACCGGTCCAGCGGGCTGGGCAGCGTAGCCCCGCCGTGCACGCGGGACACCAGGCCTTCGTCGGCGAGCGTGTTCACGTCGCGCCGGATGGTCAGTTCGCTGACGCCCAGTTTCGCGGCGATGTCACGGACGGTGATAGCACCATGCGCACGGAGCTCTTCCATGAGCCGCTCGCGTCGCTGAAGCGAAAAGAGCGACTTACCGCCCGCTTCCGGGGTCTGATCGGAACTCAAGATGTTGCCTCCACGGTGAGGGTGAATGCGCCGGAAGCGCGGTTTTCTTGCGGCATGCGGAAACGGATCCGCGTGAGCTTTTCTCCCCAGATGTCGCTGAGGAGCGGATCGTCCAGGTCCCATTCGTCCACAAGCACGACGGCGGTTGCCGGCTTCCAGCGCAGGTGCAGTCCGACGGGGCTGCTGGCGGTCGGAATTCCGACAGGGGTGATGGTCGCCGTCGCGTCCTGTCCCAAGTGGACGGTGCCGGCCGCAAGGTAGGTGATGTCGACGTCGTGCGTTCCGCCAGGTGGGGGCGACGGCAGGTTCCAGCGGTCATCAATCACCACGGCTCCGAGTTCCCTGTTCAGCAAGGACGTGCGGATCCATTGCTCAGCGTGGCCCAGTCCGTAGGCAGCGCCAAGTCCGAGCGCGAGGGTGGGCTCGTGGGGAGTGGGCTCCTGGAGAACAGTTGCCGCAAATGAGGAACCGGTCCCCTGCTCCAAGCCGAAGGGCGCCGGTACGCTGTGCCACGCACTTTGCATGGCCCGGATCCCGTAGCGATCAGGTCCGAACGTTTGCGCGGTGTAGGTGGGCTGGCCGGCGTCGACCAGTAACGGAACACCGTCCACGGCAACCACAACCGATCCGACATCGCGGTGGTTATGGTGTTCGCCGTTGTGCCCGCCCTTGGCAGCGAGCGTGAGCCCGTCCGTGGAACCAGGGTTCTGGCGAGCCACCATGATCTGCACCGACGGCAGGTACGTCCCCCAAGTAGGTGACGGCACATGTCCCAATGGACGCTCACTGCGACGTTTGCTGTCACCTCGTTGGGTACGGGAAGCGGGGTGGGTGAGGGACGTGAGGACGCGGCCCAGCCCGGAGCGGGGATCGGGATCGGGCTCGGCGGCGGCGAAGGACTCGGCGTGTTCGGCGGCATGCGAGTCACCGAGGCGCAAGGCCCACGCGTGCAGCATGCCCCACGGGAGCCCTTCGTGCGCGCGGGCCGGGCCATCGGCAACGTTGAGGAACCAGCGGTCGCCCAGGTGCATGCGATGCGGGAAGGCAACCAGCCCGCGGATCACGGGCAGGTCCGGGTTCAGTTCACCGCCGCTTGCTTCCTCCAACAGGGCAAGTCCTTCCAGCGCGCGGCCGGCCCCGTTCCACCAGTAGGCAAAGCCTTCGTCGATTGCGCCGTCGGCCGGGATGGAAGCGAGGAAGCGGTCCAGTCCTTCGACGCAGCGGGCGATGCTCTGCGCCTGAAGCTCGGCATCTTCCACCAGCAACAACGCGGCCACGATGATGTTGGAGTGGATCCACGGGTTCCAGTTGTGGACGTCCCCGTTGAGGCCCAGCCAGTGCCAGTCGAGCCGGTCCAGGAATGGGCGGATCACGCGTTCGTTTGCTTCCAAACGAAGCCGCTTCCGCAGGCCGGGCGCCCTTTCGTCCAGAGCATCTCCCAGAACCAGGTCCAACCACGCCAGCTGCGCCACAACCTCCCCGGCTCCCAGGTCCAGATAGGGGCGGGTGCGGTCCGGAACTACGTCGCCGTCGAGGGTGAACACGTCGTCGTGCGCGGCCCAACTCCACGAACTCTGCTCGCAGAGGAGGTACGCGCCGTCGATCACCTCATCGAGCCACGCGTCGCCCGAACCAAGTCCAGCCAAGGCGGCCATCACGACGGCGCGTGTCAGCCGCTGCTGCCGGCTCGCAACGAGTCCCTCGTACGCCGTGCGATTGCCGTCGCGGAAGTAGCGGGCGTAGTGGGAGACGAGCGGTTGGGGCCACGCGGTTCCCTTCTCCGCCTCCGCTTGGGCGCGCAGCCCTGAAAGGGGGCGGGCAGCAACGTGCTGCCAACCGGCGTCGGACGCTGGACGGACGGCGAGGCGGTCACGCGAGCCGCGGAGCGAATCCACCAGGGAGGACGCATCGGCCCGATTGCCCCAAGCGCTCCGTAACGGGTAAAGCAGTGGCGCTTCAACGGCGGCGGTGCCGGTTGCCATAGGAATTCTTCTCTCGTTTGTTCGAGTTTGAATGTTTCAGATCAAGCTCGATTGAGTTGAATGAACTGTCTTGTTTATGAGTATGTACTGATTATTAGATGTGATGCAACACATAAATCACGGTCGAACAGGCCAAAGAAAATCCGAAGGGAGGATCCCCTCAATGTCGCTCAAGCCCCAGGCACTGCTGGTCATGAATAGCGGAACCTTTGCTGACCAGTTCGATTCCACGCGACTGGAGCGGCTGGCAGGACTGGTCGATCTTGGTGACCAGCCCTGGACGGATTCCTTGGACGCCGCCGAATTCGCGGGCCGCCTTGAAGGGGTGGAAATCCTCCTCACCAGCTGGGGAGTCCCACAGCTCAACGCCGAGCGCTTGGAACGGATGCCCAAGCTTCGGGCAGTTTTCCACTGCGCAGGAACAGTCCGCAGCTTCGTCACCGAAGAACTCTGGGATCGCGGCATCACGGTCACCAACGGCGCCGACGCCAACGCCATCCCGGTAGCCGAGTTCACGTTCGCGTCGATCGTCCTGGCGGGCAAGAAGGCACACGTCCTGGCCAATGATGCCCGGACATTCCGCGCGGACTGGAGTTACATCGGCGATCGCGGAGAGCTGGGCAACATCGGACGCGTTGTGGGCGTCATCGGCTTCTCCCGGATCGGACGCCGGGTGGTCCAACTGGTCCAGCAACTCCAGGACGTCACGTGCCTGGTCAGCGATCCCCACGCCGACCCCCTCGAAGTCGCGGCCGCAGGCGGGACGTTGGTCACGCTCCAAGAACTCCTGCCGGTCTCGGACGTAGTCACCATCCACGCACCCGCCCTGCCGGAAACCCGCAACATGATCAGCACAGCTGAGCTCAGCGCCATGAAGGACCACGCGACACTCATCAACACGGCACGCGGTTCACTGGTTGATACAGCGGCCTTGGAGAAAGAATGCGCCACCGGACGAATCACAGCCCTGCTGGACGTCACGGAGCCTGAGCCGCTGCCCGCTGGATCCCCCCTCTACGACCTCCCCAACGTGATCCTCACCCCGCACATCGCAGGTTCACTCGGGACCGAAACCCGCCGGATGTCCGATGCCGCACTGGACGACCTTGAACGGTACCTCGCCGGCAAGGACCTCCTGGCCCAGGTAGTCCACTCGGATCTGGGCCTGAGCGCCTAGACCCGGCGACAAAACACAAGCCGCACCTGCGGCAAACTTGAAACCCAGTACTAAAGGAGAACGCAATGAAGCGCACAACCCTCGCCGCAATCGCCCTTGCGGTGACTGCCGGGCTTGGACTCACAGGCTGTGCAGGCGCAGCCGGTCCCGCCGAACAACCGGCGGCCAACGGCAAAACCAAGCTGACCGTCTCGGTCTGGAACTACGAGGGCACCCCGGAGTTCAAGGCCCTCTTTGACGGCTACGAGGCCGCCAACCCCAACGTGGACATTGAGCCCGTGGACATCCTGGCTGATGACTACCCCCAGAAAGTCACCACCATGCTTGCCGGCGGCGACACCACCGACGTCCTCACCATGAAGAACGTGATCGACTACTCCCGCTACGCCAACAACGGCCAGCTGCAGGAGATCAACAGCGTGGTGGACAAGGTGGGCAAGGACAACCTGGCCGGCATTGATGCCTTCAATATGGACGGCAAGTACTTTGCTGCCCCGTACCGCCAGGACTTCTGGCTCCTGTACTACAACAAGGACCTGTTCAAGGCCGCCGGCATCGAAGATCCCAAGGACCTGACCTGGGAGAAGTACACCGAGATCGCCAAGAAGCTCACCTCCGAAGCCGATGGCAAGAAGGTCTACGGCACCTACCACCACATCTGGCGTTCGGTGGTCCAGGCCATCTCCGCGGCCCAAAACGACAAGGACCAGAACAGCGGCGACTACGGGTTCTTCGAGGACCAGTACAACACCGCCCTGGACCTGCAGAAGTCCGGCGCCACCTTGGACTTCGGCACGGCCAAGAGCCAGAAGACCAGCTACCGCACCATGTTCGAGTCCGGCCAGGCAGCCATGATGCCCATGGGCACCTGGTACATCGCCGGGCTGCTTCAGGCCAAGAAGGACGGCAAGACCAACGTCAACTGGGGCTTGGCCCCGATGCCGCAGAAGAACGACGACGGCAAGGTCACCACGTTCGGTTCACCCACGGCCTTCGCCGTGAACAAGAACGCCGCGCACTCGGATGAAGCCAAGAAGTTCATCGAATGGGCAGCCGGCGAAGAAGGTGCCAAGGCCATCTCCAAGATCGGTGTTGTGCCTGCCCTGCAGAACGAGTCCGTGACGGCTGAGTACTTCAAGCTCGACGGCCTGCCCACCGACGAGCTCTCCAAGAAGGCCTTCACTCCGGATCAGACCGCACTGGAAATGCCAGTCAGCGACAAGTCCGCCGCAACGGACAAGATCCTCAACCAGGAGCACGACCTCATCATGGTCGGCGAGCGCTCCGTCACCGATGGCATCGCCGAGATGGGCAAGCGCGTCAAGAGCGAAGTCCTGGGCAAGTAAGGCCAGACAAGCAACTGGTTCCGGTGCTGCCTCCCAAGGGCGCAGCACCGGAACCGGACCTGAACTCTCCTGATCCTGAAATGGAGGAACGCTTCCGCCCCGGGAGCGGTCATCATGACTACTGAAACAATCACCCAGGCGCCTGCCCCCGTGCACAGCCGTGGCAACAGGAAGCAGGCCAGGCGAAATACGCTGATCGGCTGGACGTTCATCCTTCCGAACTTCATTGGCTTCCTGGCCTTCACCCTCATTCCGGTCGTGGCGGCCTTCGCGCTTTCCTTCATGGAATGGACCTCGTTCAGCGCCCCCAAGTGGGTTGGCCTGGCCAACTTCCAGCGCATGTTCGCGTCCGACTCCTTCTGGATCGCCCTCCGCAACACCGTTGTCTACGCACTGGGACACGTCCCGCTCACCATGGCCCTCGCCCTCATCCTGGCGATGCTCCTGAACCGCAAGCTCAAGGGAATCGGCTTCTTCCGGGTGGCCATCTTCTTCCCGTACATCACGTCCTTGGTGGCTGTGGCCGTGGTTTGGAACATGCTGTTCAGCCCGGACAGCGGTCCCATCAACCAGTTCCTGAACGCCGTTGGCATCGCCGATCCGCCAGGCTGGACCTCAAGCTCCGACTGGGCGCTTCCGGCCGTCATCATCACCAGCGTGTGGCGCGACATGGGCTACTACATGGTCCTGTACTTGGCCGGTCTGCAGGCCATCCCCACCGAGCTTTATGAAGCCGCCGAAGTTGACGGCGCCAGCGCTTGGCAGCGCTTCTGGAACGTCACCATCCCGTCCCTGCGACCCACCACGTTCTTTGTGGTGGTGATGCTGACGGTTTCCAGCTTCAAGGTGTTCGACCTGATCGTAGTCATGACCAACGGTGGCCCCGGACGCTCCACCACTGTTCTGTCCCAACTGATCTACCAGGAGGGCATCGGCGAAGGTAAGTTCGGCTACTCCTCGGCCATTTCGCTGGTCCTGTTCATCATCGTGCTGACGGTCACCGTCCTGCAGTTCAAGATCCAACAGCGGAGGGAACGCTGATGACCAACATGGCCGAAGACCTCAAAGCCACTCAGTTGAAGGACACTGCACCGTTCCCGAACGGCGCGTCCAGTGCGGAAGACCGGCGTCGTAATGAGCGCAAGCGCTCGCCACGCGAGCAGAAGAAGCGGACCGCGAACCTCATTATCTACGGCGTGCTGGTGGTCCTGGTGGTGGCACTGATGGTGCCGTTCATCTGGATGCTTTCCTCCTCGTTGAAGGAGAACAACCAGGTCCTTACCGTTCCCATCCAGTGGATCCCCAGCGAGTTCGTGTGGAGCAACTACACGGACATCTGGACACGGATTCCCATGATGGGCTACCTGCAGAACTCGCTGTATCTTGCCGTGATCATCACCTGCCTCCAGGTCCTCACCGGTTCGCTGGCGGCCTACGGTTTCTCCAAGGTCCGCTTCCCCGGCCGCGACGTGCTGTTCCTGGCTTACATCGGCACCATCGCCGTTCCGTGGCAGGCCTACATGGTTCCGCAGTACATCATGATGCAGCAGCTCGGACTGACCAACAGCTTCAACGCCTTGATCCTGTTGCAGGCGTTCGGTGCGTTCGGCGTGTTCCTGATGCGCCAGTACTACATGACCATCCCGGACGAGCTCTGCGAAGCTGCCCGCATTGACGGTCTCAGCGAGTACGGAATCTGGGCGCGAGTGATCCTGCCGCTGTCCAAGCCTGCCCTCGCCAGCCTGGCGCTGCTCACCTTCGTGAACACGTGGAACGACTACATGGGTCCGTTCATCTACCTCACGTCCAACCGCCTCTGGACTGTCCAGCTGGGCCTGCGATCTTTCGTTGGCCAGTTCGATGCCGAGTACGCCATGATCATGACCGGCTCGGTGATCTCCGTGATCCCGATCCTCATCATCTTCCTGATCGGCCAGCGCTACTTCATCCAGGGCATCGCGACGAGCGGAATGAAGGGATGAGTTCGGTGAGCGCTAAGCCGCGCCGCTGGGCCGGGCCGGGATTCGAGACCTTCGGGAGCATTTTCGGGTTCATTTACACGTTCCTGGCCGGGAACGTCCTGCTCGCTGCGGCAAACGCGCCGCTGGTGTTCTGCCTCGCTTTGGTGGCAGACCCCGCGGCCGCGTGGCCGTTCTTCCTGGCGCTCTCGGTGACCATTGCGCCGTCGCTTGCCGGCGTCTTCGCTGCCTTCCGCGCATTGAACGACGACGGCGGCGCGGTCAAGCCGGTTGCCGCTTTCCTTCGGGGATACAAGCGCAGTTTCGCCAAGGCCGCGCTGCTCGGCGTCGGTGCCGTGGCACTGCTGATGTTCCTTGGCGTGGACCTGGCCGTCATCCAGTCCGTTCCGGGCGCGGCTTTGCTGGTACCGCTGGTTGTCGTTGTCGCCGCCGTGACGGTGAGCTTGGCTGTTACGGCGATTGCCGGCGTCGTACTCCTGCCTGAGGCGAGGCTGAAGAGCATCCTCAAGGCCTCGCTGTACCTGGTGGTGCAGCGCTGGTACCTGAGCCTGGCGATGCTGATCCTGCTGGGGATCATCGTGTCCGCCGCCGTGCTTCAGCCGGTGCTGGGTGTCGCCCTGGCGCCGGCTCCGCTGCTGTTCGTGATCTGGAGCAACGCTTCGTACGCTTTCCACGCCGTCCTCCGCTCGGCGTAGTTGTTAGGAACCTTGTTGGACACTTTTGAAATCGGCGATCAGGACTTCCTCCTGAACGACGAGCCCTTCCGCATCCTTTCCGGGGCCATCCACTACTTCCGGGTGCACCCGGACCTGTGGGCTGACCGGATCCATAAAGCCCGGCTCATGGGGTTGAACACCGTCGAAACGTATGTGCCGTGGAATGAGCACTCGCCTGCACCCGGTTCGTTCGTTGCCGACGGCGGACTGGACCTGGGCCGGTTCCTGGACCTTGTGGCAGCCGAGGGCATGCGCGCCATCGTCCGGCCTGGCCCCTATATTTGCGCCGAATGGGACAACGGCGGGCTGCCGGCATGGCTGTTCAATGACCCCACCGTGGGCGTCCGCAGCAGCGAACCCGGTTACCTCGCCGCCGTCAGCTCCTACCTTGAAGCGGTCCTTGCTCTGGTGGTCCCGCGGCAGCTCTCCCGCGGCGGGCCGGTGATCCTGCTGCAGATCGAGAACGAGTACGGCGCCTACGGAAAGGATAAGGAATACCTTCAGCAGCTGGCGGACTTGTCCAAGCGCGCCGGTGTGGAGGTTCCGCTCTTCACGTGTGACCAGCCGTTCGGGACCATGATCGAGGACGGCTCACTGCCCGAGCTGCACAAGACCGGGACATTTGGTTCGCGTTCACTTGAACGTCTGGCGTTCCTGCGGGAGCGGCAGCCTACAGGGCCCCTGATGTGCGCCGAGTTCTGGAACGGCTGGTTCGACAACTGGGGCACCCACCACCACACCACCGACGCCGCTGCTTCCGCCGCCGAACTGGATGCCCTGCTGACCGCCGGGGCTTCGGTGAACATCTACATGTTTCACGGCGGCACGAATTTCGGGTTCACCAACGGCGCCAATGACAAAGGCATCTACGAGCCCACCATCACGTCGTACGACTACGACGCTCCCCTCTCCGAAGACGGGCACCCGACGGCCAAGTACTTCGCATTCCGGGACGTCATTGCCAAGCACTTCCCGGTGCCCGCGGAGGTGCCTGCCGAGCGGGTTCCTGTTCCAGCTTCAGTACTTTCGGTCGCCAAGTCGGTGTCATTGCTGGATGTTCCGGTAGCGATGGATTTGGTACCCGGACCTGTGCCGCCGGTGGAAGTCACCAGTCAGTACCGGGGTTTCTACGTCTATGGGGTTGCTGTTCCGGGCGGAGGGGACCTGTCCTTTGCCGAGGTCCGCGACCGTGCGCAGTTCTTCCTGGACGGCGTGCCTGTGGGTGTGCTGAGCCGGGAATCGGGCGAACGTTCCATCGTCATCCCCGCAGGCGGCCGTCTGCAGATCCTGCTGGAGGACCAGGGCCGAGTGAATTACGGGCAGCGGATTGGCGAGGCCAAGGGGTTGATCGGGCCCGCCTTGCTGAACGGCGTGGAGGTGCTCGGCTGGGAGATCGGCGCCCTCGACCTGGATTCGCTGGAGCCCTTCCGGGAGGCCGCCGCCGCGTTGCCCCTTGGTCCCGCTTCTGCCGGAGTGGCAGGCCCGTCCGTGTCCTTCGCTTCCTTCGAAGCCGACGGATCCGGCGACCGTTTCCTTCGCCTGGACGGCTGGACCAAGGGCAATGCGTTCATCAACGGATTCAACCTCGGCCGCTACTGGAGCCGCGGTCCGCAGCGCACCCTGTACGTCCCGGGTCCCCTGATCCGCAAAGGCACCAACGAGCTCGCCATCCTGGAACTCCACGGAAGCGCGACGCGCGAGGTGAGCTTCGCCGTCGAACCTGATCTTGGCCCCGACGAAAAATAACCCTCTCTCACCTCCCGACACGTTTTCCGATCGCTCTCTCACCACCTGAGAGAGCGATCGGCTTTAAACGACGGGAAGTGAGAGACGGTTGGAAACGGCAGAAGGGGACCGGTTCAACCGATCCCCTTCTGGTACGTGTCTTTCGTGGCGCTAGGCCGCAGGCGTCTTTAGCCGCGGCAGAGCTCACCGTACTTGGTGCCGGCTTCCTGGTACGCGGCGCCCAGCTCGGCCAGCTTTGCTTCGCGCTCGCTCTTCTTTGCGGCATCGGTCGGCTCTTCCTTGGACTGCTCATCCAGGAACTCGAGGATCGCGGTGACCACGGGCTTCATTTCCGCCGAGGCAATGGGTTCGATCGGCCGGACCGCGTTGGCCACGCGGGTCATGGCCGTCGGGCTGACGTTGCTGGGAATGCCTGCGGCAGCGACGCCCAGCCGGTCGCAGGTTTCTGCGGTGGTCAGCTGCTGCTGAGCGGAACAGGCGGTTGCGGAGGCAAGGAGCCCCGCAGCGATCAGGACAGTGGTGAGTTTCTTCATGATTCCCTCAGTGGTCGGCGTCCCTTTGATTGTAATCAGAGCCGGGGCGAGGCCGCGCATTGGACGCTCTTCGAGACAGGCTGCGGGCTGCCCTAGGCTGGAGGGCATGGCGATCATTCACAAGGCAACCCTGTCCCCGTCCAAGCTCGAACTCATCGCTGACTACCTGCCCACGCAGCACTGGTTCCAAACCAGCGACTCAGCCCCGGAGCTCATCGGCGCCTACCGCTTTGACGATCCCGCCGGCGAGGTCGGGATCGAAACACACGTAATCGCTGCCGGTGGGCACATCTACCAAGTGCCCCTCAGCTACCGGGGCTATGAACTGGCCGGCGCCGAGGAATGGCTCATCGGCACCATGGAGCACTCGGTCCTTGGCAAGCGCTGGGTGTACGACGCCTGTGCCGATCCCGTGTACATCAAGGCCCTCGCCACCGCGATCCTCACCGGCCAGGAACAGGCCAAACTGATCGTCGACGGCGAGCCCGAGCCCCGTCCCAGCACGGTCACCGTGAAGGGCAGTGGAACGCTCGACGGCGGTGTCCCCACCGTGAGCGCGTCGGCGCCGGTTTCGGGCAGCGGAGTGACCATCATTGATGCCGGAGAGCTTCGGCTGAAGGTGGCCCGGGTGATTGACGTCGACGCGGAAGCCGCGGACCTCTCCCTCAACGGCAGGTGGGCCGGCCAGGACCGCCCGGTGCCGCTGGCCGCCGTCGAAACCCGCTAAAGGGAACCAACACACCAGCGGCGGGGCGGGCACCCACGGGTGTTCCGCCCCGCCGCTTTTTCAAGAAACACTTTGTCACGATCGCCGCTGTTACCTTGTCCGGCCTGGCTTTTATGCAGATTCATATTGTGGCGTCGAGGCCGGTTTCGTGATGCTTATCCCAGGTCTTTTTCTGGCTTACAGTTTCAGCCGCGCCAATTAGTAGCATCCTCTCAAGTCTTGCTTTTCCGTTGTGGAAAGGCTTTGTTTGGGGGATTTTGTGACAATCAGCTGGGATATCGATCCTGCCGGCACCCAGGCCGTGCTCCGTACCGCTGCAGCGGACATTGAGCAGCAGAACCAGGCTGCCACGCGGCTGGGGACCGCCGTCGACGAAGCCGGCGCAGTGGTGGGCGGCGGGTTGGTTGGCAGGGCGCTCAGCGACTACGTCGAGATCTCCCTGCTACCCCACCTCACGGCCATCGCCGGACGGTCTGATCGGATCATCGACGGCGCCACGGGCGCGTTAGTCGCCTATATGCGGGCTGACTCAGTTATGGCGCAGCAGGCGACTGCTTCGGCCCTGACTGCCGGGGGTTTGGAGCCCGACGGCGGCGGGTCGATTTCGTGGGGCGGCCGCCTGTCTCGGGAACAGGGCTGAGCTCACGATGACCAACAACTTTGGTCTGTGCGTCGCCCCGAACGGTGGCGTCCCAGGTTTGGATCTCAGCGCACTGCCCGTCGTCCCGGATCCTCTGGCACTGGATTTGGCAGCGGACGTTCTGCGAGGTGCTGGAGCAGGATTCGGCGGAGCAGTGGCCACAACCGCCACTGCCTGGAGTGCTTTGGCGGTCTCTTTCCGCACGCCGGAGCTCCCTGAACTTTTAGCTGCCTTTGCCCCCGTGAGCGATATGGCAGAGACGGTCAAGGACGGATCGTCCGTGGTCGCCTCGGCGCTATCGGAGTTCGCTTTAGCCTGCCAGGCCGTCAAAATACATTCCCGGAATGTCACCGAGGACACCGAAAACCTCAGCCGACGCATCCAGCTCAAAGGCGACGACTGGGCCACTGTTCCAGCGATCATCGACGAGCAGCACCGTCTCCTGTCTGAACTCAACAAGATCAAAGCCCGGTACGCCGAAGCCGAACAGGACTGCGCCAACAAGATCAACGGCGTCTATGGCGGATCCCGCTACGTCAGCGCCACCGACGCCGCCGCCCGCCCCGACGGCTCCAACGTCTACGCCGTAGACGCGTCTACCTTGGACACCCTGGGCGAGGAAGGCAAACTCCCTTGGGGCACACCCATCGAACGGGCCAAGCTCCATGGATGGGCCGGAGCCGCCCAAGCTGCTCTGGAGACCGCGTGGGAAGTAGGGGGTGCAGCCTACTCGCTAACGGGGCTGTCAGCTTTTCTGCGGCCCTCAGTACCGGAGTTGGGGCTCGACCAAACCCCCAGCACCGAAGACACCGTTACCGGAGTCGGCAAAGCACTCTGGAACATCGGCACGTTCATCGCCCCCGGCATCTGGCTGGACCGCGCCATCACCGGCAAGCAGGAAGAACAGGACGAGGCCGGCGCCGAACTCAGCCGAGCGCTTCCGGAACTGATTCAGGCCGAGGCATGGAGCAAGGGCGAATGGGAGTATGCCCTCACCCGCAACGGCCTCGATGTTGGGGCCGCCCTGGCCACGGGTGGCGGAACATCTGCCGTGCGGGCGGCCGCTGCTGCCGAAAGGCTTGCGGTCCGTCTGGCCCCGGTGGCCGCAGTCAAGATTCTCGACACCTCAGCCGCGGCCAAAGCGGCTGCCTGGCAGCATGTCCTCAAACCAGCAGCTGAGGGGGCCGCCAGCGTTCTGGACAAGCTCGACGACGGCGCGGGCGCGGTTCGCGTGGCTGACGGCGTCTCAGGAGAGGGCCGTGGTCCTCTGGGCAGTCTGGCAGGGGACCTGTTCCAAGGCATAGATCGCCTGGAGCAGGCAGCCCACCGACCCCCGGCACTGGGCACCCACGGCAGGGCCGCCGACCACCACGAGGTCATCTCACAGTTGAGATCCGCTCCGCTGCACGACGTCTCAAAGCCATCCGTGCACCACGTCGTCCGCGTTCCGGAGTCCATGGTGCCCGGACCTCGGACACCATGGACCAAGGTCACCGAAGGCTTCGCACCCAACACCGAGTACCAGGTACCGGGCCGCGGAACCTTCACCACCGACGCGAACGGAACCATTAAGGAAGCAGCACTCACCAAGGTCAAGGACAAACTGAACCCGGACCTGAACAACCCACTGCCGGACATGACCTACAAAGTGACGGGCCTCAAGGGAGAATTTACCTACAAAACCAATCACGAGGGGCTCACGGAGTACGCCAAGGTCAAGGCCCTGGAACTCGGCGACGGCCGACGCTCAAGCTGGATTCAGGGATTGGTCGGCCGCGAAGCGATGGAGGAACTGCGCCGCCTCAACCTGCTGCCACCCGGCGTGAAATACGACGGCGGGCACCTCATCGCCCGGCTCTTTGATGGCATCGAAGAACGAATCAACATCGTCGGCATGCTGCGCGACCTGAATCAGAACTCAGCAAACGGGGATAATTTCTACAACTTTGAACAGGCCTTGAAGGAAAAAGCGTCGCAGATTCCCCCGCCCACGATTGACGCGGAGGTCACGTTAATAAGGACTCCCGGCTTGAAAACTCCTGAGACAATCAGCGTACGAACTTGGGTCGATGGAAAGCTCGTTGACGATGAAGACTTTGAAAACATCGTAGGAAAGTGGGAGAACCTTGACTGATGCAGTCGCACCCCAGGTATTCGAAGACACCCGGGAACAGGAGCGGATCATCGCTGAAGACCTTTGGTCTCTTCGGCCTGTGGGTGAAGAGTGGGACGTCCTTGAGTATGTGCGCTCACAAACAGGCGGCCGGGGTCGTTCCGTTGCAAAGGTTTATCTCAACGGCGAAGAGGTTGACCGCAAGGGCACCTCCTCAGCCGTCATTATCGCGGTCAAAATGCTTCGCAATCTGATGTACGCCCCCGGGAAGGGCGCATGGTTTTCCATGTCCTTGCGGGTAACTCCCGAAGGAGATGGCTGGGAAGCCGACTACAACTACACAGATAAGCCTATTTGGGAACTCGGTGAACCCTCCGCCGACTCTTATGCCCAAGAGCTCTACCTCTACCCTCGGGACGAGGAACACATCCCCGACTGGTTCAAAGAAGAAATGAAAGGCGCCACCTGGACCCCGGGCTCCGACTGAGGCGATTCGCAAATGACGCAACGAACCACACCACAGGACAGATTCGAAAAGGCACGGGAACTAGAGAGAACCATTGCTGAAGGACTTTGGGCCGTTCGGCCGCAAGCTACACCGTGGGATTCCTTCGTTTACGTCCACAACCACATTGGCGGTCGTGGTAGTTCGATTGCCAAGATCTACCACCAAAGCCAGCTCATTGGACGCGAAAGCATCTCTAGTGAAGTTCTATTTACGGTGATGGACCTTCGCGAGCTGATGTACAAGTCAGGAGTGGGCACGTGGATCTCCATGACCCTGACGATCACGTCTGGCGGAAACGGCTGGGAAGCCGACTACAACTACACAGAAAAGCCCGTCTGGGAACTCGGCGAACCGGTCAACGACACCTACGCCCAAGAGCTCTACCTCTACCCCCGGGACGAGGAACACATCCCCGAGTGGTTCAAAGAAGAAATGAAAGGCGCCACCTGGACCCCGGGCTCCGACTAGGACATCGGAAAATGACTCACAGCACTTCATCAAGGGATCCGTTTGAGCAGGCACGCGAGTACGAGCGCATTATCGCGGAGGGTGTGTGGTCCATCCGTCCGACAGATATGGCATGGGATTCGCTGGTATATGTCCACAATCAAATAGGCAGCCGGGGAAGCTCGATAACCAAAATCTTCCATCGCGGAGCGTTGATAGATCGTAGGAGTATCGTCAAAGAAATCTTGTTCACAGTCGATGATCTTCGAGACGTGATGTATCGACCCAATCAGGGCACGTGGATCTCCATGACCCTGAAGGTCACTCCAAAAGGAGATGGCTGGGAGGCGGACTACAACTACATGGAGAAGCCCGTCTGGGAACTCGGCGAACCAGTCAACGACACCTACGCCCAAGAGCTCTACCTCTACCCCCGGGACGAGGAACACATCCCCGACTGGTTCAAAGAAGAAATGAAAGGCGCCACCTGGACCCCGGGCTCCGACTGAGGCGATTCGCAAATGACGCAACAAACCACACCACAGGACAGGTTCGAAAAGGCACGGGAACTCGAACGCATCATCGCGGAAGGACTCTGGGCCGTCCGGCCCCAGGGCATCCAATGGGATGAGTTTGCATATGTTCGCTCCGAAATCGGAAGCAGGGCAAGCTCCATCGCAAGGGCCTACCTAGCCGGCGCCGAGGTGAAACGCATGCACGTGGACAATAACGTTCTCATTGCAGCCCGGACGCTTAGGGAAGGGATGTACCACCCCAATCGGGGCACGTGGTTTTCCATGACCCTCAAAGTCACACCTGCCGGTAATGGCTGGGAAGCCGACTACAACTACACAGAGAAGCCGGTCTGGGAGCTCGGCGAACCAGTAAACGACACCTACGCCCAAGAGCTCTACCTCTTCCCCCGTGACGAGGAACACATCCCCGACTGGTTCAAAGAAGAAATGAAGGGCGCCCCTTGGACCCCGGGCTCCGACTAGTGCTTCCAAGAATGACGCAAGGAGCTACCTCACACCCGGGTGACCGCATGGCTCCCGGCCGCAACCACCAGCGGCGGGGCGGGCACCCACGAGTGTCCCGCCCCGTCGTCGTCGAATCCGCTACAGTGCCGGCGTCCGGGGCGGTGCCGTGCGACGCGATCCGGTCGCTTCGAAGGCCGCGGCCAGCGTCAGCAACGCCGTGTCATCGTAGGCCCGCCCCGCGAAGGTGAGGCCCACGGGCATGCCGATGTCGGCCATGGTTCCCATCGGCACGGTGACAGTGGGAATGCCGAGGTGCCTGGGAACGAGGTTGCCGTTGGCCACCCACACGCCGTTGCGCCATCCGAGGTCCGCGGAAGCCGGATTGACGTCCATGTCGGACGGTCCCACATCTGCGGCAGCCGGGAACAGGACCGCGTCCAGGCCGAGCCCGTCCATCCATTCCTCCAGGTCAACGCGTCGGGTCTCTTCCAAACCGTGCAGCCCGTTTTCGAGCTCCGGGATTTCGGTGAGCGTCGAAAAGCCGTTGTCACGGACGTGCGCTGGGTACTCGGCGATGTCGTCGTCGAAGCCGGCGTAGCGGTCCGGCAAGGCGCCCTCGGGGTGCGGGAAGATCCTTGCACCGTCCACGTCGGCGAGAGTGCTGAGCTCGGGGTCGCCGTTGGCCCGCAGGAAGTCGTCCCAGGCCCAGGAGGACAGGTCCACGATCTCGCGCTTCAGGTACTCGGGAGTGACCAGGCCACGGGTGGCGATGGTGGGCGCTCCGGGGCGGTCGCCTTCGTAATTGGAGACCACCGGGAAGTCCACCAGGACAACCTCGGCCCCGGCAGCCTCGAGGTCCGCCTTCGCAGCTTCCCACAGCTCGATCACGGAATCCCGTGTCTCGATCCGCTGCCCGGTGGACCCACCGATGCCCGGCGTCGGATTGGTGCCGGCGTCGCGGTCCGCGTTGACATACATGCGCGGCACTCCGAACCGCTTGCCCCGCAAAGCCAGCCGCCCGCCGTCGAGCCTTTCCTGTGACAGCGCCACATAGGACTCCGGGCGGACCTCGGAGGACTTTGGGATCTGGACCCACGGCTGTGCGCGCCAGAAATCGCCACGCGCCTCGGCGTCGTCGGCCACTATGACATCCAGAAGTTCCAGCATGTCCGCCATGGTGCGGGTGTGCGGCACCACGACGTCCATGGTGGGGACCAGCGGCCAGTTGCCGCGCACCGAGATGACGCCGCGCGAGGGCGTGTAGGCGCACAAAGCATTGTTCGACGCCGGTGCGCGGCCGCTCGACCACGTCTCCTCGCCCAGGCCGAAGGCCCCGAAGCTGGCCGCCGTCGCGGTGCCGGAACCGTTGGAGGAACCGGAACCGAACGCTGCCGTCAGGAAGTCTGCGTTGTACGGGCTTTCGGCGCGTCCGTAGACGCCGCGCTGCATACCGCCATTGGCCATGGGCGGCATGTTGGTCAGGCCGATCAGCACCGCACCGGCGTCCCGCAGGCGTTCGATGGTGAAGGCATCACGCTGCGCAACCAAGTGCTCAAAGGCGGGGGAACCTGCAGCGGCGGTGAGGCCCTTGGCCAAGTAGCTGTCCTTGGCCGTGTAGGGGATGCCGTCCAGCGGGCCCCTCACCGCGCCCTGTGCCCGGCGTTCGTCGGAGGCCCGGGCATCCGCCAAAGCCTCGGGGTTCATAACCACCATCGCGTTGAGCTTGATGCCGCTGCGATCGTAGGCCTCGATGCGGTCGAGGTAAGCCTGCGTGAGTTCCTCGCTGGTCACCTCGCCCGACTCAAGTGCCTCGCGCAGTTGCGCGATGGAGGCTTCAACGACGTCGAATCGAGCCATTACGCTGCACCTCCTGTGAGTTTGGGCTGCTGCTGGGTGATGCAGTGTATGCCGCCGCCGCGGGCCAGGATGGGCCGGGCGTCCACGGTGACTACACGGCGGCCAGGGTAGGCCTCGGCCAGGATTTCAGCGGCGAGCGAGTCTGCTCGTTCTTCGCCGTAGCCGCAGGCAATGACGCCGCCGTTGACCACCAGGTGGTTAACGTAGCTCCAGTCCACAAAACCGTCGTCGTCGCGCAGCGTTTCCGGTGCGGGCAGCGGCACAATCTCAAACGGCTTGCCCGCCGCGTCCGTCTGCGTTTCCAGAAATGCCTGGAGGGTGCGGCTGACTTCGTAGTCCGGGTGCTCCGGGTTGGTTTGGGCGTGCAGGAGGATACGGCCGGGTGCGGGGAGGGTAGCCACCATGTCGATGTGGCCGCGCGTGCCCAGGTCCTCGTAGTCGCGGGTCAGGCCGCGGGGTACCCAGATGACCTTGGTGGCGCCGATGGTGCGGGCCAGTTCAGCCTCAACTGCTGCTTTGTCCGCGTAGGGATTCCGGCCCGGATCCAGCTGCACCGTTTCGGTGACCAGCACGGTGCCTTCGCCATCGACGTGGATGGCGCCGCCCTCGTTGACCAGCAGTGAGCTGACCAGCTCCGCGCCGGACTGTTCGGCCACGAAGCGGGCCATTCCGGCGCTCTTCTGCCATTCGGACCAGGCCGGGGCACCCCAGCCGTTGAAGATCCAGTCCACGGCGCCAAGCACGCCGGGACGTTCATGGTCCAACACAAAGGTGGGTCCGACGTCGCGCATCCAGAACTCATCCAGAGGTGCCTCGACCTGTTCGATGCCGCTGCCCAGCATGCGGGAAGAGCGCTGGCGCTCGCTGGGGTCCACCACCATGGTGACGGGTTCGAATTCGGCCACGGCATGGGCGACGGCGGTCCAGGCCGCGTAGGCCTCTTCGGCCGAGGCGGCGTCGTCGCCAAGGGTCAGGCCGGTGCGGGGAAACGCCATCCAGGTGCGCTCATGCGGTGCTGTTTCGGCTGGCATTCTCCAAGCCATGGGGGACTCCTTCGTCGTCTTGCGCTTTGTTGCCATTCGCTTGTTGATCGCATGATCAACAATGATGAAAAGGTAATCTAGACTGGTCTGTGATGTCAAGCACCCCACAGAAGCGCGCAGTCCGGAAGTCACCGGCAGAACGCGCCGCAGAAATCACCGAGGCCGCCCGCGAGATCGCACTGGACACCGGCCTCAGGGCCCTCACGCTGCGTAATGTTGCCGCGCGCGTAGGTGTGGCTTCCGGCCTGGTGGCGCACTACCAGCCCAACATGGACGCGCTCGTTTCAAGCACGTTCGCCACCATAGTTGCGGCGGAAACACAGGAAATTGCGGGCCTGCTAGGTCAGCTCCCCAGCCCCTCTGAACGGCTGGGGCTGCTGGTGGACACGCTCTTGGACAACAGCAGGCTGGACGTCACGGCCATCTGGGTGGAAGCCTGGTCCCTGGGGCGCCGCAACGAAGCCCTGGCCGCGTCGGTCCGGGAGCAAATGGATGCCTGGCAGAAGGTCTTCCAGGGCGTAGTGGAGGACGGAAACGCGACCGGAGCGTTCGACGTTTCCGATGCCGCCGCCGTCGCATGGCAGATCCTCGGCATGGTGGACGGCCTGAACGCGCAGGCACTAGTCCGCTGGGACGGCGTCAATGATCGCGGCACCCACCTTGCCCGCGCTGTTGAGGGCATGGTGGGTGCTGCGCGCGGGTCCTTGGTAGCCAAGCCGAACGCCTAGGGACCCTCGGAGAAATCAGCGCGCCAACTGCACAGTCGCGCCTTCGAACCACCGGTGTACCGGCGGAGCGTCGGGATCCTTGATGATTGCGTCCAGCAGTTCCGTGGCTGCCTTGCCATAGGCACGCGGGGCCAGGTCAATGGAGCTGATCAGCGAATTGCCCGTTTCCAAGGCAGCAGCACCGGCGAAGGAGACCACATCCAAGTCCTTGCCCAGCGTGAGGCCCCGGCTTTCCAGGACAATCTGGCTCTGCGCAGCTTGCCCCTGCGCGCCGCAGACCAGCGCGTCCGCCCCGCCGATATCCACCGTTTGGGTGATGGCTGCTACGAGGTCCCGCGGACTGGCATTGGCCCCAACCTCGTGCACCCGGGGCTCGAGGCCATTCCGGAGGCACCAGTCCGTGTAGGTCCGGCGGGTATCGACGGCCCAGGATGATGCAATGGCGTCGTCGATGGCCAGCAGCGCAGGACGTCGCCGCCCACGGGCCAGGAGGTGGTCCAGCACCTGAATCTGCAGTTCGGCGTGATGGGCTTCAAGCGTTCCCTGCACGCGCTCCTCGCCGGGACCGCCGTAACGGCCAACACTCACGGTGGGAATGCCGCCAGCAAGCAGTGCCGCCACCAAGGGCTCACCCGGGGCGGGATCGATGGCAATCACACCGTCCACCTGGAAGGCCATGCGCGGAGTCAGTTCGCGCGCGAACAGCGTGACGTCATAGTCAGCTGCTGCGGCGCCCTCCGTCACGCCAAAAGCGAAGTCCATGTAGAACGCCAGGCTGCGGGCCACCGGTGGAATGTGGAGCCCGATGGTGCCGATCCGGTTCACGCGCAGGCTGCGGGCGGCCCGATTGGTGACATAGCCAAGGCGGTCGGCGGTTTCCTGGATGAGTTCGCGTTTCTCGTCGGAGATACGGCCGGAGCCGCCCAAGGCGCTGGAGACGGTGGTCTTGGACAGGCCGAGCTCGCGCGCGATGTCCATGATTGTTGCCCGAGTTCTCACCATGACCTCATCCTAGGCGGCGCCCCGCCAACGGCGCTTCCCGGATGTTGGGGAACCCCTTGACATTGATCGTGTGACGTCCCACACTTTTATTTGCGGGAACGTTCCCGCAAATTGTCTCCTTCGCTTACATCCGGCCAACGATGCCCGGAGGAATGGATCCCCCCAATGTCCCAAGCTGTCCTGACTTCGGACCGCCGAAGCAACATCCGCAGGACGATCTTCGTGATCGATATCCTGCTCCTGCTTGCCCCGCCCGTGCACTGGTTGTTCAGCGAGGGCCAATCCACCATCTGGTACTTCCTCGTGGCCAACGCACTGGTAACCCTGTCCCTCTTCGGCCTGTGGATGACACGGGACACCGATGAGGAGGAAACGGCATGAACATGCTGATCGGTTACGGAGCCATCCTCCTGTTCACCGTGCTGGTGGTGGTTGTCATGAGCCGCGGCCGGCGCGCGGACAAGTCCATGAGCGAATATGCCACCGGTGGCCGCTCCTTCAGCTCGTGGTTCGGCACCATGGCGTTCCTCAACACCTGGCTGGCCGGCACCATGTTCATTTCCTTTGCCGGACTGACTGCCAGCGCCGGTGCAATCGGTTTCTACTCCCTGTCCTACTCACTGCTCAGCGTGGTGCTGATGTTCTTCCTCGGCACCCCGGTGAACAAATGGGGCCGCATCCACGATCTACGGACGCAGGCAGACCTGCTCGGCCTCCGGTACAACTCGCGCTCCGTACGGGTGATCGCCGCCCTCATCGGTGTCCTTGCCTCTGTTCCATGGGTCGTCTTGGGCATGCAGTCCCTTGGCCTGGTCTTCTCGACGCTCTCCTTCGGCCAGGTCTCCCCCTACGTAGCCGTGGTGATCGGTGTCCTCTTCATTGCCGCACGCCAGATCTGGACGGTTAAGTTGGGCACCCGCGGACTCATCATCAGCGACATGGTTCAAGGGATTTTCGCCTACGGCGTAGGTTTCCTGGTGATCCTGGGACTCCTGGTGTGGCTCATCACCAACGGTCATGGCTTCGGCGAGATTGCGCCCAGCCTGCTCCAACTCCCTGGTCCGGGCAGCGCTGCCGGCCCGTTCTACCTGTTCTCCCTGATATTCACCGGAATGATGGGCGCCTGGTGCTGGCCGGACCTCTTTGTCCGCATGTTCAGCGTCAAGACCCCGAAAACGGTACAGAAATCCGCCGTCCAGGCAGCACCGATCATGTTCCTGTTCTCGGCCGCGCTCACCACGGTCTGCCTGCTGGCTACCAGCCTCCCGAGTGTTTCCGACGCCCCGGATACCGTGTGGTTCATCCTGGCCGGAATCGGTGGAGCGGGCATGGTTGCCATAGCCGGTGTGTGCGTTGTGGCCGCCACCATGGGCAACGTTGGAGCCAACCTGCAGGCCGTCGGTACACAGTTGGCCAACGACGTGATCGGTGTTCACAAACAAGAGCGTATCGAGTCTGCGAAGGGTGCAAAGATCGCCGTCGCCGCCATTACGCTCATCTCCGCCGGGGCCGCGCTGCTGATGGCAAACCAGGTCTCCGGCCTGATCGTGGTCGCCTTTGTGTCCTACCAGGCCATCTGCCAACTGGCGCCCACGCTCTTGCTCGGCATCTTCTGGCGTCGCGGAACAGCTGCAGCGGCCAACGCCGCCATGGTCTCGGGAATCCTTGTGGCCGCAGTCCTGGAAATCATGTACCCCAGCCCCCTGTCCATTCCATGGCTCGGCGGTTTGACGTCCGGCGTTGCCGGATTGATCGTCAACCTCGCGGTCTACGTTGCCGTTTCCATCGCCAAGCCGGCCCCGCTGGCCGAGCAGCAACGCGTCAATGCCCTGTTCGCTGACTTGGACAAGAAAGAACCCGTTAGCCAAGGAGCACTCATATGAGAGCCGCAGACGCGATCGTCTTCGCGAGCACCATCCACACGTTGGATCCGCAGAAGCCAGGCGCCACCGCCCTTGCGATCAAAGACGGCCGGATTGCCGCCGTCGGGAGTCCCGCGGACGTTGAGCCGTTCCGTGGAACCAGCACCGTGATCCACGACTTCGGTGACGCGACCCTGGTTCCGGGGCTGAACGACAGCCACACGCACGTGGTGTTCGGCCTGGAACTGGCCCGTGGCGTGCAGTTGACGGACCTTGGGCCCTTGGCCGAAGTGCAACGGATCATTGCGGACGCAGCCACGGCCGCCAACCCCGGTGAATGGGTCATCGGCTGGGGGCTCGACCCGAACCTTTTCAACCAGACCGGGTTCAGCGGCCGCCTTTTCGACGACGCCACGGGCAGTGTGCCGATGTTCCTGCGCATGCGCGACGGCCACTCGGCGATCGTGAATTCCGCCGCCTTGGCCGCCGCCGGGATCACGGGTCCGGTGGACTTTCCGGACGAGTCGTTGATAGACGTCGACGACGACGGCACGCCCACCGGTTACATCGTCGAGTTCAGTGCGATGGACCTCGTGACGAACGTGATCCCGCAGGAAAGCTTCGAGATCCGGGCCGAACGGCTGCGGACGCTCCTTAACGGGATGGCCGGCGTCGGAATTACGTCCACGCACGTGATGGACTTCGCCGAAGGTTCCGCCGAACTGGTCACCCACTTGGAGACGCTCGGCGAGCTTCCCCTGCGGCTGAGGTTCTCCCCCATGGTCAACGCCGGAGCGTCCCTCAACGAGCTCGAAGAGGTGGCCGCGCTGCAGGGCACGGGCGGACGCCGTTGGCGGGTGGAAGGGGTCAAGTTCTTCATCGACGGCACTATCGACAACGGCTCGGCCTGGCTGGAGCAACCGGACACCCACGGCGAGAACCATGAATCGGTGTGGACCGATCCGGCGGACTTCCAGAAGGCGCTGCGCTTCTTTGTGGAACGTGGCATCCCGACGGCCACGCATGCCATCGGCGACCAAGGAGTCCGCTACGTCCTGGAGGCCCTTGAGGCATCCGGCGAGGCCAGGCACCTGGCCTCGCACAGGATTGAACACATCGAGACCATCCCGGACGAGATCGTGGAGCGGTTTGCCGAACTCGGCGTAGCGGCAAGCATGCAGCCGGTCCACGGAACGCACCATACCCGGGCGGACCGGAGCGACAACTGGTCTGTGCGGCTTGGGCCCGAGCGGGCGGCGCGCGGATGGCGCTGCCGTGACTTGAGGGATGCCGGAGTCACTGTTGCGCTGGGTTCGGACTGGCCCATCACGCCCTACGACCCCAGGGCCATGATGGCCGATTCCATCCTGCGCCGGCCGGTGGAAAGCCCGGAGATCGAACCAGTCCAACCCGAGCAGGCCCTCACTGCGCTCATGGCTTTGGAGGGATACACCAGCCATGCCGCCGCCGCGGCCGGACTTAGCCATGAATCAGGTTCCATCAGCCTCGGAAAGAGGGCCGATCTCACGGTCTTTGCCCGGGACCCCTTGGCTGTGACACCGGAGGAGCTCGCCCGAACCTCAGTGGTGACGACCCTCGTGGACGGCATACCCACGCGCTGACCACGTTCCTTCCTTCGCCAGGCGCTCCGGCGACGTGTTCCAGGGAGCGGCCCTTCTATGACGGGCCGCTCCCTGTGCCAGTTTCCGGGCAACGGGGAGGAACAGCAGGATGAGGCACCTGTTGGTCCACGAAGCTCCGGCGTAGGCTGGCAGCGGGGGCAATCTACAGGGTGAGGGTTTCACCATGCACAAAGCACAATCGATCATTCCCGCCGTTCAAGACCTTGCCAGTGAGTGGGTGAAACATGCAGCGGAGGGCACCGCTTCCCAGACGGATGCCGTGGTGGGCTGGGCCTTATCCCGGATCAACCATGCCGATGTCCCGTCCGTGGTCCACGGTGTCATTCTCACGTTGACAGGCAATCGGAAGGCTGCCAAGAATGCCCGGCGCACCGCCGCGCAAGCCGTCAGGAAAACGACACAAGCCCTGGGCCGCAGGACCCGTCAGCGCGGTTCGCGGCGGGCCGGATGGATGATCGCGCTGGCTGCGGCCGGCCTCGGAGCGTGCGCCGTCCTTGCGTGGCGGATGATGGTGCCCCCGGGTGAGCCTGTACCGGCCTCCTCCGGAAACAGTCGCCGCTAAGGTACGGGTTCGCCGTCGTGCCTTTTGAACCGGCGCTGCAGTGAGGACTTACTCACAAGCCAGTACGCACCGGCGCTGGCCAGCAGGAAACCCAAAACACCCAGAATGACCCATTGGGTGATGATCCCGGCGATGACCATCGCGAAGCCGGCAACCACAGCCAGGCCGCCAAGAATGGTCCGGGTGAACGCACCCCGTGGCCGTCCAGACTGCAATTGAAGGGCCAACTCAGGATCCGATGCCGCGAGGCCGCGCTCCAGCTCTTCCAAGCTCTTGCGTTCTTCCTCCGACAATGGCATCGGAATCATCCTCACCATACGAGCACGGACCGCAAACTGCGCCGATGCTCCATCCACAAGCACGTGCGCTGTTCGCCGTGCCATGACTACATTATGTGCCCGTTCCGCCCCGCTGACCACAGGCACGGCGGCTTCCTCGAGGGCTACACGGTGGGCACTGCCGGGGCGGCCTCGTTGAGCACCCGGAGCGCGTTCAGAGTCCTTGGATATCCGATGTAGGGCAGCAGCGCCGTGATGACAGAGAGCATCCGCGCACGGTCGTTGCCGACGTTGAGATTCCCCTGGACGTGTCCCTTCACTTGCGGTTCGCATCCGCCCAGCGAGACCAGCATCGCCAGGGTGAGGAGCTCGCGGGTGGGTAGGTCCATGCCGCCGCGCGTGAGGAAGTCCCCGAAGCAATTGGCGGCCAGGTACTCCTGGAAGTGCATCTCATCCCCGGCCGCGGCAGCACGGAGGGCCTCCACCCGCTCCGGACCCGCGATCAGCTTCTGCACGGCCAGGCCTTTCGCGGCACGGTCTGCTGTTGCGGTGGTGGATTGTCCGGGCAAGGGCAACTGGACGCCATGCTCAGTGAGTATCGCATTGGTGGTGTGGAGGAAGTCCGAGACCTTCGCCATGCCGACGTAGGGCACGGCCTGATAGACAATCTCCTTGACCTCCACGGCCGTCACCCCGATGGTGAGGGCGGCACCGAGCAGAGCCCTGTACTCCCCCATGGCTTGGGAGGCGATGAGCGACGCCAACTGAACCATGACCCGGGTCCTTGCGTCCAGGTTTGAATCCCGGAGGGTCTCGTCGAAGGCGAAGTTGGTGAAGATCTCCACGAGTTCCGGGTCGGAGGCCGTCAGGCCTGGAAGCTGGCCGGCGAAGAGCTCGTCATGGTTCCGGCGCGCAGTCTCAGTTGGTGCCATGGTGTATTTCTCCTTCGTTGGTTCTTTGGATGAAAACGCTCGCCACCGTCGTCGCAAGGAGCAGCAGTGCAGCGATCAACAAGCTCGCCTGCAGGCCGGGCACAAAGCCGGCCGGGCCCACCAGCAGTGCACCGAAGACGGCCACACCCACTGCCCCGCCAAGTTGCCGGAACGTATTGAAGACTGCGCTGGCGGCGCCTGATCGGTGGGCCGGGACGCTGTCCAAAACGTGTGCCGTGATGGGCGGCATGGCCAAGGCACCACCCACGCCAATGGGCACCAACAAAATGGTGACAGCCATCAGCGAACCGAGTGGCGCGGCCAGGAGCATGCCTACCAGGCCGGAGACCATGAGCAACTGGCCCAGGACGGCCGGGAAACGCGGCCCGCGCCTGGCTGCCAGCCGGCCGGCGGCCACGTTGCTGATCGCGATGAGCACTGAAGCCGGAAGGAACGCAAGGCCCGCAAACAGCGGGGACAAACCGAGGTGCTGCTGGAGGAAGAGACTGATGACGAACACCATCCCGTACCACCCCACCATGAAACTGAAACCCACCGAGAGCGCGATCCGGAGGCCCGCGGACCGGAACAAATCCAGGGGCATCATGGGATTCCGACCGCGGGCCTGGGCCACCAGGAAGACAGCGATTGCCAGGACCGCACCGAGCAAGGAAGCGATGACCAGCGGAGATCCGAAGCCCGTGACACCACCTTCGATGAGACCGAAAATGAGCGCCCCCACCCCGACGAGGGAGGCAAGTTGGCCCACATGGTCGAACACGGCGGGTCGAACCGGGGACCTCGGGACTCTCAGCAACATTGCAACGGCAGCGGCGCCAACAGGAACGTTGATGAGGAAGACCAGCCGCCAGTCGATGGTGGTCAGCAGTCCACCCAACGCCGGGCCGGCGGCGGCAGCCACCGCGCCGCCCAAAGCCCACAAGCCAATGGCCTTGGAGCGCTGGATCGCGTCGGGAAAGGCTTCGCGGATGAGGGCCATCGACGGCGGCAGCATCAGCGAGGCTGCGGCGCCCTGAACGAACCGGGCCAATACCAATGCCCAGAGGACGGGGGCGGAGGCACAAGCCGCGGAAGCGACGACGAACAGCACCAGCCCGAACGTGAAAGCGCGTTTGGCTCCGATGCGGTCCGACAAAGTGCCGGCGAACAGCAGCAAGGACGCGAACATCAGCGTGTAGCCGTCCACGATCCACTGTTGTCCGGCAGTTCCGCCGCCGAGTTGCGTGCCGATGGTGGCCAACGCGACGTTGACGATCAGTGCGTCCAGCGTGATAACGAAGAATCCAAGAGTAGAGACCGCGAGGGCAAAGCGCGCGGCGGAGGACTGCATCGGGGCAGGGGCTTCGCGTTGACGGGGGCGGAGGCTGGTGGAGGTCACCTCCCCATAAGACGCCCCTTTTGCGAACCGTGGGAGAGCCGGTTGATACAGGTTCCGGCAGTACCTCCCTTTCCCGGCCAGCGCGGCTAGCCTCGTTCGAGGCAACACCTTCCCGTTTGGAAGGTAGGACCCCATGCGTTTCGATCCCGAGGCACCTGTCGAGAAACGGGCGGGCGGCCCCGGACTACTCCACCGTGACGGACTTGGCCAGGTTCCGGGGCTGGTCAACGTCGAGCCCCTTCTCGCCGGCAAGTGCGGCAGCGAACAGCTGGAGGGGAACCGTTGTCAGCAGTGGCGCAAGCAGCGGCGACGATTCGGGCACACTGACGACGTCGTCAGCCCAGTGCCGCGCGACGCCATCCCCCTCTTCGGCGACTGCGATGACGCGTCCTCCCCGGGCTTTGATCTCCTGGATGGTGGACATGACCTTGGAATGCAGGAGGCTGCTGTGCCGGGGTGATGGCACCACTACAATCACGGGCTGGCCATGGTCGATCAGTGCGATGGCACCGTGCTTGAGCTCGCCCGCCGCGAAACCCTCGGCATGGATGTACGCGAGTTCCTTGAGCTTCAGCGCACCCTCCATGGCAACCGGGAATCCAACATGCCGGCCGATGAAGAGCACGGATTGCGTATCCCGCAGGTCGGCGGCCAGCGCGTCGATCCGCGCAACCCCGTCCAGTGTGCGCTGAATGAGGTCCGGAATCCGCCGCAGCTCCTGGGCCACTTCCCGGGTTTCCGCTTGGAGCGAGGAACCGCGCAGTTGCGCCAAGTAGAGCGCCAGGAGCAGGTTGGCCGTGACCTGGGCAAGGAATGCCTTGGTGGAAGCAACCGCAATTTCCGGCCCGGCCAGGGTGTGGAGGACGCCGTTCGATTCGCGGGGAATGGTGGAGCCCAGTGTGTTGCAGATGGACAAGACCACAGCTCCCTGCTCGCGGGCATAGCGGACTGCCATCAGGGTGTCCATGGTCTCTCCGGACTGCGAAATGGCCACCACCAGCGTTCGGGAATCCAGCATGGGGGTGCGGTAGCGGAACTCATGGGCAAGATCCACCTCAACGGGAATCCGGCACCAGCGTTCAATCGCGTACTTGGCGATCTGCCCGCCGTAGGACGCGGTTCCGCACGCAACAATGACCACCTTCCGGATGCCGGCCAGGGTCCCGTCGTCGATGCCAATCCCGTCCAGTCGGACTGAACCGTCCACGCCGATCCGGTCCTGAATAGTCCGCCGGACCGCTTCGGGCTGTTCCAACATCTCCTTGGCCATGAACGATGCATGCCCGCCCTTGGACGCTGCTTCGGAATCCCACGTCACGGCGAACTCCGCCGTCTCAGCGGGCGCGCCCAGGAAGTCGGTCACAGTGACTTGTTCGGCGGTGACGCTAACAACTTGGTCCTGCCCCAGTT
Organism: Paenarthrobacter sp. NPDC056912; assembly: GCF_042786555.1. Taxonomy (NCBI): domain Bacteria; kingdom Bacillati; phylum Actinomycetota; class Actinomycetes; order Micrococcales; family Micrococcaceae; genus Paenarthrobacter; species Paenarthrobacter sp. NPDC056912. Next base: position 266,520 of record NZ_JBHUCD010000002.1, read on the forward strand.
CAACCGCACGCGTGGTGAACTCGGCGAAAGCCGACACGTCCGAGCCGAGGAAGTTCTCGCCGTCGCCGATCCCCACCACCAGTGGCGAGTTTCGCCGCGCGGCCACAACAACGCCGGGGTGATCCGCGTGTACGGCCAGCAAGGTGAAGGAGCCTTCCAGCTCCTGGCAGGCGTTCCGCATTGCGACGGCGAGTGCATCGCCGGCCACTTCGCGCCCGCCATTTTCGACGGCGGCACGGTAGGCCTGCGCCAGCAGCGCGGCGGCCACTTCCGTGTCGGTCTGCGACGCGAACCTGTGCCCGTTGCCCTGCAGTGATTGGCGCAGCGGAGCGGCATTTTCGATGATTCCGTTGTGGATCACGGCCAACCTGCCATGGTCCACCAGGTGGGGGTGCGCATTCGCATCCGTTGGCGCCCCGTGGGTGGCCCATCGGGTGTGACCGATGGCCACCTCACCTTGCGGGAGCGGCTCGGCGAGGAGCGAGTCCGCGAGTTTGGCCAGCTTGCCCGCCTTCTTCCTGACATGGACGCGACCAGCCGAATGAACGGCGATGCCCGCTGAGTCGTAGCCCCTGTATTCCAGGCGACGCAAGCCACCCAGCACTACATCGAGCGCACGTTCGCGGTGAGTTTCCAGTGAGCCGGCCGGGCCGACGTATCCAACGATTCCACACATGGGTGCCAGCCTAGCCGGTCTTGGAAATTTCTTCCAAAAGATATTGATTGGTGGAAAATTCCTGCTATCGTTGTGATCAACACCACCCCTCCCTGAAGTTCAGCAGAGAGACTCCTCTCGACAGAAAGGCCTCGAAAATGACCGCTCGTACACAACGGCGTGGAATGACCATCAAGGCAGCAGCCTTCCTCGCAGCCGCTGGCCTCACGGCCGGATTGGCCGCTTGTTCCCCGTCCGCAGCCGACTCCAAGCCGCTCGTTGGGCTCATCACCAAGACGGACGACAACCCGTACTACGTCAAGATGCGCGAGGGCGCCGAAAAGAAGGCCGCGGAACTGGGCTTCGAGCTCCAGGCGCTCTCCGGCCAGGGCCAGAGCGACAACGACTCCCAGGTCAAAGCCATCGAGAACCTGGTTGCACGCGGCGCCAAGGGCATCATGATCGCCCCGTCCGATTCCGAAGCCATCCTCCCTGCCATCAAGAAAGCACGGGACGCGGGCGTGTTCGTAGCGGTCCTGGACTCCCCCACCAACCCGGCGGATGCTGCCGACGCAACCTTTGCCACAGACAACTTCCAGGCGGGGGTGCTGATCGGCCAATGGTCAGCTGCCCAGTTTGCCAACAAGCCCGCGCGGATCGCCATGCTGGACCTCAGCCCCGCCCAAGTGGCAGTGGACGTGCAACGCAACCAAGGATTCCTGCAGGGATTCGGCGTGGACATTGCCGACAAGAACAAGATCGGTGACGAGAAGGACCCCAGGATCGTGGGGCACGAAGTCACCAACGCCAACGAGGCCGGCGGGCGCGCGGCCATGGAAAAGCTCCTCCAGCGGGACCGCACCATCAACCTCGTCTACACCATCAACGAACCCGCCGCAGCGGGAGCCTACTCCTCTATCAAGGCCGCCGGCTTGGAAGGCCAGGTCACCGTAGTTTCCATCGACGGCGGCTGCCCGGGCGTCAACGACGTCAAGGCCGGAACCATCGGGGCCACCTCCATGCAGTTCCCCATCAAGATGGCCGGAGATGCACTCCAAGCCATCAGCGCCTATTTGAAGGACGGAACCAAGCCGACCACAACCGACGGCCTTGATTTCACCAACACCGGCGTCACCCTGATCACCGACAAAGCTGCTCCGGGCGTCACCTCTGAACCCACTACGTGGGGCCTGGGCAACTGCTGGGGCTAGGCCCGGCACCCAGACCACCGTTCATTGAACAGCGAAGGTACACACAATGAAGTCAGTATCCGCGACCACCGGCGCCCCTGCGCCGGCCAAGACCCCCGACGCCCCCGCCCAACGTAGGGTCGGCGAGCGCCTGGACGATCAGCCTCCCGTTCCTTTTCTCGGTCGGGTCCAGCGCCAAATGCACGCCCACCCCCTCCTGGGGCCGACTGCAGTCCTGATCCTCGCCTGCGTGGTGTTCACCGCCATGGTAGGCCCCCGGTTCATCGATCCCCTCAACGTTTCGCTCATCCTGCAGCAGGTGCAGATCATCGGCATGGTAGGCATCGCGCAGACGTTGATCATCCTGACCAGCGGCATCGACCTTTCGGTTGCCGCAGTCATGGTCTTCACCACGGTCATCTCCGGAAAGTTGGCGGCCGAGGCGGGAGTACCTGCCGTCCTGGCCCTGCTGATTGCCCTGGCTACCGGCGCCGCTTGCGGTTTCCTCAACGGCGTCCTGGTGACCCGCTTCCGCGTCCCGCCCTTCATCTCCACCTTGGGAACACTAAGCATCTTCACCGCCCTGAATCTCCTGGCTTCAGGCAGCCAGACGATCAAGGCCAATGTCCTCCCGGACCTGCTCCTCTGGCCGGGCGAAACCTTCAAGGTACTCGGAGCTCCGGTTACGTACGGCTCCATCCTGGTCCTGCTGAGCTTCATCGCCGTTGCCTTCATCCTCAAGCGCACGGCGTGGGGCGAGCACATCTACGCGGTGGGTGACAACGCCGAAGGCGCCAGGCTCAGCGGCATCCGGACCACCCGTGTCCTGTTGAGCGTCTACGTCGTAGCTGGCGTCATCTGTGCCATTGCCGGATGGCTCCTGATCGGCCGCGTAGGCTCCGTCAGCCCGTTCTCCGGCGAAGGAGTGAACCTGGCCAGCATCACTGCAGTAGTCATCGGCGGCACCAGCTTGTTTGGCGGCCGCGGCAATGTCCTGGGCACCCTGTTGGGCGCCTTGATCATCGGAGTCTTCAGCAACGGCCTGACTTTGGCCGGCGTCGATGTCCTCTGGCAGGTATTCACCACAGGCGTTCTGGTCATCGTCGCAGTCGGACTGGACCAGTGGACTCGAAAGGTCGCGGGATGACCACCAACCCAACTTCCACCAACCCGGTTCCCACAATTCAGCCCATCCTTCGGGCGCGGAACCTCGTCAAGCGCTACGGCCACGTCACTGCCCTCGCCGGCGCGGACCTCACGCTCTACCCCGGTGAAGTCCTGGCCGTCATCGGTGACAACGGCGCAGGCAAATCCTCGTTGATCAAGGCGCTGTCCGGTGCCCTGATCCCGGACGAGGGCGAGATCCAGGTGGATGGCGTGACGCAGAAGTTCCGCTCCCCGCTGGATGCCCGCTCCGCCGGAATCGAAACGGTGTACCAGCACCTGGCCTTGGCTCCGGCCCGGGACATCGCTGCGAACCTTTTCCTGGGCCGCGAGATCCGGAAGCCAGGCCCGTTGGGCTGGGGCCTGCGGATGCTGGACCACAAGACCATGCACAAGGAAACGGCCCGGATCATGGGCGACCTCGGCCTGCTGACCATCCAGAACATCGGCCAGGCTGTGGAGACGCTCTCCGGCGGACAGCGCCAGGGAGTGGCCGTGGCCCGTGCTGCGGCGTTCGGCAGCCGGGTGATCATCATGGACGAACCAACGGCGGCCTTGGGCGTCAAGGAATCCGGCAAGGTCCTGGACCTCATTTCCGGCATCCGTGACCGCGGCATCCCCGTGATCCTGATCAGCCACGACATGCCCCACGTGTTCGAGGTTGCGGACAGGATCCATGTCCAGCGGCTCGGCCGCCGCATCGCGTGCGTCCAGAAAACCGATATCACCATGAACGATGCCGTCTCCTTGATGACCGGCGCCCAAGCACCGCCTTCCGAACACGATCCCGAGGCCGTCCCCGCTCGATTGGCTGTCCGATGAGCGAAGTGTGGACGGTCCGTGCGGACGGTGACGGACCCGACGTCGGACATCTCACCCAGGCGCCCGACGCCGACGGCGGCCTCCGCTTCTGGTGGCTGGGCCAAGCCGGGTTCGCCTTCGAATATGCCGGCCGTCGCATCCTCATCGACCCGTATCTTTCGAACAGCTTGGCCCGCAAGTATGCGGGGACGGTGTTCCCGCATACCCGGCTCCAGCCGGTGCCGGTGGATCCCGCTGCCGTAAGGGGAGTCGATGCTGTCCTGCACACCCACGCCCACACGGACCATCTGGACCCTGACACGGTGAAGGCCCTGCAGCAGCAGAACCATCCCCTGTTCGTGGCGCCCAGGGCCCGACAGCAGGTGGCCTTGGACCGGCACATCCCCGAGGACCGGCTCCAGGCAGTCACTGCCGGGGACCGCATTGAACTTGGCGACGGCGTCACGGTCACCGCGGTTCCCGCGGCGCATGAGGAACTCGAATTCGACGCCAACGGGGACTCCGTCTTCCTGGGCTACATCCTGGAAATCGCCGGGGTCCGGATCTACCACTCCGGCGACTGCGTGCCCTACGACGGCCAGGCCGAACTGCTCCGCAGCCACGGCGTGAACCTGGCTCTGCTCCCCATCAATGGACGGGACAGCCACAGGCTGCAGAACGGCGTACCCGGCAACTTCACGGCGCGCGAAGCGGCAGCCCTGTGCCAGCAGGCGGCGATTCCCGCCGTCGTCGGCCATCACTTCGGGCTGTTCGACTTCAATACCGTGCCGCGTGAAGAAGCCGCCCGGGAACTTGCCGAGGTGGCCGGCGAACTGCTGTGGACCCTCCCCGACGTCGGCCGGTGCTATGTCATCGAGCCCGCCCGGCAGCCCGCTGTCCAGCTGAAAGGAAACTGACATGGACCTCGAACACGCCCTCCGGCAGCTGCGGATTGTTCCGGTGATCGAAATCGCCGACGCCTGTAACGCCGTCCCGCTGGGACGCACCTTGGTGGAGGCCGGACTGCCGGTCGCCGAAGTCACGTTCAGGACGCCGGCGGCTGCCGCGGCGATCGCCCGCATGGTCCAGGAAGTACCGGGACTGCTGGTGGGCGCCGGAACCGTCCTCTCCGAGGCCGATGTGGACGCAGCCGTCGACGCCGGTGCGCACTTTCTGGTCTCACCCGGCCTCAATGCCGCGGTAGTGGAACGCGCCCGCCGGGCGGGGGTACCAATCATTCCGGGCGTCACCTCACCCAGCGAGATCGAGGCGGCCCGGGCCCTCGGCTTGCGGCTGCTGAAACTCTTTCCGGCAGAGGCAGTCGGCGGGCTACCGCTCGTGAAGGCGTTCGCCGCACCCTACCCGGACATTGCCTTCATGCCGACCGGCGGAATCACGGCCCGCACTGTTGCCGCCTGGCTTCAGGTGCCAACCGTGGCAGCCTGCGGCGGATCGTGGATCGCCACCAAGGCGGACATCGCCGGCCAGCGCTGGGATGAGATCCGCAACAAAGCCAGCCAGGCGGTAAGCCTCGCCTCCCCCTCAGTGGCGTCCGTTTGACGGCCACCGAACCCATCAAAACCACCTAATACAAGGAGAACCACAAATGAGTGAAACATACGTCCCCCAGAACGGCGTGGCCCTGACCGGCAAGGTCGCCATCATCAGCGGCGCGGCCTCCGGCATCGGCGAGGCCGTGGCACGCATCTTCGCTGCCAACGAAAGCAAGGTCCTGCTGGTGGACATCGACGAGGAGCGCCTGGACAAGGTCACTGCCAGCATCCGCGGCTACGGCCGGGGAGAAGTGCACTCCATCCTGGCCGACGTCACCGATGAGCAGTCGGTCATCGACCTGTTCTCCTGGGCCAAGAGCAACTGGGGCAGCGTGGACCTCCTGGTCAACAGCGCAGGACGCGACTCCCTCGCCCCACCGGTGGTCGACGTCACCCTGGACGAGTGGAACAAGACCATGACGCCCAACCTGACAGCAGTCTTCCTGATGTGCCGCGAAGCTTTCCGCATCATGGAGAAGCAGGAAAACGGTGGCCGCATCATCAACATGGGCTCCTCCTCCGCACGCGTCGCCTCCGGCCCCGGCCACAGCCCGTACCGCGCTTCCAAGCACGGCCTCATGGGCTTCAGCAAGAACATCCTGCTCGAAGGCAAGGACAAGAAGATCGGCGTGACGGTCATCAACCCGTCGCACGTCAAGACCCCGATGACCGAAATCATCGACAAAGGCCTTTACGACGGCGACGTCCCCGCCTACATCGACGGTTGGCTGGACAAGAAGGAAATCGAAGAAGGCATCCACGCGAGCTGCATCGAGGTGGACAACGTCGCTGAAATCACCCTTTACGTGGCCACCCGCACCCCGGATGTCACCATCCCGCAGATCGCCCTCTACCCCACCCACAAGGCACACCGCTACGGCATGGAGGTCTAAGCCGTCATGAAGGCTGCCATTCTCAATGGACTCAATGACCTGGAATACGGTGACATTCCGGATCCCGAACCGGTAGGCGAGAATCCGGTCCTGGTGAGGGTCGGCGCCGTCGGGGTCTGCGGTTCTGACGTGCTCCGCTTCGGACACGGCAAGGCGTACCACTATCCGCTGGTCCTCGGCCACGAGTTCTCGGCGATCGTGGAAGAAGCTCCCGCCGGTTCCGGGCTCAAGCCCGGGGACCGCGCCGCAGTGTTCCCGCTGCTGCACCAGCACGGGGATCCAATGTCCGAAATCGGCGAACACGCCCTGGGAACCGGTTACGACTACTTTGGCTCCCGACGGCACGGCGCCATGTCCGAGCGAATGTGGGTACCGGAAAAGAGCATCTTCAAGGTCCCGGAAGGTACTCTCCTGACCCACGCGGCCATGGTGGAACCGGCAGGTGTTGCGCTGCACGCCATGCTCAAGCTGGACATCCCTACTCACGCCACCGCATTGGTGATCGGGGCCGGACCCATCGGGGCATTGGCTGCCCAATGGCTGCGCATCCTCGGATGTTCGCGGGTCCTGGTGGCAGACATCGATGACCAAAAGCTGGAGATCATGTCCGGGCTGGGCTTCGAAACCCTCGATGCCAAGACCGGAGACACTGCCCATCTCGCCCGGGCCGCCACGGACGGCTGGGGACCACAGATCACGGTGGAAGCCACCGGCAACCCCAAGGCGCTGGTGCAAGCCATCGACGCAGCTTCGGTCCAAGGCCAGGTGGTCCTGCTGGGCGATCTCAGCGGCGACCTCCAACTGGCCAAGGCCGAGGTGTCCTCGCTGCTCCGCCGGGAGCTGCGCTTGTACGGAACCTGGAACGCCAAGGTGACGCCCAAGGGCCACAGTGAATGGGACATGGTCATCGCCCACCTGGGCAAAGACCTGAAAGTGGAGGAACTCATCAGCCACGTACGCCCGCTGGAGGAAGCTCCCGGGGTGTTCCGCCAACTCACGGACCGCTCCATTTGGTACAACAAGGTGCTGTTTGCCGTTGCCGAGGAAGCCCGGGCGGAGGTGCGTGCCCAGTGAAAGCGGCAAGGCTCCACTCGGCCGGAACCATCACCGTGGACGAGGTTGAACGCCCGGTTGCAGGGCCCGGTGACATTGTCATCAAGGTCCGGGCGGCGTCCATTTGCGGCACGGACCGCCGGATCGCCGCCAACGGCCACTTCAAGCTCCCGGAAGGAACACCGCGGGTGCTCGGCCACGAGTTCGCCGGCGACATCGTTTCCGCCGGGGCTGAAGTTGCCGGCTACGCAGTGGGCGACAGGGTCAGCGTCACTCCCAACGTCGGCTGCGGGCGGTGCCAAAGCTGCCTGGTGGGCCTGAACAACATGTGCCCTTCCTACGAGGCGTTCGGCATCACCATGGACGGCGGATTCCAGGAATACGTGCTCATCCCCCGCTTCGCCATCGAACGGGGCAACGTGTTCCACCTGCCGGACAGTGTGGACTACGCCGAGGCCGCCTTGGTGGAGCCCCTGTCCTGCTGCTACAACGCGATCAGCAAACTGGACATCGGCCCGGAGTCCACTGTGCTTGTCATGGGCGCCGGACCTATTGGCGCCTGCCATGTGATGTTGTCCAAGTTGTACGGTGCCGCCAAGGTCATCGTGTCCAACAACCGGCAGGCGCGGCTCGACTTCGCCGGTTCGGTGGGGGCCGATGTCCTGGTGAACCTCGGCGAGCGCGAGTTGTCTGCCGTGGTTGCCGAGGAGACTTCCGGCACGGGCGTGGATGTGGCGCTGACCTGCGTTTCCAAGCCGGAGGTCCAGGCGGAGGCCGTTGACCTGCTGGCGATGCATGGACGGGTGAACTTCTTCGCCGGCCTGGGCAAGGCCCAACGGGTTCCGGTTGACACCAACAGGGTCCACTACCAGGGCCTCACGCTGACGGGAACTACCGGGTCCAGCAACTCCGACTACGCTGCGTCTTTGCGGCTGGTCGGACAGGGCCGGTTGAACCTCTCGCCACTGGTCACCGAGACCTTCACACTTGATGACATCGATAAGGCCATGGACTACGCAGGATCGGGCGCCGGCATGAAAGCCATGATCCTTTTCGACTCGAAGTGAAGCGCAGCCCGCCCGGGCACAGCGCATGCAGAAACGGACATCTGATGACGAAGAAGTACATCATGGCACTCGATTCCGGCACCACCGGAATCAGGTCAATCCTCTACAGCCAGGATCTTGAGATCGTGGGTGAAGCCAGCCAGGAGTTCACCCAGATCTACCCCAAGCCAGGTTGGGTGGAACACGACCCCATCGAGATCTGGAATACCCAGCTCGCGGTGGCCCGGCGCGCTACAGAGGCCGCGGGAATCGATCCCCGGGACATCAGCGCTATCGGTGTCACCAACCAGCGTGAAACCACTGTCATCTGGGACCGGAGCACAGGCAAGCCCATCATGAACGCCATCGTCTGGCAGGACCGTCGGACCGCCGGCCGGTGCGACGAGCTGAAGGAGAAGGGCTTCGAGGAGCATGTTCGCTCCACTACGGGTTTGGTGGTGGATGCCTACTTCTCAGGTACCAAGATCGCCTGGATCCTGGACAACGTTCCTGGAGCCCGTGCCCGTGCGGAGGCCGGCGAACTGGCCTTCGGCACGGTGGACAGCTGGCTGATCTGGAACCTCACCGGCGGCAAGGCCCACGTCACGGATTACTCCAACGCGGCCCGGACCATGCTCTTCAACATCAACACCCTGGACTGGGACGACAAACTGCTGGACGAATTGGGGGTACCGCGGATCCTGCTCCCCCAGGTCCGGCCCAGCAGCGAAGTCTACGGACACACCTGCGATGCGATCTTCGCCGGTGCCCGGATTCCCGTGGCGTCCGCGGTTGGTGACCAGCAGGCTGCGTTGTTCGGCCAGGCTTGCTTTGACCGGGGCATGGTCAAGGCAACGTACGGGACGGGCGCCAGCCTGGTCATGCACACCGGCGATACTCCGGTGAGCTCGGCCAACGGGATGCTCACCACCATCGCGTGGGGCCTGGACGGGAAGGTGGAGTACGCCCTCGAAGGACTCATCTTCGTTGCTGCCGCCTCCATCCAGTGGCTCCGCGATGAACTCCGCGTCATCTACGACTCCGCGGACAGCGAGTACGCGGCAATGCATGTGGAGGACTCCGGAGGGGTCTACGTGGTACCGGCCTTCACCGGGCTGGCCGCGCCGTATTGGGATCCGTACGCCCGCGGAGCCATCCTGGGCCTCACCCGGGGATCGAGCCGCAACCACATCATCCGGGCCACCCTCGAGTCCATCGCCTTCCAGATCAAGGACGTCATCAACTGCATGGAGACCGATGCGGGCATTCCCGTCTCGGAGATCAGGGTTGATGGCGGGGCGGTCCGCAACAACTTCCTCATGCAATTCCAAGCCGACATGCTCAACGTCCGGGTCCTCCGGCCCCGGCAGGTGGAGTCAACTGCCAGGGGTGCCGCCCTTCTTGCAGGACTGGCCTGCGGGATGTGGAGCACCAAAGAACAGCTGCGTGAAACCTTCGCCCTGGACCGGGAATTCGTTCCGGACATGGCTGAAGAGAAGCGGCAGAAGTTGTACTCCGGCTGGCAACGCGCTGTTGCCCGTGCCTCCGATTGGGAAGAGCACTAGTCCATCCACTTTCAAGACCTTAGGAGAGCACCACCATGTTGATGCCCGCCACTGAACCCACCATGTACTTCATTGGTGTCACCACCAACCAATCGTCCATCATGCGCGTCTTCCCGGCATGGGCCGAGGAACTGGGACTCGACGCAGTCCTGAAGGGAATCGATCTTCCGCCCGGGGCACCGGACGCCGAATACCAGGAGGTTGTCCGGTTCCTGAAGTCCGATCCGCTGTCCCTTGGCGCCTTGGTCACCACCCACAAGCTGGACATTGTCAGCGCAGCCCGCCAGGACTTTGACGGTTTCGGGGAAGACGCCCAGGTGCTGCACGAAATCAGCAGCATCAGCAAGAAAGACGGAAAGCTCTGGGGAAACGCCATGGACGCCGTGACCAGCGGCCTGTCGTTGGAAGCGATCGTCCCTGACGGCTACTGGCTGGATTCGGCCGCGGAACTGGTCCTGCTGGGTGCCGGAGGTTCTTCGCTGGCCCTGACGTACTACCTGCACAAACGCGCTTCCGCCGGGCTTCCCGTCCCCGCGAAAATCACGGTGACCAACCGCCGGATCAGCCGGCTGGAGGAAATGCAGGCCATGCATGCGGGCCTTGGCAGCACCCTCCCCATCACCTACGTCCAGGTGGCTGACGCGGCAGAAAACGATTCGGTGGTGGCTGCGGCCGCGCCGGGCTCCGTCATCATCAACGCCACGGGACTGGGGAAGGACCGGCCCGGTTCGCCCCTCACGGATAACGTCATTTTCCCGGCCAACGCCATCGCCTGGGACTTCAACTACCGCGGCGACTTGGTCTTCCTGGACCAGGCACGTGCCCAGCAGACCGGGCTCAACGTCCGCGTCGAAGACGGCTGGGTCTACTTCCTGCACGGCTGGACCCGTGTGATCGCCGACGTCTTCGGCATCGACATTCCTACCCGCGGACCGGCCTTCGACCGCCTGTCCGATATCGCATTGAACGTTTCCAAGAAGGAGATCTCCAAATGAGCACCACCCCCACCGCCACCAACCCCGCTGAAACTGCGACGCCAGCTGAGACCACCGTCCAGGCCGTCCTCACCGACTTCGACGTCACCACCGGGTTGTCCGCCACCAAGGCACCGCTGCAGCGCCGCCTCTCGGCCATGGCCGACATGTACGCAGACCAAGAAGCCGCCGCCGCCCAGGTGGCCGAGGACGACGTCATTGTCTACGAATTCTTCGATATGGGCGTCCCGTCCACCCCTGGAGATGTGGCCTACGGGACCAGCATCACCTACCCGGGCAAAGTGGGCGACGAGTACTACATGACCAAGGGCCACTTCCACGAGGTCCTGGACACGGCCGAAATCTACTACTGCCTCAGCGGCCGCGGCTACATGCTCATGGAAAACCCGGAAGGCGATTGGCAGGCTGCCGAGTTCACTCCGGGACAGGCTGTGTACGTGCCCCGCCGCTATGCCCACCGCAGCATCAACGTCTCCGACACCGAACCCTTGGTGACCTTCTTCGCCTTCCCCGGCCATGCCGGCCACGATTACGGCACCATCGAGACCAAGGGCTTCCGCAAGCTCTGCGTCGAGCGCGACGGCAAGCCGGAGTTCATCGACAACCCGCGCTGGCAGGCCTGACAGCGATGTCACCGAAGACAACGCACGACGGCGGCACCCGCCGGATTGCGGTGACCCCCCGTTCCATTTCGGACGGGGGGCACCCCGCCTTGCGCCAACTGGAAAAGGCGGGATACGACGTCGTGTATCCCGCCCCGGGTGCGGTGCCCAACGAACAGCAGCTCCGCAGTGCCCTTCCCGGCTGTGTGGGCTACATCGCCGGGACGGAACACCTCAGCGGCTCGTTCCTGTCCGAGTTCCCTGAGCTGAAGGCAATCTCCCGCAACGGAGTGGGGATCGATTCGATCGACGTCGATGCCGCCAAACGGCAAGGCATCAGCGTCCTCACCGCTCCCGGCGCGAACTCCCAGGGCGTTGCCGAACTCGCCATAGCCCTCATGCTCTCCGCGGTGCGTGGCATCGCGTGGCACGACCACCAGCTCAAGGCAGGCCAGTGGGCACGGCGTCCGGGCCGGGAAATTTCCGGCCTCACCCTGGGGCTGGTGGGCTGCGGGCAGATCGGACGCCGGGTTGCCACCATGGCATTGGGACTGGGCATGAAGGTCCTCGCCTTCGATGCGTACCCGCTCGAATCGTTCCGCCCGTCCGATGATTTCTCCTGGGGAACACTGGAGGAAGTATTGGGATCCAGCAACATCGTCTCCCTGCACATGCCTCCCGCCGAGGAGCCGGTCATCCGCCCCGCAACCATTGGCTTGCTGCAGCCGGGCACCGGAATCGTCAACACGGCAAGGTCCTCCCTGGTGGACGACGAGTCGGTGTTGGCAGCGCTGGAATCGGGCCAGGTGGCATTCCTGGCCACGGACGTCTTCGCCACCGAACCGCCGGGGTCCACAGCGTTGGTGCTGCATCCCAACGTCGTCGCGACACCGCATATCGGTGGATACACTGGGGAAAGCGTTGACCGAGCCACCTGGGCGGCCGTGGACAACCTGCTTCAGGCCCTGGCCAATCAGCAATAGACCGGAGACTGCCACATGACGGAGACCTTTACCGACGGCGGACTGCTGCACCGAATTTCGGCGCGGTTGCCCTACCTGCCGCCGTCGCTCCGTCTTGTGGCAGAGGCCGTGCTGAAATCTCCGGAGCAGGCACAGGCCATGACCATCACCGAACTGGCTCTGGCCGCTGGAGTGGGTGAGTCAACGGTGTCCCGCTTCGTGCGCGAACTCGGCGTGGACGGCTACAAGTCGCTGCTGCTTGGACTGGCCGAAGCCACGTTTATCTCCAAGGCGGCCACGCAGGAGCAAACGGCGGCCTCGGATGTTGTGTACGAGGGCGTCAACCGCGGAGACTCAGCTGCGGACATCGTGGGCAAGGTAGAGCGGAGCAGCATCCAATCCCTGCGGCGTACCGGCCAGCGCCAGGACGTGGAAACCATCCAGAGCGCGGTGGACATGATCGACGCCGCCAACACGCTGGTTTTCTGCTGCATGGGATCCTCCAGCATCGCCGCCGAAGAAGCGGTGATGCGTTTCACCCGCGCCGGGAAGAAATGCATGCTGTACCGGGACACCACCATCCAGGTCATGCTGGCCACCATCCTTGCCCCGGGCGACCTCCTCATTGGCATCAGCGACTCCGGCCAAAGCACGCCCATCATCGAGGCACTGCATCTGGCGCAGCAACGCGGAGCAGCAACCCTGGCCATTACCGGAACGGAAGGTTCACCGCTGCTTGAGCACGCGGACATCGCCCTGTTCACGGCCACGGTTCCCAGCGGCGGCGAACTCTACGGAGAGTCCGTGACCAGCAAATGGGGTCAGCTCCTGGTCATCGACATCCTCTACGCCGCTTTCGCAACGCGTCACTACGACGCCACCGTGAAGACGCTCAAGGACACGTACCAGAGCAGTATCCGGCAGTCGCGCAGGAGCACGCCGGGCTCATAGTCCGTCTTACTTCCAGGCCGCCACCCATGCCAGCAACTCAGCGGATTCCAGCGAATCGCAGAGGGCATGGGCGAGCGGCCGTTGGCTTGCCGCTTGGGGCACTGCAATGACTTTCATTCCGGCCGCAACGGCCGCTGAGGCACCGGCCTCGGAATCTTCGAAGACCAGGCAATCATCGGCACGGGAGCCTAGGGCGGCAGCGGCAGCCAGATAGATATCCGGCGCCGGTTTGGGACGCGGAACGTCGTCCGAGGACACTGTGATGGCAAATCCGGTGTCGAATCCACCCCGGCCCAAAGCAACGTCCAAAATGCGTCGCGCTGAGTTGCTCGCAACTGCAATGGGGACTTTGGCGCCGATGACCTGCACCAACTCGCGGGCACCGGGCATAGGTTTCCCGGATTCGCGGACCAGGAGTTCGTTCACGTCCAGGAGTTGCTTCACGGCGGCTTCCGGTTCCGTCCCGGAACGTTCGGCCATCAGGGGGCCGATGCGGCTGGCAGGCAAGCCCACCAACTGGTGCTGGAGTTCGGCGTCGAAGTGAACTCCGAGCGCCTCGCACACAATGCGCTGGGTCTGTACCCACAGGGATTCCGTGTCCATCAGCAGCCCGTCGCAATCGAAAACGACTGCCTGCGGACGCCACGAACCGAAAATGTCCGTCAGCGTGGACGGAGCGCCCACACTCTTGTCCGCCCGGGTTGGCGCCGGGATCACCGGCTCTCCTCCGGCCGGGGCCGCCATACGACGACGGCCTGCGACCTCGCACGTGGACGTTGCCCCCGGGCCAGGCTGACGACGTCGCCCGCGGCGCCCGCAGCAAAAATGCGGGCGTCCACCGGCGTGCGGCGGCGGGTCAGTTCCTCTGTCAGTTCAGCGACGCGATACTGCAAAGCGGCCACCTGGTTTTCGAGGTCCAGGATACGTTTGATGCCTTCCAGCGAGACGCCCAACTGCGAGAGGCGCTGGACCTCACGTAGCTTGTTGACGTCGTTCTGGGAGTAGCGGCGGGACTTGCCGGGCGCGCGACTGGGCGAGACGATGCCCAGTCGGTCGTACTGGCGCAACGTCTGCGGATGCATGTCGGCAAGCTCCGCAGCCACGGAGATGACGAAGATCGGCTGGTTGACGTCGATGCCCATGACCGCCTCCTTACAACCGGGCCTTCGCGGCCAGGTCGTGGCGAGGGTTCGCGTCGGTCGTGGCTGCGGCGAAGGCCTTCACGGCTTCCTCCGCTTCCTTGCTCAGGTTCTGGGGAACCGCGACGTCGATGGTCACCAACAGGTCACCGGTCGCCTTGGACGTCTTCACGCCACGGCCCTTGACCCTGAGCGTGCGACCAGCCGGTGTCCCGGCCGGGACGCGCACCTTGACGGTGTCGCCGTCGAGCGTCGGAACTTCGATGGTGGCGCCGAGCGCCGCTTCCGCGAACGTGACCGGCACGTGGATGCGGATGTTGTCGCCGTCGCGGTGGAAGAAATCGTGCGGCTTCACGCTCACCGTGATGATGAGGTCGCCGTTGCCGGCCGGGCCCACATTGCCCTTGCCGCGTTGACGGACTTTCTGGCCGTCCTTGATGCCTGCAGGGATCTTGACGTCGATCACGTTGCCGTTGCTTTCACGCAGGCTCACCGTAGTCCCCTTGATGGAGCCGGCGAAGGAGATGGACGTCGTCGCAGTGCGGTCCGAGCCCTTCTGCGGTGCCCGCTGGAACCCGGTCTGGTTACCGCCGCCGAAGCCGCCACCAAACAGGTCAGCGAACTCCGGAGGAATACCCCCGCCGCCCGCGGGCTGACGAGCACCAGGCCCGCCACCGAACAGGCCACCGAACAAGTCCTCAAACCCGCCGTTGGCGCCAGCACCACCACGTCCACCACCGGCACCCGGAGCGAACCGGGCACCACCCATGGCACGGATGGCGTCATACTGCTGCCGGTCCTCGGCACTGGACAACACCGAGTAAGCCTCGGAAATGTCCTTGAACTTCTTCTCCGCAGCAGCATCCCCGGCATTCGTATCCGGATGGTACTGCCGGGCAAGCTTGCGGTAAGCCTTCTTGATATCCGCGTCGGACGCGTCCTTGGCGATACCAAGGATCGCGTAAAAATCCTTTTCAACCCAGTCCTGGCTGGCCAAGAGCGTTTCCTTTCGGTTGGGAACGAGATGGCAGTTCATCCCAATGTTTCAATGAAACACTGTCACGAACTGCCATCTCGAAGGGCACTAAGCCGGGACAGCCACAATCACCTGGGCCGCACGCAGGACCCGCTCACCGGAGCGGTATCCGGAGCGCAGCACCTGGCTGACAGTGTCAACCTGGATGTCCTCGCCCGGCTGCTGGATGAGTGCCTCGTGGATGGTGGGATCGAATTCGACGCCCGTGTCCGCGATGCGTTCCAGTCCGTACGTCTTCAGCGCGTTCTCCAGCTTGGTGGCGATGGCGGCGAAGGGGCCGTCTTCGAGGTCACCGTGCTGGCGTGCGGCGTCGACGTCGTCCAGCACCGGGAGCAGGGAGTTCAGGACGCCGATGACGGCCATTTCCCCTGCTACGGCGCGGTCGCGTTCGACGCGCTTGCGGTAGTTGACGTACTCAGCCTGGAGGCGGAGGAGATCGTTGCGGAGCTCCGCCGCGTGGGCTTCGGCCGCGGCACCGGAGGCTACCGATTCCTCGGCAGGAACGTCTACCCCGTTGAGGATTTCCTCAGCCTGGGAGAGAGCGTCGCCTTCGGAGGGAGCGGCGTTGCCTTGGGCCGGAGCGGCAGCTTCGCCTTCGGGGTGGCGGGCCGCCCCGGTTTCCGGGTCAACCTTGCGGTTGTCACGAATAATCGGTTTCTGCTGACCGGCCCCTTCGTGCTCGTCGCGCTTGCCTTCAGAGTGCTCTGCTTCGTTGCCGTGGTGAGGCATGGCTACTTCTTCGCTTCGTCTTCGTCGATGATCTCGGCGTCAACGATGTCTTCGTCGTCGGCAGCCTTGTCACCGGCGGGAGCACCTTCTGCACCGGCACCCGGAGCGTCAGCTGCGGCGGCCTGCGAGTAGATGGCTTCGCCGAGCTTGGTCTGGGAAGCCTGGAGCTTCTCGAACGCAGTCTTGACGGCGGCGTCGTCGGTGCCTTCCAGCGCGGACTTGAGGGCGTCGACGTCGGCCTTCACCTCGGTCTTGACCTCCTCGGGAAGCTTGTCGTCGTTGTCGGCGATCAGCTTCTCCACGGAGTAGGCCAGCTGCTCGGCGGAGTTACGGGTGTCCGTAGCTTCGCGGCGGGCCTTGTCCTCAGCGGCGTGCTCTTCGGCTTCACGGACCATGCGGTCGATGTCGTCCTTGGACAGTGCCGTGCCACCGGTGATGGTCATGGACTGTTCCTTGCCCGTGCCCTTGTCCTTGGCGGACACGTGGACGATGCCGTTGGCGTCGATGTCGAAGGTGACCTCGACCTGCGGGACGCCACGCGGTGCCGGAGCGATGCCGGTCAGTTCGAACGTGCCCAGCGGCTTGTTGTCGCGGGTGAATTCACGCTCGCCCTGGAAGACCTGGATGGCCACGGACGGCTGGTTGTCGTCAGCGGTGGTGAAGGTCTCGGAACGCTTGGTGGGGATAGCGGTGTTGCGCTCGATGAGGTGCGTCATGACACCACCCTTGGTTTCGATGCCGAGGGACAGCGGGGTGACGTCGATGAGGAGGACGTCCTTGCGCTCGCCCTTCAGCACACCGGCCTGGAGTGCGGCACCAACGGCCACAACTTCGTCCGGGTTGACGCCCTTGTTGGGCTCCTTGCCGCCAGCGAGTTCCTTGACGAGCTCGGAGACAGCAGGCATACGGGTGGAGCCACCGACGAGGACGATGTGGTCGATGTCGGAAACCTTGATGCCGGCTTCTGCGATGACGTCCTGGAACGGCTTCTTGGTGCGGTCCAGCAGGTCCTTGGTGAGGTCCTGGAACTTGGCACGGGTGAGCTGCTCATCCAGGTGGACCGGGCCGTCGGGGGTGACGGACAGGTACTGGAGGGAGATGTTGGTGCTGGTGGAGGAGGACAGTTCCTTCTTGGCCTGCTCTGCAGCTTCACGGAGACGCTGGAGGGCGATCTTGTCCTTGGAGAGGTCGATGCCCTTGATCTTGAGCTGGCTCAGGAGCCACTCGACCACGCGGTTGTCCCAGTCGTCGCCGCCGAGGCGGTTGTCGCCGGCGGTTGCGCGGACCTGGATGGTGGAGAAGTTGTCTTCGTCCTTGCCAACCTCGAGGAGGGAGACGTCGAACGTTCCGCCACCGAGGTCGAAGACCAGGATGAGTTCGTCTTCCTTGCCCTTGTCCAGGCCGTAGGCCAGTGCAGCCGCGGTGGGCTCGTTGACAATGCGGAGGACGTTGAGGCCTGCGATTTCGCCGGCTTCCTTGGTGGACTGGCGCTCGGCGTCGTTGAAGTAGGCCGGAACGGTGATCACAGCGTCGGTGACCTTTTCACCCAGGTAGCTCTCGGCGTCGTTCTTGAGCTTCATGAGGATACGCGCGGAGATTTCCTGCGGCGTGTACTTCTTGTCATCGATGGCAACGGTCCAGTCGGTGCCCATGTGGCGCTTGACGGAAGCGATGGTGCGATCGATGTTGTTGACGGCCTGGCGCTTGGCGATTTCGCCGACCAGGACTTCGCCGGACTTGGAGAACGCAACGACCGACGGCGTGGTGCGGCCGCCTTCTGCGTTGGCGATGACGGTGGGCTCGCCACCTTCGAGAACAGAGACCACGGAGTTGGTGGTTCCGAGGTCGATACCTACTGCACGTGACATATCTTGTTTTCCTTTCAATGGCCGATGTTGGAGATCGCGCCTGACAACGGTCCGCTGGGCGGTTTACGTGCTGGGAGCCTGCTCAACAATCGGCTAGTTGAGCGTTCTGCACTCAACTGTACTCAGCCTCAGATTTAAGTCAATCCAAAGTTGAGCGCAGTACGCTCAACTTCGTCGAGAGAGGCTCAAAAAACCCCGGATTCACGCGGTCAGAGGGCTGGTTTCGCCCACGGTGAACTGACAGGCTGCCGCGATGCTCAACGCATCCCGCCCCAACCGCCAGCCATTGGCCTGACCCGCGTGTCCGACGTCGAGCCCTTGCTTCACGCCAGGCGCGCGGCACTCAAGGCGCTACGCGGCGAAGCCTGGGAACCTCCGCGGCGTCGTCGGCTTCGAGCGGCTCAGGTTTGTACACCCACGCCACCAGCACCACCGAAATGATCATCAGCAAAAACCACGCCAGCAGCTTGTCGATGGAAACCGCCTGCCAGCCATTCAGCTGGTTGGGATACAGCCACGCGCGGGACCACGTACCGATGTTCTCGGCGAACCAAATGAACAGCGCCACCAGCAGGAACGACACCAGGATGGGCATCTTGAAGCGACGGCGGAACACCCGGAAGTGCATCACGCACCGTCCGTAGACAAGTACGACGGCGGCGAACAGCACCCAGCGCGCGTCAAAGATGTAGTGGTGCGAGAAGAAATTGACGTAGATTCCGGCCGCAACAACGGCAGTGACCCAGCGGCGCGGGTAGCGGTCGAAGCGGAGATCGAACAGCCGGAAAACCCGCACCATGTATGAACCCACAGCCGCATACATGAACCCGCTGAACAGCGGAACGGCACCGATCCGGAGGAAGCCTTCGGCCTCGTAGGCCCACGAGCCAACGTCCGTCTTGAACAGCTCCATCACCGTCCCCACCACATGGAACAGCAGGATCACCCGCAGCTCCCGCAGCGTCTCAAGTTTGAAGCTGATCATCAGGACCTGGATGACAATCGCGGCGAGGGTCAGGAAGTCGTTGCTGGCCAGCGCGGCGTTGTCCGGGTACCAGAGGCGGGCAGCGATGATGACGGCAAGCAACGCAGCCCCGAACACGCAAGCCCACGCCTGCTTCAATCCGAACACCACGAACTCGGTGAGCCCCGCCCGGACACGCCCGCCGGGAGCATGGTCCAGGTAGCGGTGCGCGAGATTGTCGATGGACTGTTCCACCGACGTGGAGTTACGCATGGTCCGCCTTCGTGGCCGTATCGAGTTGGCCCAGATAGTAGTCGCGCGGCCAGTGCCGGACCCGCTGCGGCAAACGCGGATAAACGCGGCCCAGCAGTCGCATGGTCCGCTCAAAGCGCCGGCCATCGCTAGCACTCCAGGCAAATCCGAAGTCTTCGCGCAGATGCCCGGGCAACAGGCCGGCGGTCAGGAAACGCGCCAACGGCATCGCCAAGCGCAGGAGCGGTGGTCCGCCCGCCGGATACAAGAGGTCCTGCGCTACTTTGAGTGCTTTCGCGTCCGGCTTGAGCGCGCCCAAATGCGAATTCCAATACTCAGCGAACGCAGCCCGATCAGCAGGCCACATGGCCGCTGGGAGCTGGAGCGCCGTGCCGATCCGCGCATACTCGCGGTAGATACGGTCGGCGGTGTCGTCGTCGAGCATTCCATGAACCTGTTGGTAGACGGTGACGGCGGTGTCGTAGAGGGTGGCCACAACCCACAATTGGGACTCGGCGTCGAAAGCGTTGTAGCCCTTGGAAGCATCGTCGGCGCCGCGACGAACCGGCGCATGTGCTCGGTTGACGGCACGGCGGACGGCCTTCAACTGCTCTTCCGAGCCGTACACCACCGCGTATACGTACGTCATGGTGGCGCGCAACCGGTCCATGGGGCGCTCGGCAAAGTTGCTGTGTTCGGCCACTCCGTGGCCCACTTTGGGATCGGCAATTTGCAGGAGGATCGCCCTCCCCGCACCGGCGAGCAGGACCCCCTCAGCACCGATGTCGGCAAGTCCACGAACCATCTGAATACTGTAGCGCCCTAGCCTTGGAGCCCCACGACGCCCTGAAGGACGCCCAGCTGATGCTCGAACAGTTCCTGGCGGGCCGCGAAGGTATCAGCACCGTACTGGCCGAAAACTTCGAAGCTGACAGCTCCGAACACCGATGTCCATACCAGCACGCCACGAGCCAGTGCAGCGTCCGGCACCGCGAGGTTCAGTTGCTCGCGGATGGCATCCATGTCCGCGGCCAGGGCCGGAGGAATCACGACGGCGGGAGTCACCTTCGGGTCCAAGGCGCCAGCGCGATAGGCGGCATCGAAAACGCTCACCAAACGGAGGATGACCCGGGTGCCGGGAACGGTGGTGCGCTCCCCCGGCGCCTGATACCCGGGGACCGGGCTGCCGAAGAGCAGTGCGTAGCTGGCCGGCTCACGGAGGGCCCAGGATCGCACGGCCATTCCGAGGGCCCTGAATTGGCCCGCGAAGTCAGCCGCCGGGACAGACTCGACCGCGGCATCCACTTCATCGCCGAGCTGGTTGTAGCCGTCGATGAGCAGGAGTGTAAGGAGCTCATCCCGGTTCTCGACGTACCGGTAGACAGCCGACGATACAACGCCCAGATCCCGGGCTACTGCCCGCAGGGAAAGGGCTGCCGCACCGTGGAGGGCCAGGTGCTCGCGACCGAGCCGAACGATGTCGGCGATGGTCTGCGAGCGGGCACGTTCCCGGGGAGTCGGGGGCTTGGCTTTGGTTGCTTCGACGGACGTCATGCCCCCAGCTTGCCATAACAGAGAGCGCCGTCAACATACGAGAGCAGTGCTCTTGACAAGAGTGCCCTCGGAGGTCATCCTGATTTGAGAGAGCAGTGCTCTCCATTCACTGGAAAACAGGAAGGCACCATCATGTACGTCGTCACAGGAGCAGGGCCCGTTGGTTACACCGTCGCCGAGCAACTCGCTGAACAGGGACACACCGTTCGCGTGCTGACCCGCTCCGGCAGCGGACCCGAGCACCCCCTGATTGAACGGATGCGCGTAGACGCCTCAGATCCCGCACAACTCACACAGGCCGTGACCGGTGCTTTGGCCGTCTTCCACTGCATCCACGGATCGGCGTACCGCGCCGCTGCCTGGGCCGCCGAACTTCCCCAGGCCGAGCAAGTGGTGATGGATGCAGCGGCAGCCGCGGGCGCCGTCGTCGTCTTCCCTGAAAGCCTGTACTCGTACAGCGAGCCGGACCGGACCATGAAGGAATCCAGTCCCCGGGAGGCGTCGGGCGGCAAGCGCGGAATCCGGACAGCGTTGCTCAAGGCGCGCCAGGCTCATGCGGCGGATACCGTGAGCGTCGTGGCCGGCGACTTCTTCGGGCCGCGCGTGAGGATGGCACATGCCGGTGAGCGGATGGTGCCGCTGGTTCTGGCGGGCAAAGGAGTGCAGGTGATCGGCAGTACCCGTGAGCCGCACTCCTTCACCTATGTTCCTGACCTCGCAGCTGCCATGATCGCTGCGGCGCAGCAGCCGGAACTCTGGAACACCGCGCTGCATGCGCCCACCGGGCCGGCAGTGACACAGCGCGAAATGGCCGATGCGCATGCGGCGGCGGCAGGTTTGTCGGCACCGAAGGTGAGCGCTGTGCCTGGCTGGGTGCTGCGGGTAGCCGGAGTCTTTTCGACTGACATGCGGGAGCTGGCGGAGATGCTCTACCAGTTCGAGCGGCCATTCGTGATGGATTCCTCGGAAAGCCAGCGGCTCCTGGGCCTCGAGCCAACCCCGCTGCCCCAGGCTGCGGGGGCCACGGTGGCCTGGTGGCGGGGCGCTGCCCGGCTGCCCAACTAACTGGCAGTAGTGGTTGTTCTGAGCGCTGAAAACAACCACTAATGCCAGCCAGTTGGGCGGGCGAACCGTCAACGGCCTTCATCGCCGGGGCCCAGAACGACACCGGCGGTGGCGGCTGCTTCGCTGCCTACAAGCCCTCCACCACCCAGGTGATCACCAAGGTCAACCCCATCGAAGCTCTCCAGATGGTCCGCGGAGCACGGTGGTGGCCTGGGACCCGGTAGCCAACCAGGAACTGTGGCGGCTGGATCCCGGACAGACCCAAGGCATCGCTGCCTTGGCCATCCACGGCAATTACCTGTTTGGCATGTCCCGGAAAGCGGTAGGCCTGTTCAGCATCAATCCCGCCACCTTCGAGGTCACGGTGGTGGTGGCCGCGATCAACGGTGGTTGGTACAGCGGCCCGCACATCACCGCGGACGAAGACGGCCTGCCCTGAGGGGAAGCAAAAGAAAGAGAAGAGGGACAAGAAGCCCAAAAAGGAGAAGTAGCCCCCATTTAAGTAGCAGCAGACGCCCTTTTGAGCGCATCTGCTGTTACCCAGTTGGGCTGGAAGTTCTTCCAATGTGTAACCATTCGCGGGGTCCCGGACAATACAGGGCATGGAGAACGTTCAGCCGGGGGATGACGTCCTGTGGGCGGAAAGCTTGAAGGGTGACGCCGAGGCGTTTGGTCTTTTGTACGACCGGTATCGTGGTCGCGTTTTTCGTCATGCTTATCGTTTGGCTGGCGGAAGGCACGACGCCGAAGACGTCACTGCAGCGGCTTTCTTTGAGTTATGGCGCCGCCGGGAACGTGTGAGGCTGATCGATGGCTCGATCCTTCCGTGGCTGTTGGTGACAACGACCAACACTGCCAGGAATCTTCAACGGTCAAAGGTTCGCCACCGAAGGCTTTTGGACGCAATTCCCCGGCGCGGCGAGGCCGAAGCGCAGCTGGACCCTGCCTATTCGAACCACGAGTCCTCTTTGAATGACGAAGTCGCTCAGGCCTTGGCTGTCCTGAAGCCGCTGGACCTGCGGCTGGTCAGCCTAGTGGTGTTCGAAGAGTTGCCGTTGCTGGCAGCAGCAGAGGCACTTGGGATTTCACCGGGTGCGGCCAAAGTCCGAATGCACCGTGCCCGCCAGAAGATGAAAGCGGCGCTGCCACGGTCACTACGTCACGCGCACTCGCCAGCGTTGAAAGGAGATCCGTCATGAACGACGTTCGCATTGATCCGCAATTCGACCGGGCCCTCCGCGAGGTACTCCTTGCTCAGGTTCGAACCAGTTCAAAACCGCGGGCCCAAAAGCGGAGGTGGCTGTTGTTCGCCGGTGCCTTGGCCGGCGCAGGAATGCTGGGCGGTGTTGGCGCAGCTGCTACGGGACTCTTCAGCCTGCCCGGCGTGCCCACAACCACGGTTCTAAGCTCCCCATCGACCGCCGTTTACAGCGGCACAGCAACAGCCGATCTTGGACCGACCCCGGCAGGGGCGACCGGTATTGAGGTGGAACTGACCTGCCTCACCGCCGGTAAGTTCACTTTCCCGGACGGTGCCAACATCTCCTGCTCTACAGCCGATCCGGGAACACACGGTGCCTGGTCCAAATATGTCGTTCCCCTGGACCCTTCAACACAAGGCGTGACCATCACCACCGCTCCAGGAAACAGGTGGCAGATCGTCGGAAGATACATCTCACAGGCTCCCACTGATTGGAAAGTCAACGCGAAGGGCGAGACTTATGGCGTTGAGGTGCCAGGGCGTGGGGCCCCGGATTTGCTCGCAGTAAGAGCCACTAACGGAGCAACGGGCTACGTCTACTCGGACCAGATGAAGGGAACTGATCCGGCCAGCCCGGAGGAAGCAGCCAAGAACCTGCCTAAACCGCAACGGGAAGTCGCTGTGTACCTCAGCGATGGCACAACTCAAGTGGGTGTGTTCATGGCACCAGGGTGACGCCAGGGATCTTCGCATTAGTAAAGAGATTCGTGGTCTCCCTCAGTCTGTTGGCAGTTCTGGGACAGGGCGCAGGCGCTTCTCTGGAGCTGGCTTCCGGAAGCGTCAGGTGCTTCCTGCGATTACCCCGAAATATGGTGGTTATGGGTTCATATGTAAGCTCTCCTTGTGAGCAGCTTCACTATAAGGCAGCTTGAATACTTTGTGGCATCCGTAGAGGCCGGCAGCCTGACCGGAGCGGCCAAACTCTGCCAAGTTTCGCATGCCGGTATCGCCAATGGACTGAACGAACTCGAACGCACCGTGGGGACACAGCTACTGGTGCGGCGAAAGGCCAAAGGAGTCGTTCCAACTGCTGCCGGCAGGGCCATGCTCCCCTTGGCCAGAAACATGCTCAGGGACGCAGCAGGCATTGATCTCCTCGGTCAATCCGGGCAGGAAGAGCTAACTGGCGAACTGGTCATAGGCTGCAACCTAGCCCTGTCGCCAGTCCTAATTCCGTTGATCGCCTCAGAGTTCGCAGACCAACACCCAAAGGTCCACGTCGTGTTCCGTGAGCGCCCCGGTGCAGAGATACTGCAGTTAATCCGCGAAGGCCAGGTCGACGCGGGCCTGATGCTACAGCGACAGATGCCAAACGATCTGGAGTACGTCAGCATTTGCCCCGTCCGCGTCAAAGTAGCCCTGGCAATCAGTCATCCGCTGGCCACGCGGACCAGCATTTCTTTAGCCGAACTGGCACGCGAACCAGCGATCACCCCAGATGGGCCAGCCCTGAAAGCGATGCTCTCAGTTTTGGAGGAAGCTGGGGTCGAACCGGATATTCGTTGGACGTTATCCAGTCCTGAGACCATCCGCGCGATGGTGTCTCGCGGGTTGGGGTATTCCCTGCTCAATGTGTTCCCACCAATATCTGATACTGGCGGTCCGGCCGTTGCTGCAGTTCCTGTCAACGACCAGCTCTCGGGCAACGCGTTGGTGATGGCGCTGCCACCCCGGCGTCGACGGATCAGCACGGTCGAGAAGCTATCGGAGATCCTCCACGGCGCCGAAGTGAGAGCTCTCCTGACCTAGCGTCCGGTCACCTCAAGACATCACGAGCAGAACACCGGCGGCTTCGGGCCAAGCTGCTCCAAATGCAAGCAGCGCTTACATTCAAGTCCAAATTTAACTGTTTTACAGGCGTGACACCCCTCACAGAGACTGTAGGTAATCGGCTGTGAGGCCAGTATCGGCCTCAATCCAGAACAGCAGTTTGGTGATTACGGCCCTATTCGGCCGTTCACCCATGTCTCCCAAGGAGTACTCTCATGCCCATCCAAAGCCAATCGGAAAATCATCTGAGGGACCTCCGGGACGCTCTTGATGCTGTTCCTTCCTCAGGCACCCATGTTGTTCTGCTAGGAACACAGGGTGGACCCATTCCCGGGGAACGCGCCGCGACTTCCAGCGCCCTTGTCGTCGACGGCAGCATCTACATCATTGATGCAGGAAGTGGCCTTCCCATCCGATTTTCCGAAGCCGGCCTTGAGTTCGACCGCGTCCGCGGCATGTTCATCACCCACCTTCATTCGGACCACTACTCGGACTACTTCAACTTCTTCCTGCTCAACTGGACGAATTGGAATTTCGACGAGCAAGTCGTTGAAGTGTTCGGCCCCGGCCGAGCCTCGGACGGCGGCCCCCACAATTCGGAACTGCCAGGACTCCCCGAAGCAGACGACACTCCCGTCGTCTTCCCGGAACTCCCAACCCCCGGTCTCCGCGACATGACCGAGTTGTTCATCCAAGCAAATGCCTACGACATCAACGAGCGCCTGCGCTCCACGCGACGGAAGAACGGCAAAGCGTTGGACTTCACCGGCACTTCAGGTCCGGCAATGTTTAGAACCAACGACATCGCGATCCCCCAAGATGCAAGCGTCGCCAACCCCTCACCCGAGTGTGCGGGCTTTACCGTGTACGAAGACGACAAAGTGCGGGTCATGGCTACGCTCGTGGATCATCCGCCGGTGTTCCCGGCGTTCGCCTTCCGTTTCGACACTGTCCACGGATCCGTGGTCTTCAGCGGCGACACCAGCCCCTGCGTGAACCTTATCGACTTGGCGCAGGGCGCAGATGTACTCGTCAACGAAGTCATGGCGGTCGACTCTGCCATTGAGCGCTTCAAAGGGACTCCCCTTTACTCAACGATGGCCCACCAGTTCCTTAGTGCCCACACTCCTTTGGTGGGCAGGGAAGCAGGTGACGGACTCCCGTCCATCCCTGGGGTCGGCACCGTGGCCAGAATGGCCAACGTCAAGGCCTTGGTCCTCAACCACATCTACCCAGGAGATGGAAGTGTCTCCGACGATGAATTCCTCGGTGGTGCACAATCGGAATTCGACGGTCCAGTTGTTGTCGGACGTGATTTGCTCTCCGTTGACGTCTCCAGGATCACCGCAAAAGCACCAGCACTATGGCCCGCGCCGACGAGCCAACTCATCCGGTAACACGGCGCCTGTTTCTTTGGCCACGCCTTGGGTTTCGGGCCAGCCGGGACGTCCGTTGACGGATTTGCCCCTACGACCTTCCTCAACCAGTTGCATGGTTCAAGACCATGCCGCACCTCAGAGACTTTGGGCTGATCCAGCCAGACATACGAGCACGTAGGAACCTACCGACTCAAACAGTCTTACTTGAACCCCAATGGGCTCCTAAAATTCAGCAGGAGATAGTCATGAGAAATATGCATGTAAGCGCCACAAAGGCCGTCAACAAAGCGGTCATCGCTCTAGCCTTCCTTGCCGTGCTGACTGACGGCTTCGACACCGCCATTTTGGCAATGCTTGTCCCCCACCTGGCACAGGACTGGGAAACCACAGCCGCCACGTTCACCTACCCATTGGTGCTGACCAACATCGGAGTCGTGGTGGGATACCTCTCCTGCGGTGCCGTGGCCAAACATCTGGGAGAGAAAAGGTTGCTGGTCCTCGGCACGGCAGTCTTCGGCGTAGCAACCATTCTCAGCGCCGCCACACTGCCCCTCGAATCCATGACGCTTCTGAGCATTACGCGGACAGTCACCGGGGTGGGTTTGGGTGTTGTTCTTCCCATGGCAGTTATCGTCGGAACCCAAAACGGCCCCGAAGAGAAGCGTCAGCCATTGGCGGTGCTGGTCACCATGGGCCTGATCAGCGGAGCAACCGTGGCCGGCTTTACCGGGGGAGCCCTCATTGAAGGCATCGGCACCAGCGGTGTCCTCTGGATCTCAGGAGCGTTTCCCTTGCTCGTAGCCGCGCTTCTTCAGAAGTTTGTGCCCCAGACGGCAGCCCAAGTAGCCAGCACAGTGCCGGGTGCACCGAGGACGGGAATAGGCGCCATCTTTGCCGGGGAACACCGAAATGCAACTCTCTTGCTCTGGACAGCAACCTTCCTCATCTTCACCGTCACGTACACGCTGAAATCCTGGCTCCCGACGCTCTTCGGGGAATACGGCTTATCGAAACTCGATGCCGGGCTCGGACTGGCCTACTACAGCTTGGGAGGTGTCGTAGCCGGTCTGGTTGTAATGCTGCTGTCGGCGAAGATCGGCACGGCCCGAGGACTTGTCCTGATGTCAGCCATCGGCGCGACAGCAACCGTGGCCTTGGCAACGATGCCCGTCGGTGGAGTACCCCTTATGGTGATCACCCTGGTAGCCGGTGCCGGGATCACAGCAGGGTCGATCGGGCAAACGGCCATCGCTGTATCGATCTACGAAGCCTCTGTGCGCACCACTGGCGTCGGATGGTCTGCTGCTTGCGGTCGGATGGGATCCATCCTCGGCCCCACCGTTGGCGGGATCCTGCTCGCCCTATCCTGGCCGGCGCAAGACATCGTACTCCTAATGGCAGCACCCATCGTCGTAACAACCCTCTGCTGGCTCGTGCTTCCCAAGCTATCCAACCAGGTAAGCAAAAACGACACCCCAGCGCCGGTCTCAAAAGATGCCACAACCGCACCCACCGGAAAGTGAGCCTTAGAGCCGACGGACGTTCACGCCGATAGGGGATGCGACAGCTGCGAGGCCCGGTTCTCACACCCTCTATACATGTGGACTCTTGGCTTAATCATCCGTGACGCCCATCATGAAGTCCGAAAGCTCCCAAAAGGTCAACGCTCGTTGAAGCCACGTCAGCAGCTCGACGCCGCGCAGGGAACCGCGGCGTCGAGCTACCGGCCACGACGCAGCATGGATGTATCACCCATGGCCGAACCGCTCATGTTGAAGCCGTTGTGGAGGAAACCCCGAGCCGACAGAGAAGTCGTGGACCATCTGCGGGAAGTGAGCGGCACAGACGCCAACCCCACCTCAGCAACGCGCCGAACGTATGGCAGTCCATTCCAGGAATGTTCGCAAGAACCGTGGCAGGCGCCAAGGTCAAGGACTAGGAACTCAACCGCTCTTAGAGGAACCCCTGGACGGAGAGCAAACCATGACTTGAAGCCTGGAGAAGACCCGCCTATCGGGGTCTGCTGAATAGGGTTACCGGGGCTCTCGCCCCGGTAACCCTTGAGACTAGCTTTCGGGAACGATGAACTGAGTGTCGCCGACCTTGCCCATGCCCGCGGAGAGACCCGCCTCTGTGAGCATCTTCGTGATAGTGCCGTCTTGATGCTGGGCGAGAATGCCCTCGTCAAGCGCCTTCTTGAGACTCGTGTTGTTCTTCGTGAGCGGGAAGGCGGTTTCAGGTGCGTGGATGGTTGCACCTACGCGCGGGTCAGGGTTCTCGTTCACAAGCGCTGGGCTTACACCGGATGCGCCTTTGAACTGCTGGACTTGGACAGCGTATCCGTCCAAAGCGGCATCAAGACGGCCAGCGTCGAAATCGGACTTGAGTTCAACGCTGCTTGGATAGGTCGAGAGCTTATCACCGAGGATCTTCTTGAGGTCGTCCACCCACATGTAGCCATCGACAGTGCCGACCTTGGACATCTTCTCGAGATCCGCGATGGTTTTCGCCCCGGTCTTTGAGACTAGCCCCAACCCGTCAAGATAGGTCGAAGCCGAGAAATCAACCACCTTGAGGCGCTTGGCGGTGGCATCGATACCGCCCACGGCCACGTCAATATTTCCGCCCGAGATTGACTGAATGGCGTCGGCGAATGTGGCCTGTTGATAGACGGGCGTGAGACACTCGTCCTTCGCGATCTTGTTCACGATCGAGAGGTCGATGCCCGCTGGATTGCCGCTGTTATAGCTGCTGAGTGGTGGGACGTCGATGACCCCAATCGTGAGCTTGCCTGGTGAGACGGTCTGCACTCCATCGTGCTTTGGCGTGCATCCGGGCTGCGATGCGGTGCTTGAACCGCTGCAGGCTGTGAGCGTGAGCTGGGCGGCCAGGACGATGGCGGCAAGCGCACCGAAGCGCCTCAGTTTATGCTGCGTATTCATTGTGTTCCTTCCATATGGGGTGCGGCGGCAAAGCCTGGGATCATTCACTATTGACGTCCCATGCGCTTTTCGAAAAAGACTGTGATCCAGGTGGCCGGCATGGAGATGACGGCATAGCAGATGCCTGCGAGTATGAAAATCTCGAGGTAGTTGAAGTTGGAGCTGCCGATGGTATATGCGGACTTCATGAGCTCTGGAACGGCTATCGCGTAGGCGAGTGATGTTCCTTGGAAGAGCTGGATCGCTATACCCATAAGGCCCGGAACCGCTGAGCGCATGCCTTGGGGAATGATGACCCGGAAGAGCGTGTCGCGTCGGGACAGGCCCAGAGCCACGGAAGCCTCGTGCTGACCACGGCTGACGGAGTGCATGCCGGCGCGGATGATCTCGCTTGCGTATGCCGCTGCATTCCAGCTCAACGCCAGACAGGCTGCGGGAATGTTATCGAGGACAAGACCAAACTTCGGTAGTCCGTAGTAGAAAAGGTAAAGGATGACTAGGGCTGGCGCGCCACGGCCCACCTCAACGATCACTAGGCCGATGGTCCGTAGAGCAAGGTTCTTGGCTTGGACCATGAGGCTCAGGACAAGGCCAAAAGGGTAGCCGGCAGCGATTGAGATCGCCGCGATCATGAGGCTCACACTTAGCCCGGACATCATCTGCGGGAGGTATCCCACCCAGTCTGCAAGCCAGCTCACGCTAACACGGCCTTCCTCATGCGGGTATCGAGTGTGCGGGAAAGGTAAGCCACCGGCAGACTCAGAACGATGTACAGGATGCCGACGAACACGTAAGGCAGAATTCCCTCAACTGTGGGGTGTTGCCGGGCGAAGGACTGGGCCTGGAAGACCATCTCGGCGACGATGATCGTAGAGGCAATCGAGGTGTCCTTGAGCAGGCCGACGAAATAGGTGGCGATCGACGGCGATACGATCCGGAATGCCTGCGGTGCCGCCACTCCGAAGAATGTGCTCGATTTGGGGATGCCCAGCGCGTGGGATGCCTCCAATTGCCCGCGAGGAACCGCCTGCAGTCCGCCTCGGTAAATCTCAGCTAGATAGGCGACGGAGACGATCCCCAGGCCCACGATCGCAGTGACGGCGGGGTTGGCCCTGAACGTGTCGGCATGAATGCCGAACTTAAGCAGGAAGAGCCAAACGATGATCGGCACGCCACGAATGAGGTCGACGAACAGCCTCGATATCAGTCGCAGGGCGGCAGAGGGTGAGGTCAAGGCCAGAGCGAGTGGGACGGCCCCGACGATGCCAATCGCAAAGGCGGATAGAGTCAGACCGATGGTCATTGGCAGTCCCTCAAGGACGGCGGTAAATGCGTTCATTTCACCGCTCCAAAACCGCCCGCAGGAAGCGCCGAGTACGCTCCTCCTGCGGGTCGCTCATTATCGCTTTCGGGTCCCCCTGCTCGATGATCTTGCAGTCGGCCATCACGACGAGTGTGTCTGAAACGTCCTTGGCGAACTGCATCTCATGGGTGACAACGACCATGGTCATCCCGTCTGCCGCAAGCTCACGCATGACAGCCAGGACCTCCAAGCCGACCTCGGGGTCGAGGGCCGAGGTCGGCTCGTCGAAGAGCATGATCGATGGGTCCAGCGCCAGCGCCCGGGCAATCGCGATGCGCTGCTGTTGCCCTCCCGAACAACGACCTGGGTGCTGGCCGGCCTTCTCCTTAAGCCCGACGCGTTCGAGGAGCTGCATCGATCTGGCATCGGCCTCGTCTTTGCTCCGTCCGAGGACACGCTGCTGTGGGAAGCTGACGTTTTTCAAAGCGGTCATGTGGGGAAAGAGATTGAAAGACTGGAAAACCATGCCGACCGTGCTTCGCAACGCTGCAAGGTCGCGGGCGTTCACGGACCTGCCCGGCTCGATCGTGTGACCTGCCACGCGGATGGTCCCCGCGTCGGGGCGCTCAAGGAGGTTGATGCAGCGCAGGAACGTGCTCTTCCCTGCGCCCGAAGGACCTATGAGGGCTGTGACGGTTCCTTGCTCTACGTGGAGGGACACATCGTCGAGTACGACATGATCGTCGTAGCGCTTACTGATGTTGTCGAGTCTGATACCGAGACGCGGCGCGATCTTGGAATCTCTAGTTGGTGAAAGGATCATGGCTGTCTTCCTATGGGTATTTCGAGGGTGTCTCTGAGATCTGCTTCGCCATATGGGCGGCACGCTCAGGCCGTCAGCAACCAGAACGCCACGGAGGCGTAATTGACATCAGAGCTGAGGAACCGGATGTCCGTTAGTCATGTTCGTTTGTCCCTCGCCCGCGCTGGCAACGGCCGGCTTCAAAGTGGGTTCGTTCCTCGATCGCAGGGTCGATAGACCCGCAACGGGGCACTTCTTTCTCATCCTCCGTCTCCAGGGCGGTCAGGGAGTCGAGCACTAGACCATCGCGCTGTTTCACACGTTTGAGCCTTGTGGTGATCGGTACGATGCCAGGCTTTGATGACCGACGTCGACGAGGCCGGGGAGGCTCAGCGATTGTCTCTGACTGTCCCGCCATAGGAACGCGGTGTCCGCTCCCTTTCTCCCCAGGCCGCCGGAAAATAGCCCCACCTAAGCCCGCAGCCGCCCTGGAGACGACGATGATGTCCGCTGAACATTTCTCAGTCACAGGAATGCCTTTCTTCGTGAACCTCGGGCGTCCGCCGCGACACTGCGACACAACGTGGCTTTCTGCTCGATCCGGAGACCCTGCCGCAATCACTCTGCTAGTGATTTGCGTCTCAAAAGCACACCACAATTTGGGATGCGAGTCAATATCCCAAAAAAAATCCAAAGATGTTTGGGTTCAATTTGCTCAATTCACGCGAGCGGCATGGATCTCGTCGGCAAGACTCGCCTGACTCGATTGATCATGGGAATCACTGCGCGCTGGACCATGGACGCGCTGCCATATTGTCGACCAAGGTGCTGGCTGGCGTGTATTCCAGCGGCAACGTCTGGGGCTCTTGCGGTTGCAGAACATGCCGAGGCTTCCAGCAGGAATGTGGGCATCCGGGCTGCGCCCCTAGCAGAAGGCGCACGTGGTACAAAATAAGCGTTAAACCCAAACCGCCATGGCTGGCAGGGCGCCGGGCGTGTACTCTTTAGAATATATTTCAATATCCCAAGCTGGAGGCGGGTCCTCCTTCTGATTGTGGAGGATGACATGCCATCGAGTCCGGTCCTGGCGGAGCGCGCCTATCAGCGATTGCGGGAAGCTATTGTTCATGGCGAACTCAGGCCCAACCAGCGGCTGGTTGAAGCAGAGCTTTGCGAACTCATCGGTATCGGCAGGACTCCCGTTCGGACCGCTCTCCACATGCTGGAGGATCAAAGCTTGATTGTGAAGCAGCGCACCAGCTGGACTGTGCGTGAGTTCAACGTCTCAGACATCCAGGACGTCTACGAGGCTCGGATGGCCATGGAGGGATTCGCTGCGCGTCTGGCGGCAACCCGGGCAAGCGACGAGGAACTGGCTCGGATCGTGGCGATCCTTGATGAGCATGAGCGCCTGGAAGAGCTCCCTCCAGAGCAGCAGGTCACGCTCAACGAGGCTTTCCACACCGCAATATCGGCGGCTTCCGGCAATGAGCATCTCATCCGCCTCATGGAGCGCAACAGGCGGTTCGCCTTCGACCACACCGCGGCGAGACTCTATACGCCCGAGGACTATCGGATAGGGCACCAGGGGCATCGAGAGATCGCTGCCGCGCTCATGCGGCGCGACGCTGAATCCACCGAGGCACTCGTGCGGGAGCACTATCGCATCGCTTTAGAAGCACTCGCCACACAAGTCGGCGGCCTGGCACGCGCCTAATAGTTGTCCGTCAAGTGGGTTCGTAACCCTAAGCACAATGGCATGGCCGACGAGGTCCCCTCAGGGGTTATCTTTGCGGACAGGACCCGAGAGGCACCGTTGGTGCCCAGTTGAAGCACGGCTGATTTGGGTGTCCTACCTTGCCCCAGACGCCTGTCATGGATGCAGCGGCTTAGAATGGACACTTTCTGACTTGCCTCCCCGAGAAGCCTCTCCCACTGGCCGGCAGAGCAACCGAGATGCCGACCGTCCAGGGGTCGCCCCAGATGGAACAGGGGAATGCAGCGGAACGGCGAATTGCTTCCGGCCGTCCAATTATCAGTGGCTTTGCCAGCGTCCTCCAGGCCCACTGCTTCTACACGATGGCGGCACGTCGTGGGTCCCAACCCAGATCACTCAATGACGACTCCAGCGCGGAGCCGGCAGCTGCTGCTGACGCTAGGTTGGAGCAACTTAGCCAGCATATTGGCAGGGGTGCCTCCTGCGATAGTTCCGGTGCGCCGGAAGGAGAGCTCCGTGTGAAGTGGGTTGGGACCGCCGCAGGCACTCTGTCCGCGACGGGAATGGGTCTGTGGGACCAAAAGCTTGCCTGTCAACCGGAGGGGCGCCGCCGAGCCTCGGTGTTCAACACCAGATGACGGCCTCCGTAACCGAGTTCTCCGCTTCGTGATAGCCCGACTCTTGGCTTTCCGCACACAGTCCCCGACCTCCCCGACCCACCAGCCCAACCAGGTATAGCCAGGGGCTGGACTATTTAGCCGTCCACCCGCCGTCGACGGCCAGGCAGTGCCCGTTGACGAAAGAAGCCTCAGTGGAAGCCAGCCAGAAGACGGCGTTTGCTATCTCCATCGACGTGGCGAAGCGTCTCATCGGAGTGTTATCGAGGTACCACTCCTTCGTGCCCGGGGGCCGGCGGGCGAAGGAGGCTTCAAGCATCGGTGTTTGGACGGGACCAGGGCTCACCGCATTGACCCTCAACCCCATGCCCCCATACTCGACCGCAGCCGTTCGGGTCAGGCCGAGCACCCCGTGCTTGGCGGCGGCGTATGCGGATGCTTCTTTGTACCCAATGTGCGCGGCGATGGAAGCAGTGTTGATGATTGCCCCGTGTCCCTGTTCGAGCATCGCAGCGATTTCGTGCTTCATGCACAGCCAGACCCCGACGAGGTCCACGTTTAGAGTGAGGTCGAAGGCGGCCTTTTCGTATGTATGAGTGAGTGGGCCCGACGTCGTGATTCCCGCGTTGTTATGCGCTGCGTCGAGGCGCCCCCAGCGGTTCATCAGATTATCCAAGGCTCGGACGATGGAATCCTCGGAGGTGACATCCAGTTCGAGGCCGTACGCAGAGCGAGCATCTGCCCCGAGCTCTTTGACTGTCATCTCGGCGGTCGTGATGTCTATGTCGGCCAAGGCAACCCGATATCCGCCCGTGAGGAAACGCTGAGCGGTGCTGCGCCCGATGGCCCCGCCTGCCCCGGTGATCAGAACGACTGGACGCTGGGTGGGATCCGTCATGGTTCTCCTTCTAGCTCTGTTGCAGTCTTTGGCGAGTCGCGACGATGTGGCTGGCCGCCAGGACGTTTCGATTCGCCCGCTGCGCTGATCGTTCTCCCGTTCGGCCTTTAAGAGGTTGTCCGGACGGGGAACTTTGAGACAAAGCTAACACCGGTCCTTGGTGGTGTCCAGATATGAATTCCGTTTGGGATATTGACTTGTATCCCATCTTGATCCAAGCTGGGATGGATCACCCTGCGGGACGGGAGCCGGGCCTGAGGCAAAGACTCAGGCCCCATCCGCCTTCCTCGCACACACCTTGAGCCTTGTCTGAAGGCGTTTGGAGCACACGATGACCAGTAACATGTCGAACTTGAAGATCGCGGTTGTCGGCGGGGGTTTCGCCGGCATCGCAGCTGGCGTCTACCTGACCCGAGCCGGAGTCCGCAACTTCACCATCTTTGAGAGCTCGTCGGGCCCGGGTGGTACCTGGTGGGACAACCGCTATCCGGGCGCTGAGGTCGACACCCCCTCGCATCTCTACTCCTACTCGTTCCGTACGAACGACTGGACTCGGCCTTACGCCAAGCATGACGAGCTACGCGCCTACCTGCACTCCACCGTCGAGGAGTACGGACTGCTGTCCCACTTTTGTCTCGAGACCGAAGTTCACCGCGCAGCTTGGGACGAGGGCCGGCATCAGTACCTAGTGACCACGTCCACCGAGGAGGATCAATACTTCGACGCCGTCATCAGCGCCGTTGGCATGCTGAACGAGCCGAACATACCGACCTTCCCGGGCCAGGAAGCCTTTACGGGGCGGATCATGCACACCTCCCGGTGGGACGACACGATTGACATCGCGGGCAAGTCGATATCCATCATCGGGACCGGATCAACCTCGGCTCAAGTCATTCCGGAGTGTGCGACGGTCGCGGCGAAGGTGACAGTGTTTCAGCGCCAGCCATCCTGGGTGAACCCCAAACCCAACCAGACATACAGTTCAAGACAACGAAAGCTGCTCGGGCACCCATTCATACACCGCATCGAGAGGCTACGACGGTACTACCAGAGCGAACGCGTATGGTTCAGTGGACGGGCTATCCGGCCTGGTAGCAAGGTCGATCAGCGCATGACCACGGAGAGCCGCGCATACATGAACGACGTCCTTGGCGACGATCCGGAACTTATGAAGGCGATGATCCCGGACTTCCCGCACCAAGGAAAGCGCCCGGTAAAATCAAGCGACTTCCTTCCGGCCCTGAGGTTGCCAAACGTGAGCCTAGTGCCCGAAGCGGCGGTCTCCTTCACTAAGCACGGTGTGATAAGCACAGGGGGCACCGAACACCGCGCGGACATCGTCGTGCTCGCCACCGGATTTAAACCGCAGAACTACCTGCCTCGCCTTGAAGTCATTGGCCGCTCCGGCCTCACCCTGCAGGAGGTCTGGGACGGCGAGGCGAAGGCCTTCCTGGGGGCCACAGTCCCAGGCTTTCCAAACTTCTTCATGATGTACGGACCGAACACCAACTTCTACGCATTGGTCTACGGCTTCGAGCAGCAGGCGAAATACGCTGTTCGCTCGCTGAGCCGCATGACACGCAAAAACGCGACAGCAATCGAAACCTCCCCCGCGTTCTTCGCCGCCTACAACGAATGGCTCGCCTCCCGTCTGGAAAAGTCGTCGTGGGCAGTGGGCAAGAACTACTTCAAGTCATCCAAGACTGGACGCGTGGTCACCCAGTGGCCCGACGGGGTCGTCGTCTACGGTCTACTGACCAAAGCGCTCCTTGCGCCCTCCAGCAGACTGAGGCGTCGCAAGCCTGACACACCCACCATCTTGGTGCATGCCGCCGATCGGACCGGTGTCGGTGCCACCCCGTCAGGGCGGATCCGGTCCGAACCCGCGACCACCGCCCCCATGGTAACCCCGCCCAAAACACCGGTCGCAAACTCCAACTAGCCACCAGCAATTAGGCGGTTTCCGCCTGAGTTCGTCGGGTCCGTACATCGGGCAAATACGGGCTCTTCGGCTATGGCCGGCTGTTCCGTCTGCGCCCTGATAACTACACCGGCTTTGCACATGATGGTCGGCACCGGTCCAGTCGACTCATGGGCCCAGCAGTGAGTCCGTTTCAGGAAACCTAACGAGCCCTTCAGATGAATAAGGAAAACCCCAATGCAAGCAATGACGAATGTCCCCGAGCCCTACAACGAACCGGTCAACTCCTACGCACCCGGCAGCCCTGAGCGCGAGCGGTTGACTGCGCAGTTAGCCGAGCAGGCGAACCAGCAGATCGACCTGACAATGTCGATCGGGGGTCGGTCAGTGTTCGGCGACGGCAAGCGCCTGGAGGTCGTGCAGCCGCACCGCTACGCCTCGGTCCTAGGAAACTACGGCCTCGCCAGCGCCGAGCAGGTCCGGTCGGCAGCGGACGCAGCAATGGCATCAGCACCGCTCTGGGCGGCGATGGACTACGACGAACGAGCCGCAATATTCCTGCGTGCAGCCGACCTGCTCGCAGGACCGTGGCGCGAGAAAATCGCGGCCGCCACAATGTTGGGCCAGTCCAAGTCAGCACAGCAGGCGGAGATCGACGCCCCCTGCGAGCTCATCGACTTTTGGCGCTTCAACGTCGCTTACGGCCGACGTCTGATCTCGGAACAGCCGATATCCTCGCCCGGAGTGTGGAACCGCCTGGACCACCGGCCGCTGGAGGGATTCGTCTACGCAATCACCCCGTTCAACTTCACCGCCATCGCCGGCAACCTGCCAACCGCCCCTGCACTCATGGGCAACACAGTGGTGTGGAAGCCGGCGCAGACCCAGCTGCTCGCGGCCTACTGGACCATGGAACTGCTCAAGGCGGCCGGTCTGCCCCCCGGCGTCATCAACCTCGTCACCGGTGACGGCGCCACCGTCTCGGACGTACTGCTGTCCGATCCCCGCCTGGCGGGGATCCACTTTACGGGGTCCACCGGCGTCTTCCAGAACCTCTGGAAGAGGGTCGGAAACAACGTCGCGAAGTACCACGGATACCCCCGGATCGTCGGGGAGACCGGCGGCAAGGATTTCGTGCTCGCACACGCATCCGCAGATCCCCAGGTCCTGACAACAGCCTTGGTCCGCGGAGCGTTCGAGTACCAAGGCCAAAAGTGCTCAGCCGCATCACGCGCGTTTATCCCGCGCTCGGTGTGGAAGACCATCCGGAACGACTTCCTCGAGACGGTGGACGGTCTCGCCTACGGCGACGTCAGCAACCTGTCGAACTTCGGGGGCGCGCTGATCGACGAGCGCTCCTTCACTAAGAACACCGCAGCCATCGACCGAGCGCGCGTGACGCCCGGCCTTGAGATCGCCGCAGGAGGTGGCTATGACGGATCCGAGGGCTGGTTCGTGCGACCCACCGTCGTCATCGGCGAAAACCCGACCGACGAGATCTTCTCAACGGAGTACTTTGGGCCGATCCTTGCCGTCCATATCTACGAGGACGCGCAATGGCCGACCATCATCGATACCATCGACGGGGGCTCCGCCTACGGCCTCACCGGCGCTATTATCGCCACCGAGCGCAACGCCATCAACCAAGCACGCGACGGCCTGCGCTTCGCCGCAGGGAACTTCTACGTCAATGACAAACCCACTGGCGCGGTCGTTGGTCAGCAGCCCTTCGGCGGGGCACGAGCCTCAGGCACGAACGACAAGGCGGGATCGATCCTCAACCTGCTCCGCTGGACCAGCCCACGCTCGCTCAAGGAGACCTTGGTGCCAGCCACTGAGCACCGATATCCCCACATGGACTGACCTCGGGCTCATGCCTTCACTCCATACGACTTTCAGTGCCAAGAGAATGGATTAGACGATGAATACACACCAAACCGCACGAGCTGTGCTCGTCACGGGAGCGGCCTCCGGCATTGGACGGGCTCTCACCCTGCAACTCCTCAACGAGGGTTCTACCGTCATAGCGCTCGACCGGCCGGGAAGCCCCGCGCTCGGCCTGATGGCGTCCGCCTCAGGGCAAGTGATTCCCGTCGAGGTCGACCTCAGCTCCCACGACTCCGGGGCGCAGCTGCACGACGCAATCGGCCAAATCCTCCCCTCGCTCGATGCGCCGCTGACGGGGGTTGTGAACTGTGCAGGGGTGAGCGGTCGTGTCTCGGATTACCAGGACATCGACGAGGCGGACGAGCGCTTCGTCTTCGAGGTCAACTACTTCGGCCTGGGCCGGGTGTGCCGTGCCGTCCTCCCCTTCCTGGGGAGTGGGGGATCAATCGTAAACATCGCCTCGCTCGACGGCCTGCGAGCCCGCCCTCGGATGGGGCACTACTCCGCGAGTAAGCACGCCGTCGTCGGACTCACGCGCAGTTTGGCCGTTGAGGTAGGACCATCTGGAATCCGTGTGAACGCCGTGGCCCCCGGGCCCGTAGACACGGGCATGATGAGGGGCATCGCCAATGACGAACCCGCATCGATCGGCGACTACCGTGAAGTCCTTACGTCCAGGGTTCCACTGCGACGCTACGGAACGCCGGAGGAGATCGCCTCGGTCGTCTGCTTTCTCGTGGGCCCCGGAGCAAGCTTCGTCACGGGTGCGGTCTGGGAGGTCGACGGAGGACTGTCTGCCTGAAAATAGTCAACGGTAAAGGGGGCCGCTCTCGGTTCTCAGAGAGCGGTCAGCGATTCCTTCTCCAACGCTGCCGCAGCAGATTGGTTCGCACTTCGTCAACCACTTGTCCCGGGCCCTGGCACGCCCATTCGCTGGTGAGGCACTCAAAGTGAAACGCAGGAGAACCTGCGACGGGCAAGAGTTTTTGCCCGCGGATCAATCCCTGTTATTGAAAGGCTGACCATGCAGATCACGGCCGAAGTCGGGTACCTACGAACCGACCAGGAATGCCGAAGTGGGACGCCACCGAATGCGAGGCTGACTGATGCGTCACGCTCAACGACGAAAACTCCGGGCGCTACAGAAACCGAATCAGCCTGTCGATTGACGCTTCGGACTCAGCGTGTCCTCGAGACGCCCCACGCTTATCAACAAAGGATTAATCATCGGCATGAACTTGTGGTTCCTTGCGGCCGCCGATAGAGCGCGTCTGCGGTGTGCGTACTGTGTTGAGGGCTGAACAGTGACCGAAACTACCACGTGGTCAGGCTCCCTGAGTGTTGACGACTGGGTCTATCTCAACGCAGGCGATTATGTGGCAATCCAGCGAGCCGGAGAATTACCGAATACCGGCCAGATCGACTCCCTTACGGAGGACGCCAGAGTCTTTTGGGTTCTCCTTCACCATGGCCGCGGACGTATTTTGGTGCATGAAGGGGACAACTCGATCGTGCGACGACTCCTTCCGTGACCGGCCGTGAACACTTACGAGTTGGTCGTGTCGCGACGAATGGCACCAGGTCGCGGTTTGTCCTCCTCGTCGCAGTGCGCCGCGATGTCCGGCCCGCGGGCCTGTGTGTGGGCTTAATCGCCGTGGCCAGCCGAGGGGCTCCGGGCCGTGACGCTGGATGTTGAGATCCGCGGCACGCCGGCGCTCACGGCCGACACGGTGCGCTTCCACGTTCGGTGCCACTCTCTGCGCTCTCGCTCCGCGCACCCACATCATCTCGACACCCGGCGAAGTGAATGTCGCCAATGAAGTCACGTCTAGGTAAGCAGACACGAAGGTTGCCCTTCCGCCCCTCGCAGAGGTTAAGCACCGGCGTACCAATCTCTCTGCTTCCCGGTGTGGGCTTTGGCCAGAAGAACGGTTACGTGCCCTCACCCGGCAATTGCGCAACAGTTTGTTTCACAATTGGGTCCGACCGCGCGGCGGAAACGGCCCGTACATGCAAGTCATGTACGCAACCCGGATGGCCACCATTGACATACAAGATTCAAGGGGTTTTCACGCTTCCTGTCAGCACATGCGCCGGCTCGGGGCACTGGCAAGACCGGCCTCAGAGCCACCTCAGCCCCTACTCATCGCCTTCCCCAGTGACCGTGGATTCACGGATGATCAGTTTCGGGGCCAGGCTCACGCGGCGGAGCGCGGGCAAGACCGCAGAACCCGTCTTGCCGGCCAGCCGTTCCATGCACATGGTGACGGCTGCGTAGCCGACGTCGCGCTTGGGCGGTGCGATGGACGTCAGCGGCACGGGGGCGAGGTCTGCCACTTCGTCGTCGTAGGCCACGATCGCAAAATCGTGGGGGACCTCCATGCCGGCTTCTTCGGCGATGTGGATCAGGGTGATGGCTTCTTCATCCGGCAGCACCAGTGCGGCGGTGGTCCCGGTGCGGCGGCACTCCTCCAGGAACCGCCCAAAGTGCTCCTGGTTGATGCTGACACCCGGCCCCGGCCGGTCGTACTCCATGATGGGCGCGTCCGTTTCCAGCCCCAGTTGGGCAATCACCCTGGCGTGGCTGTCGCGGAGCCAAGGGGCGGTGGGGCTGGTGGCGACGGCCAGTCCGATCCGGCGGTGCCCCAGGGACGCCAAATGCTCGACGGCGAGTTCGGCGCCATAGCTGTGGTCCGACATCACGGATTCAAAGGCCCGGCTTGAACGCTCAACCAGCACTACCGGGATCTTCAACCCGGAGAGAAGCTCGAATGTAGGCGATCCCGGTTCGAGCGGCCCCGCGGTGGCCAGCAGAATGCCATCCACGGAGTTGGCCACTACGCGCTTGAGCTGCCGGTACTCGTCCTCCTGGGAGTAATTGCTGACGCCGAGGATGAGCCGGGCGTTCAGTGCCCGCGCGGCGACCTCGGCGCCGCGGATGATCTCAGGGAAGTAGTAGCCCGTGGTCGGGACGATCAGGCCGAGGGTGGCAAGTGGCTGCCGGGACCGCCGGTAGTCCGTTTCCCCGGCTCGGTCTGACGCATTCCGGACGGCGCCACCATGGACCCGCCGCAGAAGCCCTTGGGAAGCCAACTGGGTGAGGTCCCGGCGGATGGTCATGGTGGACAGGCCGGTCTTCTCCGCGAAATCGTTGACGGTCAGCGTTCCCCGCAACTCCAGTTCGCGGAGGATCTTTTCGTGGCGTTCCCCGCTGAGCATGCCTGCCCTCCCGAATTCCAAGTGTTCAAACAATCATAGGTGATCGAATGACCCGGGTTGTGGGGCCTGCTCTGCGCGAAAAACGCTCGCCAGAGAGCGCAGAGCAGGCCCCACAACGCATTACCGGCGCGGGTGGTCGTCGATCCGCACCAGATTCCGCCCACGCATCGTGTAGAGGTAACCATCCTCGTCGTTGGTGATGTGCGAGCCGCTGTACCAGCCGCCGTCGATATCCGCCACGACCGTAGCCACCGCGAACGTCTTGGGATCAAAGCGGAAGACGTGCGTGCTGGAGACGCCGTAGACCGAGCCCCGGTTGGTCACCAGGGCGGCGAAGCCGTAGCTGACGGCGCTGATGTCCGAGCGATGCACTACCTTGCGCTTGGGCAAGTCCAGGACGAAAAGCCCGCCCTTGCGGGTCACACCGTACAAGTACTTGCCCTGCACGGCCAGGGCAGCGATACCTGCCCCTTCCCCGGCGTCCAGGCGCCACAATTCCTTGCCCTTCACGGGGTCGAAAGCCACGACCGTCCCCAGGCCGTCGAGTCCGGGGTTGCCGCCACCCAAGTAGGCCACGCCGTCGCGCGAAGCCACGGCGCGCAGCAACTGCACCTTGTCGATCGGGTTGACGAAGAAGCCTTTCTTGCGGGTCCGGGGATCATACGTCCACAGCGACCCGCCGCCCTCGGTGTCCGCCTGGGCTGCCACCAATACCAGCTTGTTGTCCTCATCCCAGCAGACATCCAGCGGACGGTTCTGCTCCTTGGGGTACTCGGCCACCTGTGCGATCGGCTTCCCGCTGCGGGGATCGTAGCTCCAGATGCCTTGGCCGCTGTACTGCCCGGTGTACAGGGCGCCTTTCACCACCACGGCATCTTTCGCTTCGCCCGGAGCCGTCAGGTTGGTCACTTGGCTGGTCCGGAGTGAACGCCGGGAAATGACGCCGTTGCCGCCCACGTAGACATAACCCGCACCGGCAGCGATGCCCATGACCGTCTGAGGGTCCGACGGCGCCCCAGCCTCGCCCAGATCCGTGGTCTTGGTGGCCCCGCTAAGTGCGTCGATCTCAGCCACAAAGCCGTAGCCCGAGGTCACCAGCAGCTTGCCACCGCTGGCGTCCACGCCCCAGATCTCACCCAGGGAGGGCCCTTGGTAAGGCACCGCGGAAATGGCATTCGACGCCGCGCTGTAGGCCAGCAAGCCCGACTCGTTCGCGAAATAGACCTTGTCACCAAGGGCAGCGAAGTTCTTGGCCGTCTTCCCCTCGGACGTCGCCGCCACGTAAGAGGCCGGGTTCGCGACGCTGACGGCCGCCACTTTGGAGTTCTCTACGGACCCCGCGGAGCTCACCAGCAGCTTGTCGCCAACAATTCCGAGGTCCCGGATGCTTGGGTCCGCCAGCATTTCCTTGGGAGTGACGTTT
The DNA here is from genome assembly GCF_042786555.1 of Paenarthrobacter sp. NPDC056912. Classification (NCBI taxonomy): domain Bacteria; kingdom Bacillati; phylum Actinomycetota; class Actinomycetes; order Micrococcales; family Micrococcaceae; genus Paenarthrobacter; species Paenarthrobacter sp. NPDC056912. Next base: position 309,696 of record NZ_JBHUCD010000002.1, read on the forward strand.
GTGAACGTGTTGGCGGCACGGTCATAGGCGAACAGGCAGGCCCGGATGGCGCCACTGCCCCCGTTGAGCGTGCTGCCCGCCCCGAAGAAGATCGTGGAATCGGTGGCCGCAACCGCACGTGCGAGCGTCGCGCCCGGGTCCGGAATGCCCAGGCTGACGATCTGGCCCGTGGCGGGGTCGTACTCCCAAAGCGCCGGCGCCGTGGGGCTGCCGCCGCCCACCACGTAGACGCGGCCGTTCGGGGCAACGCTGATATCCCTGGCATCCCGGTCTCCGATGTAGCCCAGCGCCCTCGCCGCAGTGCCGGGCGTCGACAAGTCCCACTGGAACAGGTTGGGCTTGGTTCCGACGTCCTTTTGCAGCACGCCTGCGTACAAGTACCGACCCGAGGCGTCTGCAGCCAGGGTCTGGATGGAATGACCGTTGCTGAGTTCGGTCTGGCCGGTGACCTTGCCGGTGGGGACGTGGAACGCCACCACGCGCACCGGGTCCAGGTTCCGCGACCCGATGTAGAGCGTGTCGCCTACCAGCAGCCCGCTCATCAGGGAGAACTGTACGACGGCGGGGCCAAGGTCCAGGACTTCGGTCCCCTTGGGCTTGGGTGCCAGCGGGTTATAGGCCGACGCCGGTTGGCCGGCTGCGAGGCCGAGTGCTGCGGCGAGCGACGCTGCTCCGCCGACTTGCAGGACGACGCGCCTGCTGATGTTCGATGTCTCCATGGGTGTCCCTGTCTTAGGTAGTGGGTGGTGGAGGGTGTTCGAAAGTTCTAGCAGCCGGAAACGAACATCGTCCAGCATTTATGTTTGTTCAAACAGAAATGGCTGATCCAAAGTCGGCACTTCCCAGAAATTACGGGCTTTGATGGTTCCACCCCGATGTTTGAATTTGTTTGAAATGTTGAAGATGTTCGAAGTTACGGATTACATGGATTCACAACGATGTGGCCCCAACCACATCTCCGCTCTTCGCATCGCATCGCAAGTCTTCAAAGGAGAACACCATGAAGCGTCGTCAACTCTTCGCAGGAGTCGCCGGCCTGGCCGCCAGCACGCTGCTGCTGGCCGCCTGCGGCACCGGCCCCAACCCAGCGTCCGCTCCCACCCCCACCGAGGACCCCTCCGGTTCCATCACGTTCTGGTCCTCGCTGGCTGGAATGGACAAAGTAGCCGAGGCGTTCAACGCCAGCCAGGACAAGATCAAGGTCACCTTCGAGACCATCCCCAACGGGGCAAATGGCGGCTACGCCAAGCTGTCCACTGCCATCACCGCAGGCAACGGCCCGGACGTGTCCACCATCGAATACCCGCAGCTCCCCCAGTTCGTCAGCAACGGACAGGTCCAGCCGCTCGACGGACTCATCGACAAGTCCTCCACTGTGGACAAGCTCAAGGACGAAACCAAGGCCCTGGTCCAGTTCGGTGACAAGACCTACGGACTGCCGTACGACGCAGCCCCCATGATCATGTGGTACCGCAAGGACAAGCTGGCCAAGGCCGGCGTCGAGGTCCCCACCACCTGGGCCGAATTCGAAGAGGCCGGTAAGAAACTCAAGGCCGTAGAACCCGGGGCCTACCTTGCCAGCTTCAACCCGAACGAAGTGGCTGCAAGCGCCGGGCTGGCATGGCAGGCCGGGGCCAAGTGGTTCGGCACCGAGGGCGACAGCTGGAAAGTGGGCGTCAACGATGAAGCCACGCAGAAGGTTGCCAACTACTGGCAGAAGCTGATCGACCAGAAGCTCGTCAAGGTCAGCCAGGCCTACAGCGACGAATGGAGCCTGGACTTGGCCAACGGCACGGTAGCGGGCGTTGTCGGCGCGAACTGGAGCGCCACCGGAATCCAAAAGCGAACCGAAGCCAGCGGACAAAAGGGCCAGTGGATCGCCGCAGAGCTTCCCAACTGGGGTTCTGAAGCGGGCGCCTTCTACGGCGGATCCAGCTTCAACGTGACCAAGAGCAGCAAAAACCCGGCCGCAGCGGCAAAGTTCGTCGAATTCCTCACCACCAATGAAGCTGCCATCAAGGCGCGCGGCAACACTGGCTCCGCCTTCCTTGCCTTCCCGGGCCTGACGCCTGTGGCGCAGAAGGCCTACGACGCCAGCTACTTCGGCAACGACATTTACGAGGTGTTCAACAAGGCCTACGGCACCATCACCCCCGGTTGGCAGTGGGGACCCAACTGGGACACCACCAACACGGCGCTCAAAGACGCCTACGGCAAATTGACCACCGGCGGCACCATCAGCGAATCCATCGACACCGCCCAGGAAGCCACCGTGGCCAGCCTGAAGCAAGCCGGCCTGTCCGTCAAAGAGTAGCTCCGTTACCGAATAAGCCAGCCGCCGGGGGCCCCGGAAACCAGGCCCCCAGCCAGTCAGGAGAACCCCATGGCCACCCAGGCCCTCACCCCCGTGCGCCGCGAAGGCCGCGCCAAGGCAGGAACCGGCGGACGGACCGCCGCCCTCTTCCTGGTCCCCTTCTTTTCCGTCTTTGCGCTCGCGATGATCGCGCCGGTGGTGTATTCGCTGGTGCTCAGCTTCCACTCGCAGCAAAAATCCGGCCTGGGCTTCGGCGAAGCCAAGACCGTGTTCGTGGGAATCGAAAACTATGTGCAGGTCTTCCAATCAGAAACCTTCATGGAAGGCATCGGTAGGCTAGGCCTGTACTGCCTGATCTACATCCCTTGCATGGTGGGCGGCGCTGTGGTGTTCGCCCTCCTGCTGGATGCCACCGTGGCGAAGGCCCGCAAGTTGTTCCAGCTGCTGGTCTTCCTGCCGCACGCGGTGCCCGGCGTCATTGCGGCACTGATCTGGGCCTACCTCTACACACCCGGCCTCAGCCCCCTGGTCCAGGCGCTCCAGGGCGGTGGCATCCAGATCAATTTCCTGGACGCACACCTGGTGCTGCCGTCCATTGTGAACATCGGCGTCTGGGAGTGGACCGGTTACAACGTCATCATCCTGTTCACCGCCTTGCAGGCAGTCCCGCGGGAGATCCTGGAAGCGGCCCGGGTGGATGGTGCCGGCGAAATCCGCGCAGCTCTCAGTATCAAGTTCCCACTGATCCTGCCCGCGCTGAGCGTGATCATGCTGTTCACCATTATCGGAACGCTTCAGCTCTTCACTGAACCGAACATCATTTCCAAGGCCACGGCCTCCGTGACCAGCACCTGGGTTCCGAACCTGTGGGCCTACGATGCCGCCTTCATCCGGCACAACCTTAACCAGGCGGCCGCTGCCTCGATCATCATTGCCGGCCTGGCAGCCATCCTGTCCCTGGTCGTCACCCGCCTCAGCTCCAGGATGAACAAATCATGAGCACCTCAACACTTTCCCGCCCCCGCACAAGCCCGGACAAGACGGCTCCCCGCCGCCCGCGCCCAGCCCGCAACAGCAACAGTGGCTTCGCCAGCAAGCTCACCGTCAATGGACTCCTGATCCTGGGATCCGCCTACATGGTGGTGCCTGTCTTGTGGTTGGTCTTCGCCTCCACCAAGAACGCGGCCGACCTCTACGGCACCAGCGCCTACGCCTTTGGCGATTTCTCCCTGTTCGACAACATCGCGGCAGTGGCAACCCAGGACAGCGGCCTGTTCTTCCGTTGGCTGGGCAACTCTGTGCTGTACGCAGGTTTCGGTGCGGTCTTCGGCGGGCTTATCTCCGTCATGGCCGGATACGCGTTCGACAAGTTCCAGTTCCGCGGCAAGGACTCGTTCTTCGGCTTCGTGCTGGTGGGTGTCCTGATTCCCAACACGGCCACGGTGTTGCCGATGTACCTCCTGGCCTCCGTCTTCGGCATCACCAACACCATGTGGGCCATCCTCATCCCGGTACTTTGCAACCCCTTCGGCGTGTACCTTGCCAGGGTCTACTCCTCGTCGTACGTCCCGGCGGAAACCCTCGAGGCAGCCCGCATGGACGGGGCAGGGCCCATCCGGTCCTTCTTCTCCCTGGGCCTGCCCATGATGATGCCCGGCTACGTCACCATCGCCCTGTTCCAGTTCGTGGGCGTCTGGAACAACTTCATGCTCCCCTTGGTGATGCTCCAAGACCAGCAACTCCTGCCCGTCAGCGTCGGCATCTCCATCTGGCAGGGCTACTCCATCCCCCAGCCCGAATTCACACCCATGGTCATCACAGGATCCCTGCTCTCAATCATTCCGCTGCTGCTGGCGTTCATCATGCTCCAGCGCTTCTGGAAGTCCGGACTAACAGCAGGGAGCGTCAAGTGACCACACACCAACTAAACGTCGCACTCGCCATGGGTCCCGGCGTCGTCTCCCGGGTCTTCCCGCCGCGTCGGCTTGAGGCGCTGGCGCCTGAACTACGGCTGGTGAGCCCGGATCCGATGGAGGACTTCACCTCGCCCCGCTCACTGGCGCTGCTCTCGGAGGCGGACATCCTCATCACTGGCTGGGGCTGCCCGGTCATCGACGACGCTGTCCTCGACGCAGCACCGAACCTGCGCCACATCCTGCACGCCGGAGGAACAGTGAAGCACCACGTCACGGTGGCCTGCTGGGAACGCGGGATCCAGATCAGCACCGCGGCAGACGCGAACGCCATACCCGTTGCCGAGTACACGGTGGCCATGATCCTGCTGGCCAACAAGCGGGTCCTGCAGCTTGCCCGGCAACTTCACACGGAAAAGACCGAGATCGAGCCGGACCACGTATTCCCGGACATGGGTAACTTCGGCAAGCGCGTGGGAATCATCGGTGCCTCGAGGATCGGCAAGCACGTCATCCGCCTTTTGAAGGCCTACGACGTCGAGATCGTCGTCTCTGATCCCTTCCTGGACCATGCGGCGGCAGCCGTGCTCGGCGTCGACCCCGTCAGCCTGGAAGAGCTCGTGGCGAGCTGCGACGTCGTAAGCCTCCACGCGCCGTCGCTCCCGTCCACGTACAACATGATCCACGAACGGCTGGTGGCGAGCCTCAAGCCGGGCGCCACCTTCATCAACACCGCGCGTGGTGAATTGGTGGACCAGGACGCGTTGCTTCGGCGGATCGAACAGGGTGACCTTTACGCGATCCTGGACGTCACCACCCCCTGGGTCCTCCCGGCGGACTCGGGGTTCTACACCCATCCGAACGTGCTGCTGACCCCGCATTTGGCTGGTTCGCTCGGGATGGAGCTGGAACGCATGGCCGTCAGCACCATTGACGAAGCAGTGCGGATTTCGCGGGGAGAACCTCTCCTCCACAGGCTCCACGCCGCGGACCTCGCCTTCACGGCCTAATCGGCCTAACTAGCTGGCAGTAGTGGTTGTATGGGTGGCTCAGAACAACCACTATTGCCAGCCACTTGGATACTCACCGTCTGAGCCGCTTGGCCGCCTCTCAATCGAATGGAGTTACCCCTGTTTCCCCAGTGACTCCGGGCAACAGCGGGAGTAACCTAGTCCCAGTTGCATTTATGGATCACTGTCCAGCTGGGGTTCTGCCGTGGGCTATGTGCGTTCGTCGCTATCTGACCTTCTTGGGGTACTTTCCGACGCCGTCGCTCCCCAACGCGTCCGGTTCGACGACGACTCCCCCGACGACGGCGACGCACCACAAGACGCCCCGGTCATAGTCCGTGCCGTGACCCTGAACCGCGTGGGCCGGTCCCGGCGCGACGGCCCCGTGCTGGACCTTGAACTGAGGGTGGCCGTGGAATGTCACGGCCCGCAGCAGCTGGACACTATGGAGCAGTTGCTGCTCTCCGTGGAGCGGCACAGCCAATACTCCATTGTCTCCAGCGGCGAATTCCGACCCGAAGAATACTCCGGCGCTATCCGGCAAGGACTGGGTTTCCTGATCCGCATCCCCGTGGCCCTGCGCTTTGAGGAACCCTCGGGTCCGCCCGTCCTGGAGCCCCTCATCGCCAAGACCGGCGTTGCCCGCCATATCCACGGACGCCTGGTGGACATCCACAACAAAGGCATCCCCGACGCCTACATCCACGCCCATTCCTCCGCCACGGCCGTTGTCAGTGATGCGACCGGTCATTTTGAGGTCCTGGCCTCGGCGGACGAACTCCAGCATTTCGCCGTAGCAGTACGCGGCACCGAACGGGAAGTTTCGGCCAGCACCAGCAGCCTGCCGGTCATCATCCGGTGGACCTGAGCAGCCCGCGCACAGCGCGCAGGTAGAAAAGGGAGCGCATCATGGCGAACTATCAGGCGCCAGGCGTGTATGTACAGGAAGTGCCCAGCGGCGCACGTGCGATCGGGCAGGTCAACACCAGCATTGCCGGCTTCGTGGGCGTAGCTCCGGACCCGGATGCGCTGGTGGACGAACTCCGGGTACTGGACAACTGGACCCAGTTCGTGGACCAATACGTCGGCAACGCGACAGCGGGCACACCGCTTTCGAACGCTGTTTACGGCTTCTTCTCCAACGGAGGAAGCCGTTGCTATGTGGTGAACATCGGCCCCGACGGGAGCCTCACGGGCACCGCCGCCAAACCCACCGGACTCACGCTTTTCGACGCCGTGGACGACATCTCCATGGTGGCCGCTCCCGGGTTCGCCACAGCCGAAGCCTATGCGGCCCTTCAGGCGCACGTGGAGCATCCGCTGCGCCAGGACCGCATGGCCATCATGGACACCGTGGAAAAGGTGGACGACGTCGGGGCACTCACCCGCGCGGCGACGTCGGGCGTACCGGAAGGCGCCCGCGCCCCAGAACCAGAGGACAGCACGACGCCGGACGCCGAGTCGGAGGACGACGCTGAAGACACCGGAGACTCGCCCGGGACTCCGGACGCAGAAGCCGGTGAACAGCAGGATCTAGGTGCCCCGCAATCACCCGGCGGGTACACGGCCCTGTACTACCCGTGGATCGTGGTGATCGATCCTGTGTCCGGCAAGAAGGTGACCCAACCGCCGTCGGGCCATATTGCCGGGGTGTGGGCGCGTGTCGATGCCACCAGAGGCGTCCACAAGGCGCCCGCCAACGAGCCCATCCAGGGCGCGATCGACCTGGTACGGCGCGTGAGCCGGGGTGAGCAGGAGGTCCTGAACCCGGCCGGGGTGAACTGCATCCGTTACTTCCCGGGCGAGGGCATCCGGATTTGGGGCGCGCGGACCAAGGCGCCCGAGGCCAGCGAGTACCGGTATGTGAACGTCCGGCGGCTGACCAACATGATTAAGGAATCGGTGGCGGATGGGACGCGCTGGGTGGTGTTCGAGCCCAACGACCACACGCTGTGGAAGTCGATCCGCCGCGACATCGGCGCGTTCCTGACCAACGTGTGGCGGGACGGCGCGCTGCTGGGGACTACTCCTCAACAAGCGTTCTTCGTGAAGTGCGACGAGGAAACCAACCCTCCCGAGGTCCGCGACGCCGGGCAAGTGGTCACGCTGATCGGCATCGCCCCTGTGAAACCGGCCGAGTTCGTGATCTTCAAGCTCATGCAGTCGGCGGACAACACCAGCGAGACAGAGAGCGCAGGAGCCTGACATGACAACCCCAACGCCTGCCGCCCAGCCGGGCAATGTGGTGGACCCGTACCGGGCCTACAACTTCAAACTGGTCATCCAAGGCGTCGTCCAAGGCCATTTCACCAAGGTGGAAGGCCTCGGCTTGAAGATCGACCGTATCCTCTACCGTTCCGGCGGCGAAAACAGTACCGTCCGCGTCATCCCGGGGCAGGTGGAATACACGCCCGTGACCCTGAAGTACGGGCTCACCGATTCCACCGAAATGCTCCAATGGCTCTTCAAGGCCGTGGACGGCAAGGTGGAGCGGCGCAACGTGTCCATCGCGATGCTCAACGATGCCGGGTCAGTGGAAGTCCGGCGCTGGAACCTGCTGGGAGCCTGGCCCTGCGACTGGTTCGGGGCACCGCTGGACGCCCTGGGCAAGGACCTCGCCATCGAATCCCTGAGCATCGCCTACGACCGCCTGGAGCTCGACGATGCCCGCGCTCCCGTCGCCTGAGTTTTCATGGAGGCGGGCCGCCGCGCGGCGGTTGCGGGATGTGGCCCGGTGGCTTGAAGCTGGGCCGTCGGCCGCACGTGCGCCTGGCCCGGTCCCCGACGCGATGCCGGGTTCACCTGAACGCACGACGGCGGTGCGCGGCTTTGATCTCGACGGCGCACCCGAGCACTGGGTCCAGTTGCTGCGCGACGCCAGGTTGGCCCCGCCTGATGCGGTTCCCGGTGGGCGCATGCGTGCTCGTTTCCCCCGCGTTGTGAGGCCCGCTCTGCGTGTTCTCGCTCGTCCTTGGCGCGCAAACCAGGCCCCGCAACCGACGCCCAGGCTCAACCTCCGCCTATCCGCCCCCGCTCCCCTTCCCGCGCCCGCTGTGAGGCCCACTCTGCGTGCTCTCACACATCCTTGGCGCGCAAACCAGGCCCCACAAGCGACGCCCAGATTGAAGCTCCGCCCGGCCCTGCCGACGCCCCCGACGCGCCGGGTAGGGCCGGGAGCATCTGGAGGGCCCGCTTTGCCGGTAGGGCCTGCCTTGCCGGGGGAACAACCCGTTGCGGGGCCCGATCTGCGTGTTCCGGACCGTCCTTGGGGCGCAGACCAGGCCCCACATCGTGTTCCGGTGCTGTGGATCCGCCCGGTCCAGTCAGGGAAGCCCCCGAACACTCCGGTTGTGGGGCCCACTCTGCGCGCTTCGGGGCCCACAGAGGACGCAAAGCAGGCCCCACAACGCACACCCCCACAACTTGCCAGGCCCACTCTGCGCGCTTCGGGGCCCACAGAGGACGCAAAGCAGGCCTCACAACGCACACCCCCGGTTGCCAGGCCCACTCTGCGCGCTTCGGGGCCCACAGGGGACGCAAAGCAGGCCCCGCAACGCACCCAGCACCAACCCCAGCCCCAACCCCAACCCCAACCCCAAGCGCACCCGGGCACCCCCGCGCCGCATGAACCCGCCCCCTCGCTCACCGGGACCTGGCCCGAACTCACGCCCCGGCCCGCGCCCGTGATCCAGCCAGCCACGGCCACGGCGCTCGCCCACGCCGTAGACCGCCAAACCCGCCTCCACAACGAACAGTTGGCGGTCTGACATGGAACGCGTCGCCTTCCTGATCGAGGACACCGGGGAACACCTCGGCTGCCTCCTCAACCCGGAAACCGTGGTGATGCAGCGCTCGGCGGGTGTCGAGCCACGGAGATCGGCGGGCGGCAAACTCAGCGGCAGCGGATTGGCTGACGATCCCCTGCTCTTCACGGGCGGCGGCCACACGGAGTTACGGCTGGATCTGTTGTTCGACGTCGACCTCGCGCCGGCGTCGCTCCATGTGCAGGACGTTCGTCAAATGACCCGGCCCATCTGGGCCTTGGCTGAAAACAGTGCCGAGGTGGAGCGGCAGCGCCGGCCGCCGTCGGTCAGGTTTGTGTGGGGCCGGGCGTGGAACGTGCCGGGGATCGTGACGGAAGTGGCCGAGCGCTTCGACCGTTTCTCACCCGACGGCTCACCGCTGCGCTCGTGGATGCGCATGGTGTTCGTGCGCGTGGGCCAGGCCGCCGACGAGGAAGGCGGCGAGAACTACGAACTCGCCCAGCGCCTTCCCTCAGTGGACCTCACCGCACCGCCCGTGGACACGTTGCCGGTGACCGGCGACGGCAGTACGGACAGGGACGCGCCCATGTACGACGACGGCGAGTTCCTTCCCGAGGTCCCGCCGGCTGAGCTGGGGCGACTGTCCGTTGAAGCCTTCGGAACCCCGCTGCTGTGGAAGCTGCTCCTGGAGTACAACAACATCGACGATCCCGCGCATTTCAACGGACCACTCGCTGTTCCGCCCGTAGGTGACACACCATGAGGCAACTCCAGGGCCTTCCCGAACTCATCGTCACCCTCGGCAGGAGGAGGCTGACCACGGCGGAAACCGCGGCGATCGTCTCCGTCAACGTGCTCGGCTCACTCGCACGCCCGGCCCAATGCCTGATCAACTGGCGCCCTGGCCCCGGAAGGACGGCAGCAGCCCGGGGCGGTGTGGATCCGGCCCCCGGCGACGCCTTGAGGGTGGAACTCGGCGGCCAGCGGACACCACTGTTCGTGGGCGAGGTGACCGTGGTGGAGTACAGCTACGGGGCGGACCTGGGCCAGGAAATCAGGGTCCGCGCCTACGATGCCCTGCACCGCCTGCGGAAGCGCCAATTCACCAGGCTCCACCAGGACGTGGACCTGGCCGGGCTCGCCCGGACGCTCTGCGAAGGCACCGGGCTGGACGTGGTAGGTGGCGGCGACCGGTTGGGCGAGGTCTACCAATGCGCGCGCACGGACCTCAGCCTGTTGGTGGAGCAAAGCGCGCGCGTTGGGGCCTACCCCGTGGTGCACGATGGCGCCCTGCGGCTCACCGGACTCGACGGCGAAGGCGAACCTTTGGAGCTAACGCTGGGGGCATCTCTTCATTCGGCAGAGATCGAACTCAGCCAGGAACCGGCCTATGCGAGCGCTAAGACCAACGGCTGGCGCAGCGAGGACGCCTCCACCCACCAGGCCGGAACATCGAGCAGCGATGCCAAAGCCCAGGTCACAGCAGATCCAACCCTGGCAAGCGTGGGCGCCGGAGGTGAACTCAGACGGGACAACGAGGTCCTTGACTCCACGGCGCTCGCCGACGGCTTGGCCAAGGCGGAACTGGATACGAGGATCGCGGGACAGGTCACGGCAGTGTTCGTAGCGGAGGGTAATCCCCGGCTCAGGGCCGGAGGCAGGGTGCGGATCAAGGGCGTCGCACCGTCCATCGAGGGAACTTACGTGATCGCGAGCGCCGCGCACCGATTGGACGGGACCGGCTACGAAACCACCCTGACCACCCGCCCGCCGAGCCCGGTCCCGGAGCGGAGGGCGGACGTGTTTACGCTCGGGACAGTCACCGATGTTGACGATCCCGATGCCCGCGGCCGCGCCCGGGTCAGGCTTCCGGCCTACCCCGATCTCACAACCAACTGGGCCCCCGTCCTGACGGCAGCTGCGGGTCCGGGCAAAGGGCTCGTGGTTCCTCCGGCCCCGGGCGATCACGTGCTGGTGCTCCTTCCGGCCTCGGACCCTGCCCAGGCCATCATTCTGGGTGGCCTGTATGGCAGCGAACAGCCACCGGACCACGGAGTGGGCACGCCCCGGGACAGCCGCTACACCTTCCGCACCGCGGACGGTCAACAGATCATGCTCGACGGCGGTGCCCGCACCGTCAGCTTCACGGACGGGCACGGCTCTTCCGTGGAGCTGGGGCCGAACAAGCTCCGCATCACCGCAGCCACGGACCTGGTGATTGAGGCCCCCGGCAAGGCCATGAAAATCCGCGCGAAATCCGTCGACTTCGAGGAGGCTTAGGAATGAGGATCCTCGTCAAGGAAGCTATCCTGCGGTGCGGGCACGACGGCAAGGTGGAGAACGTACCGTCGCAGGAATGGGTCCGCATCAAGGAGTCCCCCATCCTCGTTGCCACCGACCCCCAAGGTCGGGACATCAGCATGTGTCCCCACATCGGCATCAACATCAAACCCTGCAACAAGACCCTCCCTGTCACCAAGGGCTACTCGACGTTCATCAGAATCGGCGGCAAGGCGATGTGCCTTGACACCGTGGAGGGATTCACCGACGGCACCCCTCCCGGCGCGGTCAAGTACACCGTCCGCCGGCCCGGACAAACCCTTGTAGGAGCCGGATCATGAGCACCCCGCGCTACAAATCGGTGGCCTTCATCCACCCGGACTTCGACGCCAGCGCCGGTGTTCCCGGGCTGCGGATCACTCCTGCCGGCAGGCTCGCCACAGTGACGGACGCGGCGTCGGTCCGCCAAGCCCTTCTCCTCCTGCTCAGCACCCGGCCCGGCGAACGCGTCAACCGTCCGACGTATGGCTGCCATTTGTTCCGCCTCGCGTTCGCCCCGGCGGACGACACCACAGCTGGCCTCGCCATCCACTACGTGGCGCGGGCCGTGGAGCAGTGGGAGCGCCGCATCACGGTCCTTTCCCTGGATGCCTCGCGCTCTCCCGAGGACCCGGAAGTCCTGGAAGTTCGGCTGAAGTACCGGGTCCGAACCACCCAACTCGAGGACCAGATCGCCATCGCGTTGCCCGTGGAATCCGGAGGTACGGCATGAGCATCCCTGTGCCCAACCTTGACGATCGCAGTTTCGCTGACTTGGTGGCCGGTGCCCGCGAACGCATCCAACAGCTCGCCCCGGAGTGGACCGACCTCTCTGTCCACGATCCCGGCATCACCATCATCGAGGCCTTCGCGTACCTCACTGACACCCTGATGTACCGGCTCAACCGGGTGCCTGACAAGCTCTACGCCGTGTACTTGAACCTTCTGGGCACCTCGCTCTACCCGCCCAGCACGGCGGAGACCATGCTGGAATTCAGCCGCGCGTCCGCGAGCGACCAGGAGATCCGTATCCCCCGCGGCACCCAGGTCAGCTGCCCACCCGGCGTTCCAGGCGCGCCCCAGCCGGTATTTACGACGACGGCGGCAGCCACTTTGGCGTCCGGCAAGACCAGCGTCCTGGTCCCCGCAGCCGACGTCACCCTGTACGACGCCGTCCTGATTGGTACGGGGACCGGACGACCCGGCCAGAGCCTGGTGATCCCCAACGCGCCCATTGTTTCCGGCGCCGGCTTGGCGATCGCCGTCGAGGTTCCGGCAGGGACACGGCTGAACAGCGGCGAAGCGGTGCTGGTGGACGGGAAGCCGTTCCGGTACTGCCAGGAAGTTGAGGCGTTCGCCGACGCGAGGCCCGGAGAAGTGCCGGTGCGGATCGACCGGAGTGCCGGCGTCGCAATGTTCGCCTGGTGGGACGAGGAGTCCACGGGTCGGACAGACGAAACGCAGGTCCCTGCCCCGGGAGCGGAGGTCCGTGCCTGGTACCGGAGCGGCGGAGGCGCCGGCGGCAACGTGGGAGCAGGCCAGCTCACTGTCCTGCGGTCGCCGGTCCCGGGCGCCAAAGTCACCAATCCGGAGCCCGCCACAGGGGGTCGGGACGGCGAATCGCTGGATAACGCCCTTAGACGCGCCCCACAGGATTTCCAGGCCCGCGACCGCGCCGTGACTGTCCGCGACTACGAGGTCCTGGCCCGGCGCCACGGCGGTGTTGGCCGCGCGCGGGCCTTCACCCGCAAGGACCTCTGGGCGTTCGCCAAGCCGGGCGAAGTGGAGGTTGTGCTGGTGCCTTTCGTCCCCGGCACCCGAGCAGCGGCACAAGAACCGTTGAGGGCCGCGGAACTCGCCGCCCACGCACGCGACGACGTGCGGCGTGAGGTGGAAGAGTATCTACGCAGGCGGTCCACGGTTGGCGCCGAGCCTGTAGTGCGCTGGGGCCTCTACAAGCAGGTGCTGGTGGATGCGCGGATCGTTGTCCGTCCCGATGAGGATGCCGAGGCCGTGAAGTCCCGGATCGTGGGCCGCCTGTCTGAAGGGATCAGTCCGCTGAGTCCGGATTCTTCGAGCTACGGCTCGGGTTTCGGCAAGCCGCTCCGGGTCTCCAACCTCTACCGGGCCATGGAGGAAGCCGAGCCTGGAGTGCAGTACGTGGACCGCGTCCGGCTGGAAGTGGACAAGGTCCCGGACACGGACGCCATGGCCCTGGTGCAGGCCGAAGGCCAGGACAACACGTGGTTCGTGGCGCAGGACGGCACGCTGTTCCGCACCACCAACGCCGCCGATGGCTGGGAAGCCTGCGCCGAGTTCGGGGATTCTTCCAGCGATACCGACGCCGAAGAAACTGTCCGTGCCATTGCACCGTTCCGCTCGCCTGCACCTGGCCGCGCCGGTCCCGAGAGGCACCCCGGCATGGTGGCCGTCAGCACCGTCATGGGCACCGGCTCGCGCATTTACATCAGCGAGGACCTCGGAGAATCCTGGCGCAAGGCAGCCGAGCTGGGTTTCGTCGTCGCCGATTTGTGCTGGGTGGACCGGCAAGGCGAGCCGTTGTTGCTGCTTGCCGGCGAGCGCGGGCTCTACGAACTCCCCGTGAGCCCTGGGGCAATCCCGGTCCAAAACGTGGTGGACACCTCGCAGCCCGACCGTGGCTTCTATGCCGTCGACGCCTTGGTGGACATCCGCGGGAGGACAGGCGTGGTGGTGGCGGCCGAGGCGTCTGCCGGCGTTTGGCTCTCCCCCGATGCCGGGACCGCCGGCAGCTTCACGCAGGTGAAGGCGGCCGGGGAGGACATCCGTTGCCTGACGGTCCAGTACGACGGCGGCGCGAGCTACGTGTGGTTGGGCCGTGCCGTTCCGGAGGGTACCGGGACGGGATGCCTGCGGCTGAAGATCGACGAACTGGGCCGCGCGGAACTTGACGAGTCCGTCATGAATTCGTGGGAACAGTTCAGTGCGGGCTGGACCGGTGGCAGTTGCTGGGGCGTCCACGTGATGGGCAACGCCGCCTATGCGGCAACACAAAGCGGCGGTGTGCTGCGCTTGCAGCTTGGCCAGGCGTCGGCGCAATGGAGCGTGCCGGACGTGAACTGCAACCTTCCTTTGCGGGACCGGACCAGGTTCGAGCCCGTCCGTGCGGTATCCGGGGCCATCCTGCCCGATGGGAAGGCTTTGGTCCTGGCTGCGGGCCCCAAGGGGATCTACCGCAGCAGGGACAACGCCGTGAAGTGGGAAAGCTGCACGCGTCGGGTAGTTGACGATGTTGTGACCCTGCCTGATACCTGGCTTTTCTGCTCCGGCGACCACAGGATCGAGGTGGTCCACGGCAATGGCTGAGCCGTCACCTTCGCTGGAGTCCAAGCTCCTTAAAGTGCTGCCAGAGGTGTTCCAGGTGGCCGCCGATACCAGCGCCCCGATGCAAGCCCTGCTCGCCGTGGCCGAGGACATGCACCAGCCCGTCCGGCGGGTCTTGGACCGCCTCCATACCGTTCCCGATCCGGGGCGCGCGCCGTCGTCGTTGGTTCCCTTCCTGACCCGCTGGGTTGATTTGGATTGGCTGACGCTCCCCGGGGCGGAGGGGGCTGCCGGAGGTTCCGGGGTGCTGCCCATCGCCCGGCAGCGTGACCTGATTGCCGCCGCGGCGCAGCTTTCGGCCCGAAGAGGGACCGTGGACGGGCTCACCCGCTTCCTGCACCTGGCCACGGGAGTCCCGGGGTTCGACGTCGAATCCGTCCCGGGCGCTTTCCACATCAAAGTACTGGTCCCGGCGGAAGCGGCCGGGCAGTTGGAGTTGGTCCGGCGGATCGTCAAAGGCGTCAAGCCGGCGCACGTCACCGATCAGGTGGAGGTGCGGGCAGATGAATAAGGAGAACCGGACACCCATCCTGGTCGTGATCGCCTGCGGGGTCATCGCACTGCTGGTGCTCGTGTTCGGGGTCAGTTGCGGCGGCGGCAACAACGACGCCGCGGCGGACTGGCAGGGCGGATTCACCGACGCCGGCAAAGGGGCCACGCTCACTGCGGCCGACCTCACGGTAACGGACGGTTCCTGTTCGGCCTCGGATACCCAGTTGGTGGTGACCGGCGCGTGCGTCGTGGAGGTCAAGGAATTCGGTGGGGGCCTGTTCTCCTTCGGCCCACCCACCAAGCGGGCCAGGCTCGTGCCCCAGCAGCCCGTGACGGTTTCCCTGTTCATCCAGGGCACGCGGGCGGAACAGGACTCCGGCCCGGGAAAGACCGTGGACGTTACCTTCGGGACGTCGGGCGGCCAGATGGGCATCGCATGCAGGGTGATTGGCCCTTGCGTCCTGCAGCTCCAGGAAGCCGGAGGCTGAGATGACCCGCCCAACGCCGAAACCACCCACCGCCATCCCAGGAGTTGTTGCGCCATGACCACCATCACCATGACCTTGAGCTCCCCGGATGTCGTCCTCAAGGACGGCAAAGGATCGCTCACGGCGTCCGTCACCAATGGCTCCACGGATCCTGAACGCGTGGTGCTCGGTGCGTTTCCAGGGCAGGTGACCAATCCGCCGTCGAAAACGTACACCACCATCCCCAACCCGCTGCGGACCATCGCCGCCGGGGCCACTGAACAGTACGTGGTCAACTTCGATACCGCGGGCGCGTCCGCGGGCAGCTACCAGGTAAAGCTGATCGCCTACTCCGCCGACGACGCACCCGAGGACTACGCGGACCAGGCCCACGTGGTCACTCTGGCCGTGCCCGCCACGGAAGCACCCAAACCCCCGGCGCCTTTTCCTTGGCTGTGGGTGATCATCGGCGGCGTGGTGCTGCTGGCCGTGGTCGGTGTGATCCTGTTCTTCATTTTCAAGGACGCCAACGTGCCCGATGTGAAGACCAGGCCGGAAGCCGAAGCGGTCAAGATCATCACCGACGCCGGCTTCAAAGTCTCCACCAACCCGACGGAGAGCGGGGAAACAGAGGGCACCGTGGTGAGCCAAACCCCTGCCGGTGGTGAGAAGGCCGGCCGTGGCAGCACGGTCAACCTGCAGATCGCCGAACCCGCAAGGCCCACCGTCCCGGACGTGCTGGGCAAACGGATCGAGGATGCCAAGGCGGCGTTCCAAGCCGCGAAGATCCAATTGGACTTCACCCAAGGATCGCAGTGCTTTGGCTCCGCTTTCGAACCGCTGTTCCGGCCGTGCATCGTGGTGGGTGTGAACCCCGACGTCGGCACCAAGGTCAACGTCAACGCCCTGGTGCTGGTGCGGACCGAGCCAAGGTCCATCATCATCGTCGATCCCCTGCCCAACATTTGCATGACCAATCCACAGTTCTGTGTCCAGAGGCTGCAACCTTGAGACGGTTTTACGTGCCCGGGCCCGCGCCATGAAAAGATCAACCATGCGTCCGATGCAGCACTCCAGCAAACTCCAGAACGTCCGCTACGAACTCCGCGGTCCCATCCTCCAAGCGGCCAAGGCCATGGAGGCCGAGGGGCACCGCATCCTCAAGATGAACCTTGGGGATACAGCGCCGTTCGGGCTGGAGGCGCCTGAGTCCGTGGTGGTGGACATGATCCACCACCTCCGTGGAGCTCAGGGCTACAGCGATTCCAAGGGCATCTTCTCCGCCCGCACCGCCATCTCGCAGTACTACCAAACGCGCGGACTGATGAGCATCGGCGTCGAGGATGTCTTCATCGGCAACGGCGTCAGCGAACTCATTTCCATGACCCTGCAGGCTTTCATGGAGAACGGCGACGAGATCCTTATCCCCGCTCCGGACTACCCGCTCTGGACTGCTGCCGTCACGCTCACCGGCGGCCAGGCCGTGCACTACCTCTGCGATGAGGACGAGAATTGGTGGCCGGACATGGCCGATGTCGAAGCCAAGATCACGCCCCGCACCCGCGGCATTGTGATCATCAACCCGAACAACCCCACGGGCGCCGTGTATCCGCGGCACATCCTGGAGCAGTTCGCCGCGTTGGCCCGGAAGCATGATCTTGTCCTGTTTTCCGATGAGATTTACGAGAAGATCCGCTATGTCGACGCCCCGCACATCCATACCGCAGCCGTGGCGGAGGATGTCTGCGTACTGACGTTCAGCGGGCTTTCCAAGGCGTACCGGATGCCCGGCTACCGGGCGGGTTGGGTTGCGGTGACCGGTCCTTTGACGGCAACTGCTGCCTACCGGGAGTCCTTGGAACTGCTCGCTTCCCTGCGGCTCTGCGCCAATGTTCCAGCCCAGCACGCCATCCAAACCTGCCTTGGCGGGTACCAGAGCATCGAGGCCCTCATCCGTCCCGGTGGCCGGCTCCGCGAGCAGCGCGATTTGGCTTGGAAGCTCCTCACGGCCATTCCGGGTGTGTCGTGTGTCCCCGCAGCGGGCGCCATGTACCTGTTTCCTCGGCTGGATCCGGAGATCTACCCGATTGCCTCGGATGAGAAGTTCGTGCTCCAACTCCTGCAGGAACAGAAAATCCTGGTCTCCCACGGAACAGCCTTCAACTGGCCCACGCCTGACCACTTCCGCTTCGTGATCCTGCCCGCCGTGGGCGACATCGAAGAGGCAGTGCGCCGCATCGGCCATTTCCTTGCTGCGTACCGGAACCGCCCGCTGGACGCACCTGTCACACTTCCGGCGTCCCTTCCGACATCCCTGATGTAAGGCTCCATCACTGAAGGGAAACACCATGACCCGCATCAACATCGGCCGCACCAACAAGCTGGGCTACGCCGCCGTCATCGGACTGGAAGGCTACGCCCGCAAGTCCGTGGATCCGGATTTGTATGAGCTCATCAAGCTTCGCGCCTCAATCCTCAACGGGTGCGGCTTCTGCGTTGACATGCATGCAACGGACGGCCGGAAACGTGGGATTCCGGCCCGCAAGCTGCATGCCGTGGCAGCCTGGCAGCATTCCAAAGTGTTCTTCGATGCACGCGAACAGGCCGTGTTGGCCCTAACGGACGCAGTGACACAGCTGGGCCCGGACACGGTCACCGACGAAATCTGGAACGCAGCCGCAACGCATTTCGACGAGAGCCAGCTGGGTGGCCTGATCCTGGCAATCTCCACCATCAACGTCTGGAACCGGATTGCCATCAGTACTCAGATGGAGCCGCCCTTGGATGAGAAGAACCCGCTGGTCTGAGCGGTAGCGTGGACGGCATGACTCTTGGGGTGTCGGCCGCAGCGGCGTGGCAGGGCGAACGGAACAGGCTGCTGGGGATCGCGTACCGGATGTTGGGAGACTTCGGCCATGCCGAGGACGTCGTCTCCGAGGTGGCGATCGATGCTGTCCGACAGGAACGGAAAACCAGCGCCGAGAGCGTGGACTCCTGGCCCGCGTGGCTGACCACCGTCTGCGTGCGGCGCTCCATCGACCGGGTGCGGCAGCTCGCCGCGGTCCGCGAGGAGTACACCGGACCATGGCTTCCCGAACCGGTGGACACGTCACGGCTCCCGGAGGAGACAGTGGCCAACCGCGAGCTCCTGTCATTGACTTTGCTGCACCTCGCCGAGCAATTGGCTCCCGAGGCGCGGGCAGCCCTGGTGCTGCACCGCGCTTTCGGGATGTCCGCCCCGGAAATCGCGGAGATCCTGGAAAAGACCCCCGCGGCGGTGCGCCAGATGATTTCACGCTCCGAGCGTCGCCTGGATATTGATCCGGACGCTCCGGCGCCCCGGGCAAAGGACCGTGCGGCCTTGGAGAAGCTGGTGCTCGCCATCGAGCAGGGAGACATCGACACAGTTGTAGCCATGCTGGACCGGGATGCGGTGCTGTGGGCCGACGGCGGAGGCGTGGTCAAGAGCGCCAGGAACCCATTGTTCGGGGCAGCGAGGATCGCGCGTTTCTTCGCGGGCATTCTCGGTAAGGCGGTGGTTTTCGATCCCGCCCAGCCGGTCACTGCCGACGTCATCGAGGTCAATGGCGAATTCGCGATGGTGCTGAGGCACCACGGCCGCGCCGACGTCTTGATTTTCGACGGCGGCCCTGACGGCACCATCCGCGAATTGCGGCAGATCTCCAATCCGGACAAGCTGACGCGGGTTTCGCTGTGGGCCACCACGAAGTAGCGGGAAAGCTGCCCACTCGCCGGAAACTTCCCTACGAACCGGCAGGCTTCCCGCGAACCCGCGGCGCTGGTGGGTGACCTAGTCCCCCGCCGACCCACTCACGCGCAGGGCATTGATGATCGCCGGGATGGACGCGATTAGCATGATCAACGCCCACACTAACGCAACAACCACAGTGATCAGCGCCCAAAACTGATCCCCGATGGATACCAGCGGCCCGGGCAGGAATCCATGGATCAGCCCCAACACCACCTGCAGCAGCACGGAGACCACTAACAGCACCACCAGCCCGGTGACCTTCAAGAACTTCGGCTGACTCAAGATAAGCAGCACGGCGAACACGGCCTTGAGCACCAGCAACAGGCCGAGGATCGCGGCGGCCTGCCCCTTGGGAAAGCTCCCCCACAGGGCCAGATACGCGATGGTCCCGAACGGGGCCGATACGAACAACCCGATCATCAGGAAGAGCTTCGCCAGCGCCAGCATGGCAGTGAGGAAGGCTGCGATGACCCAGAGCAGCGTGACGATCAGCGTCGCAAGCCCTTGGACCCGGCCGTAGGTTCTCAGGTCCATGATCAGGCTGAGCCCCAGCATCACCACGGTGAACAGCAGCAGGCCGTCCAGAAATGCCAGGAAGCCGATGCCGGCGCCCGGCGGATCGGCGTCTGCCCGCTGCGTCTTGAGGAACACATCAAGGGGAACCCCCAGCCTGTTGGCGTCGGTTGCGGAGATGGGGTCGACGGCGGTCTGGCCCAGCAGCAATGACATGCCAATCTCGGCAAGGACTACTACGGCGAAGACCACCAGGGCCGCGTAGAAGAACGGGCGGCGCAGGGCACCCGGGTCGGGCCCGCTGCGGAACCCCTCACGAATTGACCACGCTGCGGCCATGGGTCAATTGTGGCACCGGGGGTTTCAAATACAAGCGCCCCACCCACAAAGCCGCGACACCCAGGACAGCAGGAACCAGCAGCGCCCAGCCGCTGAACAGCAAGACCACCAGCATCACGACGGCGGCCACCATCACCCCGTACCAGGCTGCGGTTCCGCGGGGCAACAGGAGCATCCCGGCGGCCAGCCCGAAAGCGGTCACGGCCGTGAAGCACGCAGACGCGGCACCAATCTGGAATTCCATGCTGAGCAGGCCGGCGGCAGCAAGCGCAAAGGACACCGAGGTCATCACGGCGAGGGAGGCAAGGCTTACGGACGGCACTTCCCCCGGGCCGACGCCGCGCGCGAGGAGCCGCGGCAGCACGCCGTCGGACGCTAAGCGTGCACCCAACTTACTGGCGCCGGCCACGAAAGTGTTGAGCGGCCCGAACGTCAGTACGGCCGCCGCGACCGCTGTCACGGGAGCCGCGGCCGGTCCCAGTCCCTTGGCCAGCAACTCCGCCACAGGCACGCTGCTTCCCGCGAGCCCGGGGCCAAGGACGGCAACGCACGCCGCCACCAAGCCGATGTAAACAATGCCCACAACCACCAGGGTCAGCCACGTTGCGCGTTTGAGGTCGCGCTCGGGGTTGCGGAATTCGGCGGCCAGGTGCGTCACGGCCTCCCACCCGGCGAAGCAGAAGAACAGCAGGCTCGCAGCCCCTCCCACGGCCCAATACCCATGCGGCGCGAAGGGCACAAAGTTTTCCGCTTTGGCGTACGGCGCCGCCACCGCGACGGCCAGTGCAAGCAGGGCCACGAGCAACGCCATCAGCAGCAGTTGCAGTTTGCTGGAGACGCGGATTCCCACCGCGTTGCTCACGAACCCTGCCGCGAGGATCACCCCGGCCGCGATCAGGGCCGTCTCCCGGCCGCCGCCCATGGCATGGGCGATGTACTCCCCGCCGATCACAGCGGTGGCGGGTGCCCCGAACGGAATGGCGAAGTAGAAAAGGTAGCCGGCCACCACTGAGGCGCGTCGCCCGAAAGCGCGGGTTACGAACGTAGCGATTCCGCCGGCGTCGGGCTGCTGCCTGGACATTTCCGCGAAACTGAAGGCCACCGGCGTGCAAAACACCAGCAGCAGCGCCCATGCCAACAACGACGCCGGACCCGCAACTTGGGCGGCGATGGCGGGCAGCACCAGCACACCCGAGCCCAGAATGGCACCTACGTAAATCCCCGTCGCCCTGAATAGCCCAAGGCCCGAATTACTGACAGCTCTACTCACCTATCCACTGAACAGTGTTCGAGGTGGGTGCGGCAAGCAGGGAAACTGCCTGTCGAAGGCAATATACTGCCGAATTTCCGTGAGCCTGTTCCGTCCCGACCTTCTTTAGTCATTGGGCGGCCGAAATTCAACCTGTTTGGGTTGAGCTTTGGCCATCCGGGCGGCAAAGAGGGTCAGGACGGCACGGCGGCCCGACGCCGAAGGCGCGCCACCAGCGTTGCGGCGAGCAACGCCGTCGTGATTTCCAGTCCGATCACCAGCAACAGTCCGGCGGCTCCGGACATATCAACAGCGTTCGACGCCGTCCTGCCGCCATGCGCGTGCCCGGCACCGCCCGCTCCCAGCAGCAGGACAGCATGGAGTCCCACCATGGCAAGGGCGGAAATGGTCACTTGATGGAGGGCGCCCACCCTGCTGTACCGCCAGATGTGGACGGTGCAGGGAATGCAGACGGCAGCGAGGGCAATCATGAGGATACCCAACCAGGCGTCGTGGTGGCCCGAGGCCGCAAGCCACAGGTGCACCAGGCACGACACAGCCGTGAGGGCGGCGCAGATCCGGGGGTGAAGGACGGGCCCGGCTGACCGGACCCGCCCTGCTATTACGGTCATTTCCGTGTCCCGGCTGCGCTTAGTGGCAGTGCCCGGAGGGTTCGCCGTGCTCGCCAGTGGGCTCACTGTGGCAGCTTGAGCCTGTGGCGTTGGCTGGCACATCCAGGACCGGGCTGCGGTCGAAGAAGCCTTCCGGACGCAGTTTGAAACCAACGGTGTCCACGGGCATGATCGGCCAGTCCTCCACACGCGGGAAGTGTGTGAGGCCGAACGTGTGCCAGAGGACGATGTCCTGGCCGTCGATGTCGCGATCCTGGGAAATGTAGGCCGGCAAGCCGGCGCCGCCTGAGTGCTGGTTCACGAAGTCGCCCGTGGGGTAGCGTTCCTCGTCCGCGTAGCGGGTGACCCAGACGTCCTTCGTGGCAAAAGCTGCGCGCTTCGCTATGGAGGAGGCGGGATCGGCCAGCAGCGTGGGCTGGTTCTCGGCGTGGAGCTTGTAGCCGACGGGCTCGCCCAGGCGGTTTTTCGATTCCGGGTTGGAGATGATCCAGGTGCGGCCTGCCCGTGCATCAGCTTCCCGGACGGCTTCGGATTCACGGCCCAGGACGGTGCGCTTGCGGGAGAACGCATTGCCGCGCTCGTTGCCCTCACCCATGGCCTGGCGGACCACGTCCTCTTCCTCCACGCGGTTGGCGAAACCGTCGATCGCCATGTCCAGGCGGGCACTGAAGAGGTGCTGGTGGAAGGGCGCGCCGAGGCCGGGAGCCAGTTGGGAAATGTTGTCCGAGCCGCCTTCCGGGAAGGCACTGGTGAAGACGACGCCGGTGGCCTTGGCCTCAAACTCAATGGTGCCGTCCAAGTAGAGGTACCAGTAGAAGCCGTAGTCGTAGTTGCCGATGGTGGTGAAGAAAGAGATCACCAGGCGGCGGTTGCGGCGGGTGTAGTTGATGCCGGTCCAGAGGTCCGAGTGCTTGGAAAGGATGCCCCAGTCTTCCTCGTGCATGCAGATGCCGTTGCGGATTTCGCGGGGGTTGCCGAAGGCATCGCTGATGACCGGGCTGAGGTAGGTGATGTCACCCAGGCAGTCGCAGCCAAGTTCCAGGGAGTTGGCGTACTGGCCCACCAGGTACTCGCCGGTGTCGAAGTAGTTCTGCCAGGACCGGATGGGTGAGGGGTCGCCGTAGGGAACCACCATCTCGGCGATGGAGCCGCGGTTGATGATAGGACGCTTCTTGTCGCCGTCCTGGAAGGCAAGGTTGTGGAGGACAACTCCTTCGCGGACATCGAAGCCGACATCCACGCTCCACTTTTCCCACTCGACGTGGTTGCCGCCCGTGACCGTGAAGCTCGGACCTTCGGGCTGCGTGATGCTGATGGGCTTTTGCGTGGTGCGGAGCGGGCCAGTCAGTTCGGGGTCCGTGTAATTTCCATGCTCGGCGGGGATGGGCATGGCTCCGAGGTCAATGACCTGGGTGACTTCTTTGTTCACCACGTCCACGTAGGCCACGAGCCCATCCACAGGGTGCGCCCAAGCGCTGTCCTCGGGGAAGTCCTGCACGAAGGCCAGGCCACGGAGGATGCGGCGGCCGCGCTCCTCTTCGTATTCGAAGACGCCAGCGGACAGCGGAGCCACACGAACCTTTTCCACGTCCAAGTTCCGGGCAGCGAGGGCTGCCAGCCAACGCTCATCGGTGGCGAGAAGTGTCTCCACCACCTCAAATTCTTCTTCCAGCACAGGGAGTTCGCCTGAGACTTTGGTATCCAGCTCTATGGCTGTCAGGATTTCACCGCGGGTCACGGAGACGAGGACATCAGTAGGCGCCCCGCCGGCAATGTCGTGGATGAAGACGCGGAATCGGCGGTCTACTTCTGCCTGCCCACGGGAAGGATCCACCAACCCCAGGTAGGCGATCCGCTTTTCGGAACCGAGGTGTCCGGCGGCCTGCAGGATTGCTTGGACCTCGGAGATCTCGGCGCCCGTGGCCAGGCGGTACTGGGTTGCTGTCTCAGTTGCTGTGGGCGTCATGGCTGCCTCTTGTCCGGGGACCTACGATGGGTCGGGATTTATTTTCTATAGGTGTAGAGAATAACCAAAACGTAAGATGTGTCACAAGACCTTTCCGCCGATTATTTTTCCGGGAGCCCCTTCAGTGCCAAAGATTGTGGACCACGATCAACGACGCCTCGAACTGGTCGACGCAACCTGGCGGATCATCGCAAGGCTCGGCATGGAAGGCGCCACCATGCGGGAAATAGCCGAGGAAGCAGGCTTCGCCAACGGCGCCCTCAAGCCCTACTTCCCCACCAAGGACCTGCTGCTGACATCGGCGTTCGGGCACGTTTTCAATCGGACCAACCAACGCATCGCCACCGTGACCGAGGGGCTTTCAGGCGTGGCGGCGCTCCGGGCATTCTGCGCCGAAGTCCTGCCCCTGGATGAGGAACGCGTCAACGAAGCCCGCATCGTGATCCCGTTTTGGCAGAAGGCACTCAACGACGCCGATATGGCCGCTCTTCACGGCGAGTCCATGAGCCAATGGCACGCCACCATCACTGCCCATTGCGCGGCAGCCCGGGCGGCAGGCGAGATCGAGACCCCCATTGGGGACGCCGCCGTCGCCGACCACCTGCTCAACATGATGCTCGGCGCGCAGATCGCCGCCGCGCTGTCCCCCAACGAGCATTTCTCCCTGGACCTTGCGGGGCAGCTGGATAATTACCTGGCGCTGCTGGCGGCTTAGGTAGCTGGCGACTCCGCTAGTTGGTAGCGCCTTAGCTCGTGGCGCCCGATGCCACCACGCCGACGCCCAGCCCGGCGATCACGCCGCTGCTGACACGCTCGACGACGGTGCTCACCTTGGGCCGCTTGAGCCACCGCATCGCTTTGAACGCGACCACGGCGATCATCGAGAGATACGCGAAGGCAATGACGGCCACCACGACGCCCAGAATGAGGGACGTGCCCATGGTGTCGCCGCCGTGCGGGATGAACTGCGGGACCACGGCCAGGTAGAAGAGGCCAACCTTGGGGTTGAGCAGCGTGGAGAGGGCTCCGGCACCCAACGCCGAGAGCCTGCTGTAAGGGAGGGGTGCTTCCGCGGCGGACCCGTCGGCGCCTGCCTTGGCTGCCTTCCGGGACTTGATGAACGAAGAGACGCCCAGGTACAGCAAGTACAGGCCGCCTGCGATCTTGACCCAGCGGAACAGCTCCGCGGACTGCTCCAGAATGGCGGCGAGGCCTACGCCCACCAATGCAGCCCAGGCAATGGCGCCAACCGCAGACCCTGCAGCCGCAGCAATTCCGGCACTGGGACGGTTCAACGCTATTCGCAGGACAAGGAAGGTGTCCGGGCCGGGCGTTACGGACAGGACCAGGCAGAGGCCGGCGAAGGCTGCAAGGGAAGCAAGAGTCACAAGGTCGATTATCAGGCAGGAGCGCCGGAACGGAAAGCGTTCGCTTCCCGTCAAGGGCCGTTCGTGCATAGACAAGGCCCAACCGCGTGACGCCGACCACACTGGAAACATCGCCGCGCGCCTTACTGGCCGCCAAGACTTACTACCCGAGCGGAGTACCAATGGAGACTTACGACGCCCTGCTGGCCTCGATCACCCCGGCCCCCGGCCAGAACAGCCGCACCATCCTTGACCCGGCCACCGGCCAGGCTGTCGGCGAAGCACCTGTTCACACCGTCGAGGACCTCGAAGCCGCCATCACCGCCGCCGCTTCCGCGCAACCTGCCTGGGCTGCCTTGGGCCACGACGCCAGGTCCGCCGCGCTCATGAAGGCCGCCGACGCCGTCGAGCGTTCCGCCGAGGAACTCGCCCAGCTGCTCTCCCGCGAGCAAGGCAAGCCGCTGAACGGCCCGAACGCACGCTTCGAAGTCGGCGCGTGTGCCGCTTGGCTGCGCGCCACAGCCGCTACCCCGTTGGACCCTGAAACCGTAGTGGACGACGGCGAAACCCGCGCCGAACTGCACTACCGGCCCATCGGCGTCGTGGGTGCCATTGGCCCGTGGAACTGGCCCATGATGATCACCGTCTGGCAGATCGCACCGGCCCTGCGCATGGGCAACGCCGTAGTGGTCAAGCCGTCCGAAAACACCCCGCTGTCAGTGCTGGCATTGGCCTCGATCATCAACGAAGAGCTGCCCGAGGGCCTGCTGTCCGTGGTTTCCGGCGGCCGCGACGTCGGCGAAGCGCTGGCCTCGCACGATGCCATTGGCAAGGTCATGTTCACCGGCTCCACGGCCACGGGCAAGGCGATCATTCGTTCGTCGGCGGATACGGTCAAGCGGCTCACTCTGGAACTCGGTGGCAACGACGCCGGCATCGTCCTGCCGGACTCCGACCCCAAGGCCATCGCCGAGGGCCTGTTCTGGGGCGCGTTCATCAACACCGGCCAGACCTGCGCCGCCCTGAAGCGCCTGTACGTTCACGAGTCCCAGTACGAGGCTGTGTGTTCAGAGCTCACTGCTGTTGCCGCTGCGATGCCCATGGGTAACGGCTTGGATGAGAACAACGTCCTGGGCCCGCTGCAGAACCGGCAGCAGTACGACATCGTGGCCCGGCTGGTCGATGCCGCCAAGGCCTCGGGTGCCCGCGTGCTGATTGGCGGCAACCCCGACGCAAACCAGCCCGGTAACTTCTACCCCACCACGCTGGTGGCCGACATCGACAACGACAACCCGCTGGTGGCTGAGGAGCAGTTCGGGCCCGCCTTGCCGATCATCAAGTACAGCACCGTTGATGAGGCGGTGGCCAAGGCGAACGCGCTCGACGTCGGACTGGGCGCCTCGGTCTGGTCCTCCGACGTGGGTGCCGCGCGCGAAGTCGCCGCACGGATCCAGGCCGGAACCGTGTGGATCAACAAGCACGGCGCCGTGGACCCGCGCATTCCGTTCGGTGGCGCGAAGCAGTCCGGCTACGGCCTCGAGTTCGGCGCCGAGGGCCTGAAGGCCCTGGGCGTCCCGCAGATCATCAACGGCTAATACTTACAACTGACTGGCATTAGTGGTTGCTATGAGTCCTCATTCCAACCACTAATGCCAGTCAGTTTGCTTTCCGGCCACAGAATGGACCCGTTTGGGTTGCCGGGGGCTCCGCGTGTAACCATGAGCACCATGTCCCAGAAGATTGCGTACCAAGGTGAGCCGGGAGCCAATTCGGATCTCGCGTGCAAGGAAATGTTCCCCGAACTCGAAAGCGTCCCGTGCGCGAGCTTTGAGGACGCCTTTGAACTGGTATCCACGGGCGAAGTCGATCTGGCCATGATCCCGATTGAGAACTCCATCGCCGGACGCGTGGCTGACATCCACGTCCTGCTCCCCCAGTCCAAGCTCCAGATCGTCGGCGAGTACTTCCTGCCGATCCGCTTCGACCTCTTGGGGATCCCGGGCAGCACCATCGAGGGCGCCACAGAGGTCCACAGCCACATCCACGCGCTGGGCCAGTGCCGCAAGATCATTCGCGAGGCCGGTCTCAAGCCTGTCATCGCCGGTGACACCGCGGGCTCAGCACGCGAGGTCCGGGATTGGAACGATCCCCGCAAGCTTTCCCTCGCTCCGCCGCTCGCCGCTCAACTGTACGGGCTGGACGTCCTGGCCTCGGGCGTCGAAGATGACCCCACCAACACCACCCGCTTTGTTGTTCTGGCCCGTGAACGCGAGCTTCCCACGAAGGAAGAACTGCCTGGCCCCGCGATCACCAGCTTCGTGTTCCGCGTCCGCAACGTTCCCTCTGCCCTTTACAAAGCGCTCGGCGGTTTCGCGACCAACGGCCTCAACATGACCCGGTTGGAGAGCTACATGGTGGGCGACGAATTCGCCGCCACCATGTTCCTCTCCGACGTCGAAGGTCATCCCGAGGATGCCCGACTCCGCCGTGCCTTGGAGGAATTGGAGTTCTTCACCACCGAGGTCCGGGTCCTTGGTGTTTACGCCGCTGACGGTTACCGCGAACGCAACACCGTCAGCGCCTGACGCGCCGCCGGAAGACGGCGATCCCTACCCGCCGGACCGGCCGTGGGCCAGCCCGGTGGGAAAGCCGATAAGCACCGGTTCAGGAACAGAGCAGCAACCGCTGGCCTGCTCCTCCTCCGTTAGCGCAGCAGCCACAGCAGGAACATCGCAACTGGAACCGGCGTCGGATGAACAGACACCCGTTTCCGGTAGCTCCAAATGGACGGTGTCAGCAGCCGCCTGATCCCCGGCCAATGCCGCAGCCACAGAACGGACCTGCTCGTAGCCGGTGGCCATCAGGAACGTCGGAGCACGGCCGTAGGACTTCATGCCCACGATGTAGAAGTCCTTCTCCGGGTGGGCGAGAACCTTGGCTCCGTGCGGCGGGACCGTGCCGCAGGAGTGAAACTCGGGATCAATGAGCGGACCCAGTTCCATGGGCGCTTCAACAGCGGGGTCCAGGTTCAGGCGCAGTTCCCGGAGCATGTCCAGGTCAGGGCGGAACCCGGTACAAGGCACGACGACGTCCGTCACCAGAGCGCGTCCGTCGACGGACGCTACGGTCAGGCCCTGCTCCGAATCAGCGAAGGAGCTGATACCGAATCCCGTGTGCAGTTCGACCTTTCCTGTCTCCACTAAACGGCGAAGTCGGGCGCCGAGCTGTCCGCGTGCAGGCAGGCCATCGGCATCACCGCCGCCGTAGACCTTCTCTGCTGAGGCTCCCCGTACCGCCCACAGGATCCGCGTTTCCGGTTCTTCCTTGGCAAGATCAGCGAGGTTGATGAGTGTGTTGGCTGCGGAGTGCCCCGCTCCGACCACCAGGACCCGCCGTCCAGCGAAGGAGTCTCGATCGCGGCCGGAAACATCAGGCAGCGGCGAGGAGATCCGGGCTGCGGCACGGTCTTCACCGATTGCCGGCAACCCCGAGGTGCCCAACGGATTGCGCGTGGACCACGTGCCTGAGGCGTCGATGACCGCGGACACAGTGTGGTCGCGCACCTCCCCGGCGGCGTGTTCAACGCGCACTATGAAGGGGGTGGTGTCGCGGTGGCGCACATGGGTCTTGTCCATGCCCTTTCGGGTGACCGCCGCGACCTTGGATCCTGTCTGGAGCCGGGCGGCGATCTCCGGGGTCGCAGCCAACGGTGCCAGATAGTTGTCGATGAGTTCTCCTCCATATGGCAGTGCCGTTAGCCGAGGCGATTCCCACCCCGTGGGCTCCAGCAATCGGACGGCCGCTGCGTCGAGGTTGAACCGCCACGGGGAGAACAACCGGATGTGTCGCCACTGCTCAATGGCGGCGCCCGCTGAGGGACCGGCCTCAAAGATCATTGGCTCCAGGCCGCGTTCAAGCAGGTGAGCTGCCGCAGCCAAGCCGATAGGGCCAGCACCGATCACGGCGACAGGAAGGTTCTCATCCATGTGTTACTCGTTCCTCAGTCGGGGATTTGCTCAGAAGTGGGTGGGCTCTTCGACCAGTGCCGTGGCGATGCTGTCAGCGTCGTCCAAGGCTGCGAGGTACCGTTCGGCGTCCAAAGCAGCTGAGCATCCAGTGCCAGCGGCGGTGATGGCCTGGCGATAGCGATGATCCACGGCGTCGCCGCACGCGAAGACGCCGGAGAGATTGGTGCAGGTGGTCGGTGAATCCACCTTGATGTAGCCCTCGGCGTCGAGGTCCACCTGTCCTTCAACCAGTTCAGTCCGTGGCAAGTGGCCGATGGCAACGAAGATTCCAGTTGCCGCCTGTTCCCGGGTTTCACCGGTACGCGTGTCTTTGAGCGTCACGCCCGTGACCTTGGTGTCGCCGTGAATGGCCGTAATGGCTGAGTTCCAGGCAAACGTGATCTTGGGATTGTCCTTGGCACGCTGGGCCATGATCCGTGACGCCCGCAGTTCATCCTTCCGGACCACTACCGTGACGGACCTCCCAAAGCGCGTCAGGAAGGTGGCTTCCTCCATCGCGGAGTCGCCGCCGCCCACAACAATGATGTCCTGCTCCCGAAAGAAGAAGCCGTCGCACGTGGCACACCAGGACACTCCGTGGCCGCTGAGCTTCTTCTCTTCCGGCAGGCCAAGCTCTTTGTAGGCCGAGCCAGTGGCGAGGATGACGGCAGGTGCTTCGTGAGTTTCGCCGGCCCCGGTGACCACGCGCTTGAGGTGACCCTTGAGATCAACCTCAGTGACGTCGTCGAACACTATCCGCGCGCCGAACTTTTCAGCTTGTTCCTGGAGACCGTCCATGAGCTCGGGGCCCTGGATGCCGGCGGGGAAACCAGGGAAATTTTCCACCTCCGTGGTGTTCATGAGGGCGCCGCCGGCTGTGACCGAGCCGGCCAGCACCAAAGGGCTCAACCCCGCACGGGCAGCGTAGATGGCCGCCGTGTAGCCGGCAGGGCCGGACCCGATGATGATGAGTTGTTCGTTGCTCACGGGAGTCGCTCCTGGGTTGTCGGGATTACTTGGCGGCGGGGATTAGTGAGGCGATCAGGCCCTCGATGCGGGCTTTGATCTCATCGCGGATGGGACGCACGGCATCAACACCTTGCCCGGCGGGATCTTCAAGAACCCAGTCCTCGTAGCGTTTGCCGGGGAAGTACGGGCATTCGTCGCCGCAGCCCATGGTGATGACCACATCGGATTCCTTCACGGCCTCGGTGGTGAGGACCTTGGGGATTTCCGCGGACATGTCGATGCCGAGTTCGGACATCGCTTCAACGGCAGCCGGGTTGACCTTGTCGGCCGGCTGGGAACCCGCGGAGCGGACCTCGATGGCACCTTGGGAAAGGGTGGTGAGGAACGCGGCGGCCATCTGCGAGCGCCCGGCATTGTGGACGCAGACGAAAAGGACGGAAGGCTTCTTGGCGGTTTCGGTGGTCATCAATTTTTCCTCGAAGGTCAGGCAGCGATGGCGGTGGGGGTGAAATAGCGCTTGCGCGCCCAGAGGGCTACATACACAAGTGCAACAAGGACGGGTACTTCAATCAAGGGTCCAACGACGCCGGCGAGGGCCTGCCCTGACGTCATGCCGAAGGTTCCGATCGCTACGGCGATGGCGAGTTCGAAGTTGTTGCCGGCCGCCGTGAACGCGAGCGTGGTGGTTTTCGCGTATCCGAGATTCAACAACCGGCCGATCACCATCCCGGCGCCGAACACCACCAGGAAGTAGACGACCAGTGGCAAGGCGATCCGAAGAACATCCATCGGCCTGGAGATGATGGTGCCGCCTTGGAGCGCGAACAAGAGCGTAATGGTGAAAAGGAGGCCGTAGAGCGCCCACGGACCAATCGTGGGCAGGAGGATTCCCTCATACCAGCTGCGGCCTTTGACCTTCTCGCCAACAACTCGTGTGAGGAAGCCTGCGAGCAATGGGATGCCAAGAAATATCAGCACTGAGAACGTAATGGCCCAGAAGGAGAAGTCAGCAGCCGTGGTGGGAAGACCCAAGAGGGACGGCAGCCACTGGAGGTAGAACCAACCCAGAGCACCGAAGGCGATCACCTGGAAGGCTGAGTTGACGAACACGAGCACGGCCGCGGATTCACGGTCTCCGCAGGCGAGGTCGTTCCAGATCATGACCATGGCGATGCAGCGGGCCAGGCCAACAATGATCAGTCCGGTCCGGTATTCCGGGAGGTCGGGGATGAACGCCCACGCCAACGCGAACATGAAGGCTGGAGCGAGGACCCAGTTGATCACCAGCGAGGTGACCATGAGCTTCCGGTCGGCCAGCACTCGGTGCGCTTGGTCGTAGCGGACCTTGGCGAGGACCGGGTACATCATCACCAGCAGGCCCAGGGCGATAGGCAGCGACACTTCGCCGACCTTCACGGCCTCGAGCGCGCTGTTCAAGCCCGGAACGAGGCTGCCCAGCAGCAAACCCAGCGCCATGGCGGCGATGATCCAGACCGGCAGGAAGCGATCCATTGCGGAGAGCTTCCCAACGACGCCGGACTCGGGGGTGGCATCACGGGCTGCGGTTTGCGTCGGGGTGCTCACAAGACTCCTGGCTCTAACGCCCACAAACGAACTGGGCAAAGATTGATGAACTTCGATATTGAGTATGTCCAGGTATATCGATGATTGTCAATGTATGTGCATAATGGATGCATGGAATCCGGGCAAACTGTGGAGCTGACACCAGTGGAGGCCGAAGCGTGCTGCGAGCCGTCGGGGCAACAGGCCATCGACGACTACGAGGCACAGCTAAGGGCCTCGGTTTTCAAAGCCCTTGCAGACCCCAACCGCCTGCGCCTCTTGTCCATCGTCAAGGGTTCAGAGGGGGGCGAGGCCTGCGTGTGCGACCTCACCGAGCCCTTGGACCTCGGCCAGCCAACGGTGTCCCATCACCTGAGAATCCTTGTGGACGCAGGCCTCCTCCACCGCGAGAAGCGTGGCACGTGGGCCTATTACTCCCTTGTCCCGGGAGCCATTGAACGGACCACCGGCCTCTTGGAGACCCTGTGACCGGCCTTGCGGCAACCAGCTCGCGCCCGAACGACGCCGAGGACTGGCCACCCGCATCATGACAGCCCTGCCAGAGCCCGTCAGCTGGATAGCACCAGGCAAAGGCGTGTGGGCACGCAATTTCCGGCTCGGTGAGTGGCTCCCTGATCCGTTGACACCGCTGTTTGCGAACTGGCTCATTCCCCGGGTCGAGAGCGGGTTCCTCGACGGCATGGAGGATGACGTCCACGTGCGTGTGCCGTTTCGATACGGCTCTGTGAACGGCTGGTATTTCAACTCCCCGCCAATTCCTACCCCGTGGACCGTGGCGCCGCTGATACTCCGCAGCCGGGGTCGTCTGCCTTGGTTCCTCATCAACGCCCTTCTCCGCGCGTCAACCAACCCGGCTGCGGCGCACCGCGCAGTTCTCCACGGCTTGGAGCTGAAGTGGCGTGAACAATTGCTGCCTGGATACCAGGAACTCGTGAGGCAAACGGAAGGGGAAGTCGAGACGGCATCGCCGGCCAGGCTCATTGAGTTGGTTGACGCGATCAGCCGGCAGGCCGGGATCCAGCTGTGGTCATTGTCGGTAGTAGGCGGATCGGCCTGGAAGATGGAGGCCGCGTTGGCTGTCTTCTGGAAGAAGCATCTTGCCGGCCCGCTCGGCGACACACCAGCGGGAAACCAAGGACACCAGGTGCTTCTTCGCGGCTTCACGGGCACCCGGCCTTCGGAGGCGAACCACGCCGTCTACTCCCTCGACTGGTACTACCCCACCGCCGGAGAGACCCGAAACGCGGGGAGAGACGCGGACACGGATTCAGAGACTCCAGGTACGCAAGCGCTCATAGCCCGGCGGAACGAAGCAGAAGCTGCGGCCCGGAAGGTATTGCTTGATACTCGAGGGAAGCTGGTTCACTTCGATTCCCTCCTGGCCATGGCCCGCTACTACGCCGTCCTCCGCGAAGAACAATCCCTGAACTTGACGCTCGCCTGGCCCGTACTGCGCCGCTGCGCCCAAAGGCTAGGCGAACACCACGCCATCACGGGTGCCATCGACCACCCCCAGGACGTTCACTTCCTTACCTTGGACGAAGTCCGCCACCCTGAGGGGGACTACCGCGCACAGGTTGAGGTTCGCCGCAGCACCTGGCAGCGGCAAAGGCAGTTGGACGCGCCACTGACCATCGGCGAACCCGTGAGGTTCGGAGGCGAACCGGGCAGGTCCGGAAGCGACCCCGTCGGAAACGCCGTAGCAGCAGCCAGAACCACATCCGAATATCCCAAGGACGCCATCATCGGCCACCCGGCCAGCAGCGGACGCATTGGCGGCAGGGTGCGGGTGATGGCAGGACCGGAAGACGCCACCAGCTTCCAAGCGGGCGAAATCCTCGTGGCCCGTTCAACTGCGCCGGTTTGGACTCCGCTCTTCGCCCGTGCCGCCGCCGTGGTCACCGACGGCGGAAGCCTCGCAGCCCATGCCTCGCTCATTGCCCGCGAATACGGAATCCCCGCCGTGGTGGGAACGGGCGACGCTACCCGGCGCCTCCATACAGGCCAATTTGTGACCGTTGATGGCGGCGCCGGCTACGTCGACCCAAACAACCAGCAAGCCTGACTAGCGCCCCACGGGCGCCTCTTCTTCCTCGCGCGGCCCAAGCGAAGCTGCGGAAGGCTCACGCCCCAGCTTTCCCGGCCACCAGATCTTGCTGCCAATGTCGTACGCCAAAGCGGGCACCAGCAGGGAGCGGACCAGCACAGTGTCCAGCAGCACCCCGAACGCCACGATGAACGCCAGTTGCACCAGGAACATGATGGGGATGACTCCCAAGGCGGCAAACGTTGCTGCCAGCACAACACCGGCAGACGTAATGACTCCACCCGTAACGGCCAGTCCGCGCAGGATCCCGGGCCTGGTCCCGTGCTTCAGCGACTCTTCGCGGACACGGCTCATCAGGAAGATGTTGTAGTCCACGCCAAGGGCCACCAGGAACACGAATCCGAACAGCGGCACGGTGGCGTCGGCCCCGGAGAATCCGAAGATCCCGTTGAACACCCAGGCGGAAACACCCATCGCGGCGCCGTAGGACAGGACCACGGAGAGCACCAGCAGCACCGGCGCCACTACGGACCGCAGCAGAAGCATCAGGATGAAAAGAATGACCACCAGGACAATCGGGATGATGACCACCAAGTCGCGTTGCGCGGTGGTGTTGGTGTCCAGGGCAGTGGCGGTGACCCCGCCAACCAACGCTCCGGCGTCGACCTCGCGGACCGCCACCCGCAGCGACTTCACCGCTTCCTCGGCCTCGATCGAATCGGCCGCTGAGTTCAGCGTTGCGTTGATCAGCACCTTGCCGTCGCGGACCGCCGGTTCCGCCGGTGTGCCGGGCGCACCGGTGATGGGCACACTGCCTTCGGCCAGGAGGTACGCGTCGCCGATGCCGTCGGAGGCCTTCACTTTGTCCAGGACCTGCTGCGCGGCACCTTGGGAGGCGACCACGACGGCGGGGCTGCCGCTGCCGGCGTCGAAGTGGCGCGCCAGCGCGTCCTGGCCGTCCACGGCGTCGGACTGGGACAGGATGACATCCGTTTGCGGGACGCCGTTGGCCTTCAATTGCAGGACGCCGACGGAGGCGACCAGCAGCACCAGGACCGATGCCACCCACACCACCCGCGGCCGCTTGGAAACGATAGTGCCGATGCCTCGCCACAGACCCTTTTGCCCCTCAAGCCCGGTGAGGATCTCAGGTTCGCGTTCGTCGTCGGGCAGCAACTTGGGCCGGAAGGGCCAGAACGCCGCGCGACCCAGCAGCGCCATAAGAGCGGGCAACAGCGTGAGCGCAGCGAACAACGAGCAGAGGATGCCGGCCGCCGCGACAGGACCGAGCGCCTTGTTGGAGTTCAGGTCCGAGAAGAGCAGGCACAGCAGGGCGATGATGACGGTCGCACCCGAGGCAAGAATCGGCTCAAAGGAGGCCTTCCACGCGGTGATGACGGCCTGGGTGCGGTTGGTGGTGTGCGTCAGCGCCTCACGGAACCGCGCCACAAACAGCAGCGCATAGTCGGTCGCCGCGCCAATCACCAGGATGGACAGGATGCCTTGGCTCTGGCCGTTCAGCTGGATCCAGCCCAGCTTGGCCATGCCGAATACCAGCAGGATCGCCGCGCACAGGGCGAACACCGACGTGAACAGTACCGCCAAGGGCAGCACCACCGAGCGGTACACCAGCAGCAGGATCACGAAGACCGCGCCCAGCGCCACCAGCAGCAGGATGCCGTCGATCCCCCCGAATGCGTTGACGAGGTCGGCGGTCAGGCCGGCCGGACCCGTCACGTAGGCGCGCATGCCGTCCGGGGCGCCGGGTTGGACAGTGTCGCGCAGCAGTTGGACCGACTCGCGCAACTCATCGGACGACGCCATGGGAACGATGAACTGGACCGCTTTGCCGTCTTCCGACGGGATAGGCCCGACGACGGCGCTCCCCAGCTTGAGTGCCTCAATATCGGCTTTCAGCTGGGCTGCTTCGCCCAGCTGGGCCGGGGTGAATGCGGCGTCGTTCTCCACGATGACCACGGCAGGGATCTCCTCGGAGTCCCGGAACTTGGCCTGCCAGTCCCCGGCCTCGGTCGCTTCGGCGCCAGCGGGGAGGAACGAGGCCTGGTCATTGGACGAGACCTCGTCCAGACGCCCGAACGTGGGGCCGCCAATTCCGGCGATGCCCAGCCACGTGACCACCAGCACCACGGGCACCAGCCAGCGCAGCCAGAACGGTACTTTCTGCAGGTTCATGAGTCCTTCTTCTCCGGGGATGCGTGATGTCTTTATTCCACCATAGATTATCTCTACCATGGAACTAATCCAAGGGCGGGGAAGCTGATGCCGGATTCCCCAGCCGCTGGGAGTAATATCCGGAAGGCAACAACAAGAGACCACCCTGGCAGGAGGGCAGACATGAACACCGCACCCCAGGAGCTCGTCCGCCTCCTCCAAGACTTCACCCTCGAGGCAAACCACTACGTCGACGCCGCAGGCGGACAAAACGACATGCACCGGACGGACCTCAACGCGCTCGCCGTGATCATGCGCCATTCCGCCGCAGGCCGGGTGGTCACCCCGGGCGTCCTCCGCGCCGAACTCCGGCTCAGCTCCCCCGCCACCACAGCGCTTATCGACCGGCTGCACGCCTCGGGGCATGTGGTCCGCGAGCGTCTTGGGACGGACCGCCGGCAAGTCCAGCTGCACATGACTCCCAAGGCGCACCGCGACGGAAGTGCCATGTTCATGCCGCTCGCCATCCGCATGGGCCAGGCCATGGCGGCGTACAGTGCCGAGGAATTGGAACTCGTCCGGCGCTTCATGACGGACATGGTGGACGCCACGCTGGCCGCACGCGAGGAAGCCACCCACAAGAGCGACTGACCGCGTTCCGCCTAAATTCACCTTTCAAGTTGTAGCGTTTCCCTATGAACGCGCAGCAGCCTGAAGATGTCTACACCCACGGGCACCACGAGTCAGTTGTCCGGGCCCACGCCTCACGAACGGTCGAGAATTCGGCCGCGTTTGTCATCCCCCATCTCACCGCCGGAACATCAGTGCTCGACGTCGGATGCGGGCCTGGCAGCATCACGTGCGACTTCGCGGGACTGGTTGCGCCCGCGCAAGTGATCGGCTTGGACCGCTCGGCGGATATCGTGGCCCAGGCAGCAGAACTCGCTACCGAGCGCGGCGTGGACAACGTGGAATTCCGGACCGGCAATATCTACGATCTCGACTTCGAGGACGAGTCCTTCGATCTCGTCCACGCCCACCAGGTCCTACAACATCTGACCGACCCGGTGGCCGCACTGCGTGAGATGCGCCGGGTGGCCAAGCCCGGCGCCATTGTGGCCGTGCGCGACGCCGACTTCCACGGCATGAGCTGGTACCCGGAAGTTCCGGAACTCGACGACTGGATGACGCTGTACCAAAAGATCGCCCGCCGCAACGGAGCAGAGCCCGACGCCGGCCGTCGGCTGGTGTCCTGGGCCCAGCAGGCGGGATTCACCCAAGTGGCGCCCACCAGCAGCAACTGGCTCTACGCCACAGCCCAACAGCGAGCATGGCAGTCACGGGTGTGGAGTGAACGCGTCCTGCACTCCGCTTTCGCCGAGCAGGCTTTGGAGTACGGCTTCGCCAACGAAGCCGACCTTGCCCGGATCGCTGCCGGCTGGCACCGCTGGGGAGCCACGGATGACGGCTACTTCCTCATTCCCAACGGTGAAGTGATCGCCCGGGCCTGAAAAGCCAAAAAGAATTTCCCCGGCGATGTAGAAAAGCCCGCCCCGGTTCCGACCCATGAGTGAAAGCACCCAAACAGGGCGCCCTTCATAAGGAGTTTTGAGATGAAATACATGATCATGATGTTCGGGTCCGCCGAGGGCATGATGGAGACCGCCGACCCTGAATGGATCAAGGAAATGATCGGCTTCATGATCCAGATCGACAAGGACCTGACCGAGTCCGGCGAGCTCGTCTTCAACGCCGGACTGGCCGACGGCAGCACGGCGAAGCTCGTGAAGCAGACTCCGGATGGAGTCATCACCACGGACGGCCCCTATGCCGAAGCCAAGGAATCCCTGGTGGGCTACTGGGTGGTGGATGTGGCCAGCGAGGAACGCGCTGTGGAGATCTGCTCAAGCATCGTCAAGTACTCGCAGGTTGTGGAGCTCCGCGCCATCCCGGACGGCCCGCCGGAGGTATAGCTCTATTGGCCGAAACCCCGCGGGACACGCGAATCGAGGACCTGCTGCGCAGCTTGGCGCCGCAGGTCCTCGGCGTGCTGGCCCGCAAGCACGGGCAGTTCGATGCCTGTGAGGACGCGGTCCAGGAAGCCCTTATCGAAGCTTCAATCCAGTGGCCCGCAGTGGTGCCGGACAATCCGAAGGCATGGCTGATTGCCGTCGCCACCCGACGCCTGATTGACGCGTGGCGGAGCGACAACGCACGCCGGGCGCGGGAGGAACGCGTTGCGGCCATGGAGGTGGATCTTTCGTCCAGCTCCGCATCGGAAGCAGACGACACCCTCACGCTGATGTTCCTCTGCTGCCACCCGGCATTGTCCGCACCGTCGCAACTCGCCTTGACGCTGCGTGCAGTCGGCGGACTCACGACGGCGGAAATCGCCTCCGCTTTCCTCGTCCCCGAGGCGACCATGGGCCAGCGCATCAGCCGTGCGAAACAGGGGATCCAGAAGGCGGGAGGCAAGTTCAGCATGCCGCCGGCCGATGAGCGCAAGGCGCGGCTCGGCGTCGTACTTCACGTCCTGTACCTGATCTTCAACGAAGGTTACGCAGCGAGCTCGGGTCCCTCCCTGCAGCGTGAGGAGCTCACCACGGAGGCCATTCGGTTGACGCGCCTGGTGCTGGGCGCGGCGCCGGGAGAGTTGGAGGCCGGCGGCCTGCTGGCGCTGATGCTGCTGACCGATTCGCGGCGGGCCGCGCGCGCCCTCCCGGATGGAACGCCGGTGCCGCTGGCCGAGCAGGACCGAAGCCTGTGGAACCCGGGACAGATCGAGGAGGGCATAGCACTGCTGTCCTCCGTCCTCGGACGTGGGGCACCTGGCCCCTATCAACTCCAGGCCGCGATTGCCGCCCTTCATGCCGAAGCTTCCTCTGATGCTGAGACCGACTGGCGGCAGATCGTTGCCCTGTACACCGTCCTCGAGGCCGTGGCCCCCAGTCCCGTTGTGACGCTGAACCGGGCAGTTGCTGTGGCCATGGTGGATGGTCCCGAAGCCGGCCTTGAGCTGTTGGGGGGATTGGATTCAGCGCTGGGTCGTTCGCACCGCTTGGACGCCGTTCGCGGGCATTTGCTGGACATGGCGGGCTCCCCTGCCGAGGCCCGCGCAGCGTACCTTGCCGCGGCGAAGAAGACCGGCAGCCTGCAGGAACGGCGGTACCTAATGGGAAAAGTGGCCAGGCTGTCCAACGACTGACCGCCTATAGTCGAACCCATGGAACAGCGCATACTTGGCAAGACAGGCAGATCAGTTTCCACGGTTGGACTCGGCACGTGGCAACTGGGAGCCGACTGGGGAGACGTCACCGAAGAGGATGCAGTCGCGGTCCTCGAGGCCTCGGTGGACGCGGGCGTCAACTTCTTCGACACCGCCGACGTCTATGGGGATGGCCGCAGCGAACAGATCATCGGACGCTTCCTCCGCATCAACCCTGACCTCAACATCACCGTAGCCACCAAAATGGGCCGGCGCGTGGACCAAGTACCCGAGAACTACACCCTGGAAAACTTCCGCGCCTGGACCGACCGTTCGCGGCGCAACCTGCAGCAGGACACCCTGGACCTGGTCCAGTTGCACTGCCCGCCGACTGCCGTGTACAGCAACTCCGAGGTCTACGACGCGCTGGATACCTTGGTCAGCGAAGGGGCCATCCGCAACTACGGCGTCAGCGTCGAAGGCACGGACGAGGCCCTCGAAGCCATCAAGCGCGGGAACACCGCGACAGTGCAGATTATCCTGAACGCCTTCCGCCTGAAGCCGCTCGACGAGGTCCTCCCCGCAGCACGGCAGGCCGGGGTAGGCATCATCGCCAGGGTGCCGCTGGCCTCCGGTTTGCTCTCCGGAAAGTACACGGCGGAAACGGAATTCCCCGAGGACGATCACCGCAATTACAACCGCGACGGGTCTTCTTTCGACGTCGGCGAGACCTTTTCCGGCGTCGACTTCGCCACCGGCGTCAGGGCCGCCCAGGAGTTCAGCGCTTTGGTGACCGACGGCGTCAGTACAGTGCAAGCGGCCCTCGCCTGGGTCATCGCGCAGGAAGGCGTTACGGCAGTCATCCCCGGG
Source organism: Paenarthrobacter sp. NPDC056912 (assembly GCF_042786555.1). NCBI lineage: Bacteria > Bacillati > Actinomycetota > Actinomycetes > Micrococcales > Micrococcaceae > Paenarthrobacter > Paenarthrobacter sp. NPDC056912. Next base: position 350,030 of record NZ_JBHUCD010000002.1, read on the forward strand.
GCCCGTTCCGCCGAGCAGGCGCGCGCCAACGCTGAGGCGGGAGAGCTGCAGTCCGTCGGAGCCGGGCTCACCGCCGGTGTGCAGGACATCTACGACCGTTTCTTCCGCGAAGCGATTCACCCGCGCTGGTAAGTGGGTGCCGGCGTCGGGCGTCCTGCGGTGACGAGCCGCCGCGGGGCTACCAGCCGCCGCGCTGCTACCAGCCGCCCCGCGTGGGCGTGTGTCCTTGTCGGGCTTCTTCCGGCATGGACATTTCGGCCCGCAATCCGAGTAGCCGAATCGGGCGATCCGGCTCAATCTTGGCGGTGAGATCCAGGGCCTGCGCGAGGACTTCGTTCCGGTCGAAAGTTTCGGGGATCTTCCTTGCGTAGGTCTTGGTGAAGAACGGCACATAGCGCACTTTGAGGGTTAGCCCGATCACCGGGCGCCCTTCCGCTGCGACGTCTTCCAAGACGCGGGCGGTCAGCTCCTTGAGAGCGTTTTCGATTTGCCCGGCTTCGGTCAGGTCCTTTTGGAACGTGGTTTCGCGACCATGTGCCCGGGCAACCCACGGAGTGTCATCCACTTCGCTGGAGCCCTCCCCGCGTCCAAGTTGCGCGTACCAAGGTCCCATTTTGGGGCCAAACTCCGGGACCAATTCCTGGGGATCGACTGCCGCGAGCTCAGCGACCGTGGTGATGTCATGCTTCGCCAACCGCTGGGACACTTTGGGCCCGACGCCCCACAACTCCCTGGTGGGCCTGGCACCCATGACGTCGAGCCAGTTCTCTTGAGTCAGCCGGAAGATGCCGGCGGGTTTGCCAAAATCCGTCGCGTTCTTGGCCCGGACCAAGGTGTCGCCGATGCCCACGCTGCAATGCAGCTGCGTGTTTTCCAAGACGGCACTTTGGATCTGCTTGGCGTAGGCTTCAGGGTCCTCCGTGGTCACGCCGACGAACGCCTCGTCCCAGCCGAGTACCTGAACGGTAGCCCCGGGCTGCTCCCGGAGAGTGGACATCACCACGTCCGACGCCGCGAGGTAGGCCTCCTGATCGACGGGCAGGATGATGGCGTCCGGCACCTTCCGCGCCGCGATACGCAACGGCATCCCGGAACCGACGCCGAACGCCCTGGCTTCATAGGAAGCGGTGGACACGACAGCCCGTTCGGTGGGATCTCCCCGTCCGCCCACGATGATCGGCTTGCCGGCGAGCTCAGGCCGACGGAGTACCTCGACCGCCGCAATGAACTGGTCGAGATCAACGTGCAGCACCCACGGGATTCCGCTCACGCCACCAGTGTGCCTCATGGGCTGGCTGTGGCTGTACCTTCCCGACCCTCTTTGAGCTCCTGAATCGCGGAAATCAACCCATTCCGGGTGCATTCCGTGGCTGGCGCGGCCAAAGTGGGTCGTGGCGGCACGCGTCCCGACCACCCGGTCGAGGGGCACACGTCACGAAGCGCTGACCTCGAGCACAAAATCAGTGGGCACTAAGGCCGGGAGCTCGTTCTCTTCTGTCCAAGCAATCTGAGTTGTCCCCCAAAAGACTTCAACGTCGACTGATCCCGCAAGTAGAGATGCTCCTGCGGTCTGCGTACAGCGGAGATTTCGCAACGAGCACCAGCCCTGGCACCGCAGGGATACTATCGAGCAAGTTTAGGCTCAGTCTGGCTAAGTGGTCTTCGTCGGCACTCGGTGTTGCCCTCGTTGCTGCCTTGGTCACTTGGGTGTTGGACAATGTTCAACTCCACCAATAGCCATGGCTTCCAGGCCGGGTTGAAAACCGTGATTCGTCGGCGAATGTCCCTCGCGGGAAAGAGGCTTGCATTCCCTTAGGCTTGACGAATCAGGAAGAAGTCCTGTGGTGCCGTTAAAGAACAATGGACCCGATAGCAGTCGGGTCCCTGTTCAGCGCGGTGCGCGCTCATTTGGTGCGGTTGGAGGGCTGTAGAACCTCAAACATCACCTCTTGAGTCTATGGCCCCACATACTAAAGGCGCAACGTTTGTTGCTCCGCTAGTGTGGCCGTGCCCTGTTCCCTCGGGAGGAGGTGCCCGGTATGACTTCCAAACGTAAACGCGAGGAATCATGGGGCGCCTGGAACCTTGCGGTCAACATCATTCGACTGGTCGTTGATGTTACCCGGTGGTTCTGGCACAACATCCCCTAACCGGGAGCGGTGGCCGCCAGCAATGCTTGGTGGCCACCGTCTGATTCAGCGGTAAAGTCATGGCCGCAAGTCGGGAAGGCACGCGTCCACACCACCCGCCTCACCGGCATAAGCTGAGATGGTGCAATTTTCCCTTTGGCTGGCCTTGGTTGGTGCCGGCACCCTGATCAGTTTCACTCCCGGCGCCGGGGCAATCTTCACTATGAGCAACTCGCTCAACTCGGGCTTCCGACGATCCATCTGGGGAATTCTCGGCCAGCAGGTCGCCTTGGTCATCCACATCGTGATTGTGGCCTTGGGCGTGGGCGTCCTGGTGTCCAATTCGCCGGTGATCTTCAACATCATCCGCTACGCCGGTGCAGCGTACCTTGTGTACCTGGGCATCCGGCAATTCCTGCACAAACCGGACCTGGACAAGGAGCAAGTCGAGGACAAGAAGAACGAGTCCGCCCTGTCCATGTTCCAGCGGGGCATTTGGGTGAACCTGTTGAACCCCAAGGCCATCGTGTTTTTCCTGGCCTTCATGCCGCAGTTCATCAGGCCGGACCAGCCGCTGCTGCAGCAATACGTGATGCTTACAGTCACGATTCTCGCCATCGACATCATGGTGATGTGGTTCTTCTTCGCCCTTGCTGCCCGGTCCTTCCAACGCTTCACCCACGACCAACACGGCCAGAAGGTCCTGAACCGCATCTTCGGCTGCCTGTTCGTACTGGTCGGAATCCTGCTGGCGGTCATCCACTAGGGATCAGGGCGTCCTTTAGGAAGGCGCCGTAGATCCCCGCACCACCAGCGTGCTCTCGAGTGTCACGTGGGGCTCGTCCAAAGGAAGACCCTCCATCAGCCCCTTCAGCTGCTCCCCTGCTTTGCGGCCAAGCGGCGTTGCAGGCAGGTGCACGGTGGTGAGGCCGGGATTGCTCGTGGCTGAGTAGGGAAGGTCATCGAAGCCAGCCACAGCCAACTCCTCAGGGATCCGGACGCCCTCAACGCGGGCTTCCTGCAACACGCCATAGGCGTGCGTATCGGTACCGCAGACGACGGCGGTCACCCCCTCTCGCTGCCACTCCGGCCAGGCGTCGGCGAAGGCGGCCGCGGCAGCACCGACGTCGATGGAGGTGCTGACGATGTGCCCGTCCGCCACCGAGAGCCCACAGCGCGAGGCTTCCTCCAGGAAGGCTTCCCGGCGCAGCTGGAACGTAGTGGTGCCGGTAACGCCGTCCACGTAGGCGGCCCGCCGATGCCCCAGGGAGGCAAGGTGCCGGGCTAGTTGGCGGGCTCCCTGTGCCACGTCGAGGTTCACGGACGGCGCGAAGGATTCCAGTCCGGGTGCATCCAGCAAGACAAGGGGTCCGGCCGCGGAAAGGTCTTCAAGGAATTGCGCGCTGGGGGCACCCACGAGCAAGCCGGCAGGCCGGAGCGCCAATAGTTTGCGGACGTCGTCGGCTTGCGGCGATTCCCCGGCGTCGGTTACTGAAAGCAACAATTGGTACTCGGACCCGAGCGATTCCCGCACCCCGGCGATGACGTTGGCGAAGAACGGGTTGGAGACGTCCGGGGTCACCAGAATGACGATCGAGCTGACCCCGCGAGCCAGTGAACTTCCGATGCTGTCCACCACGTACCCGAGTTCGGCGATGGCTGTCCGGACGCGGGAAATGTTGTCATCGGAGACCCGGCCCTGCGTTTTCCCGTTGGCTACCAGGGACACGGTTGCCGTGGACACACCGGCACGCGCTGCCACCATCGCAGCCGTCACGCGGGGCGCGCGTGCGTTGCGCCGATCCAGGGTATCCATGCATCGATCGTAGCGGTGTTCCGCCGGTCTGGCCCGCCGCAAGGCATCAAGCGCTTGACGCGATCTACGTTAAGCGTTTGACGCGATCTACGTTAAGCGTTTGACGCGATCTACGTTAAGCGTTTGACGTAACCCACCGAGCAGTGCCAGAATTCCCCTGAATGCTTAGCGCCCTGCCCCGGGCTAGTACCAGGCAGGCCCCAATGACGTGGAGAGAAACGTGGACCCCAAACCCATAACAGCACGCAAGAAGATCATTCTTGACTGCGACCCCGGCCATGACGATGCCGTGGCCTTGCTGCTGGCACACGGCAACCCGGACATCGAACTTCTGGCCGTCACCACGGTGGTGGGCAACCAGACCCTCGAAAAGGTCACCCGCAACGCCCTCTCGGTAGGCACCATTGCAGGAATCACGGGAGTACCGTTCGCCGCAGGCTGCGACCGCCCCTTGGTCCGCACCATCGAAACTGCCCCCAGCATCCACGGTGATTCCGGCATGGATGGCCCGGAGCAGCCCGAGTCCGCCATCGAGCTGGACCCGCGCCACGCCGTCGACCTCATCATTGAAACCGTCATGGCGCATGAGCCGGGCACGGTCACCCTGGTCCCCACGGCAGGCCTCACCAACATCGCGATGGCCGCCCGCAAGGAACCGCGCATCGTGGAGCGCGTCAAGGAAGTCGTCCTCATGGGCGGCGGCTACCACGTGGGCAACTGGAGCGCCGTAGCCGAATTCAACATCATCATCGATCCCGAAGCCGCGCACATCGTCTTCAACGAGAGCTGGCCCGTGGTGATGGTTGGCCTCGACCTCACGCACCAGGCACTGGCTACCGACGAGGTAGTGGACCGCATCGCCGCCATCGGCACCAAGCCGGCCAAGTTCGTCCTGGAACTGATGGAATTCTTCAAGAAGACCTACAAGGACGCCCAGGGCTTCGACTTCCCGCCGGTCCACGATCCGTGCGCCGTGGCCTACGTGATCGACCCCACCGTCATGACCACCCGCAAGGTTCCCGTGGACATCGAACTGCAGGGCAAGCTCACCCTCGGCATGACCGTGGCTGACTTCCGCGCACCCGCGCCGGAGGACTGCACCACATCGGTGGCCGTGGACCTGGACCACACAAAGTTCTGGGATCTGGTCACCGATGCGATCGTCAGGATCGGCGAACCAACGCTCGACGGCGGCGCTAACGCCACCGCTGGTGCCGAAGCCGCAGCTGTCCTGGCAGGAGAGGCCAAGTAATGTCCACCCTCGCTGAAACCAAGTCCTCCCGAGGCAACGTCACCGCGCTCATGGTCGCCCTGCTGGCAGCCTGCGTGGCGTTCCAGCTCAACGCTTCCATGCTCAGCCCGGCCCTGGTCACCATGGGCAACGAACTCAACACTGACCAGGCCACCATCGGCCTGTCCCAGACCTGGTTCTTCACGGCAGCTGCCCTGTTCTCACTCTTCCTCCCCCGCCTCAGCGACATTGTTGGCCGCAAGAAGATCCTTGTGGGCATGATGCTCCTCATGGCTGTCGGATCGGTCATCGCAGCCATGGCCCCTGACGTCACCTGGCTCTTCGTTGGCCGCATCATCCAGGGCGTCAGCGGTCCTACGGTCCCGCTCTGCCTGATCATGCTCCGCTCCGCAGTGACCAACCCGCGCAAGTACGGCACGCTCATGGGCCTCATCACCGCCGTGAACGGTGGAGTGGCCGGCGTCGACTCGTTCGTGGGCGGCTACTTCGCTGAGAACTTCGGTTTCCGCAGCATCTTCTGGCTCATGGTTGCCCTGGCACTCGTGGCCACGGTCCTCATTGCCGTCCTTGCCGGCGAGAGCAAGCCTGCTGCCGGCACCACGATGGACTGGCTGGGCGTCTTCTTCATCGTGATCGCCGTGGGCGCACTGCTGACGGCACTGAACGAAGGATCCAAGCTGGCCTCGGCTTTCGACGCCGGCACCTTGACGTTGGCTATCGGACTCACGGTGGTTGCCGCCGTCGCGTTCTTCGCGTTCTGGACTGTTGAGAAGCGCGCCAAGCAGCCCATGGTGGAAACCGTGCACCTGCGCCAGCGCTCCACGTGGGCTCCGCTGCTGACCACCACCCTCACCATGACCGGCATCTTCGCGGTCATCAACGGCATTGTTCCGGCCTATGTCCAGGCGGCCGATCCCGGTTTCGGCGTTGGACCCACCGAGATGTCGCTTATGATCCTCACCCCCTACGCACTCCTGGGCTGGCTCTTCGGCCCGATCAGCGGCCGACTTGCACCGGTTCTTGGCTACACCAAGGTCCTTCGCATCGGACTGCTGGGCAGCCTCGTGGCACTGGCCATCATCGCGTTCTTCGGCCTCAACAGCCTGCCGATGATGATTGTCGGCACGGCCTTGCTGGGCATCATGTACGCCGGTACCGTCAACATCATGCTGAACGGTCTGGGCGTTGTCCTTTCGCCGCAGGGTAACCCTGGATTCCTCCCGGGAATGAACGCAGGTGCCTTCAACCTCGGCGCCGGCTTGAGCTTCCTGGTCCTGCCTGCGGTCCTGGTGGCGACGTCATCGCTTGGTGACACCGGTGCGTCGTATCTGACCGTTGTGGTTGTTGGCCTCGCCATCACCCTCGCGGCGTTCGCGGCATCACTGCTCATCCCCAAGCCCGTCGAGGCCGAGGTTACCGACAACGAAAAGGTGACCGCATGACCAACGCACCCAAGGCGGGAATCGTCGTCGTCGGTTCCCTTAACGCCGACCTCACCATCTATTGCGACCGCCTCCCGCAACCCGGCGAGACGGTGCACGGCAACGGTTTCGCCGTGAATCCCGGCGGCAAGAGTGCCAACCAGGCAGTGGCCGCCAGCAAGCTCGGCGGCCAGGTCAGCCTGATCGGCGCCGTGGGCGAGGACCCCAACGGCACCATGCTCCTGGACTCGACGGCCAGCGCCGGGGTGGACGTTTCCCGCGTCCGGCGTTCCGACGCCGCCACGGGTGTCGCGGTCATCTCCGTGGATGCGGGCGGCGAGAACAGCATCATCATCTCGGCTGGCGCCAATGGGACGCTGCGGCCTTCCGACGTCGCTGCTGACGCTTTCGCTGATGCGGCCGTGGTCTGCCTTTGCCTGGAGGTGGGAACCGATACCGTGATTGCCGCCGCCCAAGCTGGGCACGACGCCGGAGCAACAGTTTTGCTGAACCTCTCGCCGTACGCGGAGGTGCCGGAGCTGTTGGCGGACCTGAGCGACGTGCTGCTGGTAAACGCGCACGAGGCTTCACTGTTCCTGGGCTCGGAAGCAGACGTCCCTGACTCCGACGCAGAGGCCGAAGCGTGGGAGCCGGTTCGTAGCCAGTTCGCCGACCGGGGCTTGCAACGTGTGCTGGTCACCCTGGGCGCACAGGGTTCGGTGGTGCTGGATTCCTTGGCCCGGGGCGCTCAAGACCAGATCACCCGCATCGCGCCCACCCGGGTATCGGCCGTAGACACCACGGGAGCAGGCGACGCCTTTACGGGTGCGGTCGCAGCGCGCCTGGCCGCGGGTGAACCCCTTGCGGATGCCGCCGCGTTTGCTTCGGTGGCCGCTGCCTTGGCTGCGACGAAGAAGGGCACGCAGGCCGCGTACGCGTCCATCGCCGACGTCGAGCAGCTGCGGGGCGCTTAGTCCCAGCCCGGTTAAGCGGACTTGCGGGCTGCTCGGCGCGCTGAGCGTTCCACGGCCTTGCGGCTGAGGGCTCCGTGGCCTGCGAACAGCCGGGGAACAACAAAATAGACGGCTGTCGGCACCACGAATGCCGTAAGGACCAGCGCGCGCAGGACAGGGTGCCACGGTTCCATGATGGGGCCGAGCAGCAGCATGCCGATGGACACCAGGGGGAAGATGGCCAGCCAGGTGATGAGCGCCCGCATGTGGACGGATGGCCCCTGCGGACGGGCAGGTGCGGCGACGGGCGCAGCCGCGGTGATTTCGGACGTAGCTTGGGTAGTCATGGCTTTCTCCAACTAGATAGTTGCAATTGGCTTGGATTCACCATAACCGCGTCCGCAAACAATTACAACTACTTAGTTGGAAAATGGTAATGTGACCCTATGGCATGGGACACAGAACGAACCAAGGGACTGCTGCTCAAGGCGGCGACGTCCGAGTTCTGCACGCGTGGACTCGCCGGCGCCCGCATCGACCGCATCGCTGCCGAGGCCGGGGTCAACAAAGAGCGGATCTACCAGTACTTCGGCAACAAGAATGCGCTGTTCGATGCCGTCATCGTGTCCGCCCTCAGCACCCTCATGGACGAGGTCCCCATCGAGGGCAACGGGCCCGAGGCCATGGCAGACTACGCCGGCCGGCTCTTCGACCACCACCAAAACGACGCCACGGCACCCCGCCTTCTGTTCTGGGAAGGACTGGAGCGCGGCACTGAGGTTGTCGGCCTGCCCAAACGGATGGCCAACTGCGCGTCGAAGGTCAACAGCACCATCGCGGCCCTCCCCGGCATCTCACGGGAAGACGCCGGAGACCTCCTCATCACCATCGTGAGCCTGTGCGACGCCGCCCCCGTCCTGCCTGCGCTCGACGGACTGATGGCCGGCGCCGAGCCGGGCCGGGCCGAAAGGCGACGTGCCGCCGTCGTACGTACTGTTCATTTGGCCGCGGCAGCCCTGGCCGCCGAAGCGCAGGACCTCGCAGCATTCCAGGCCCCAACGCCCACTGCCTAGGCCATCCAAACAATCACCCTGGCAAGCGATTACTACAACTTTGTTCAGCCCATATGACAGCTTCGACAGCAAAAATGACAGCCTTGTGAATTAGCCCCTAGCCAAGAAGGGGTGCCATCACCCATGCTTGCTGCATGTACTCAACGTCGAGCCCATACCGCATCATCACGGTCTGCACAGGAAACATCTGCCGCTCGCCCATGGCAGCGCTCATGCTCACCGAAGCCTTCACTGCGGACGGGCTCGGCAACCTGGTTGTAGTTGATTCGGCGGGAACCACCGGATACGAGGTCGGACACCCCATCGACCCCCGCGCGGCCCGCAAACTGACAGCACACCACATCGCCTCAGAGGACCACATCGCCCGCAAATGGAAGCCCGAATGGTTCGCTGAACGGGACCTGATCCTGGCACTCGACGTCGATCATTTCGGCTGGCTCCAGCAAGGCGCGAAAGACCCTGCTTCCTTGGCCAAAGTCCGGATGTTGCGAAGCTTCGATCCCACCATGGCCGGCCGCAGTTCCCTGGACCTTGGCATCGAAGACCCTTGGTACGGCGGACACACGGACTTCGACAACACCTGGACGCTGATCAAAGCCGCCGTCCCGGGGATTGTGGAGCACGTCAAGGCAGCAATCGCCGCTGCGAACGACACCAAAGCCGACGAGCACCAGCAGGTAACCTCTATGTCATGACTCCTGCACCTGTGATCATCGCTGTTGACGGTCGGTCCGGCGCAGGAAAAACCACGCTGGCCGTTGAATTGGCGGCCCGGTTGCGGCAGCACCACAAGGTTTCCCTGTTCCATCTGGAGGACATCTACCCCGGCTGGAACGGCCTGAGTACAGGCATTGAGCGCTATGTCGCCACGGTCCTCACACCCCTGAGCCAGGGCATGGCCGCAGAGTGGGTCAGCTGGGATTGGGAACGGCACTACGACGGCGGGTTGAACGTGACGCTCCCGGCCGAGATCGTCATTGTCGAAGGCGTCGGCGCGGCAGCGGATGCTGCCCGGCCCATGCTGGACGCCGTCGTCTGGGTCGAAGCGCCCGGCGATGATCGCCGTCGTCGTGCGTTGGCGCGCGACGGGAGCACCTACGAACCGTACTGGGACGGCTGGGCCGCCCAGGAAGAGGTGTGGCTCGAGGCCGACGCCGTGATCAGCGCCGCAGACGTTCGGGTGCAAAACCCTGCCGACGGCAGCGCGCCGGAAGACGTCCTGCAAGCCCTCATGTACCTGCCGTCGCTGGCGGCCATCCTCTCACCGGAGCTCAGCTCACGACGCGGCCTGCAGTTGCGGTCCGAGCGGATCGACGCCGCACCCGACGCGCCGGTGTTGTTCGAGGCCATGTATGGCAACTCCACAAACGCCGTTTGGCTTGATTCCTCCAACGCGTCCGCGGTGGCCGGACGGTCGCAAGCTGCGGCGCGCAGCCGGTTCAGCATACTTGCGGACGACGGCGGTACGTTCGGGCAGTCGGTAGCGCACCGGTCCGGGACCACCCGGTTGACCGCCGGTTCCGCGACCGTGACCACCTCCGGACCGTTCTTCCGCTGGCTCGATTCCGTCTGGGGCCGCCGCGCTGTCCGCGCACCGCGCGGCTACGACGGCCAATTCACCCTTGGCTGGCTCGGCTACCTGGGCTACGAACTCAAGCGTGAAACCGGCGGTAACGACGTCCAATCGAGCACTCCGGACGCTGCCCTGCTCTTCGCTGGACGGGCCGTGGTTCTGGATCATCGCGAGAACGCCGTGTGGTTGCTCGCCTTGGACGCCCCCGACGCCGATGAATGGTTGGGCGAGGCCCGCACGGCGGTCGCGGCTGCTACTTCCGTTGCGCCGGGGGCGGCTGCTGCGGCGGGGACCGCCGTTTCCGGCGCTGTACCCGAGTTTGTTAGCCGGGACTCCGCGACGGACTACAAACGCAAGATCGCCGACGCGCAACACCAAATCAGCGAAGGCAACTCCTATGAAGTCTGCCTCACCACCACCCTTGAATCCGCCGCCGGGGACCTTGATCCGTGGGCGAGCTACCTTAACCTTCGACGCCGGAACCCGGCACCGTTCTCCAGTTACCTTCGGTTCGGGGAATTGGTGGTTGCGAGCAGTTCACCGGAGCGGTTCCTGCGCATCCTCTCCGATGGCGGCATGCGCGCCGAGCCGATCAAGGGAACACGGGGGCGGTCCGCGGACGCCGCCGAGGACGCAGCGTTGCGCCATGACCTGGAGACTTCGTTGAAGGACCGCGCCGAGAACATCATGATTGTGGACTTGCTGCGCAACGACCTCAGCCACTTTGCCGTCCCGGGCTCCGTGACGGTGAGCCGGCTCTGCGCGATCGAAAGCTACGCCACGGTCCACCAGATGGTCAGTGCGGTGGACGCGCATCTCCGCCCGGGGGCGCCTCGAGCTGAAGCGTTGGCTGCTGCCTTTCCTGCCGGCTCCATGACCGGAGCGCCCAAAATCAGCACCATGGACATTCTTGATCAGTTGGAGTCAGGGCCACGCGGCATCTATTCCGGCGCGATCGGCTACTTTTCCTTGAACGCGGCCACGGACCTCGCAGTAGTGATCCGGACTTTGGTGGTGAATCCCGGCAACGAAGGCGGCCGTACGCTGAGCCTTGGCGTGGGCGGGGCGATCACCTCAGACTCGACGGCGGACGACGAGTACGAGGAAATCCGGACCAAGGCATTCGGTGTGCTCTCCACGCTCGGGGCGGAATTCCCCGGCTGATTTCCCCTGTTGGGGACTACTGGAGCGTGGCCGTCAATCGGGCCACGTTATCCACATACTTGGCCAGCGGGGGCCTGTCCATCCAGTCGTCCAACGTAAGCTCACGGGACACCTCGCGATACGTCGACTCCACTGCGCGCATGAGGTTCACGGTTTCGGCGCCCAAGAGCATCACCGAAACCTCCATGTTCAAGGAGAAGGAGCGCATGTCCATATTGCTGGAACCTAGAACTGCCACTTCATCGTCAATGGTGAAGTGCTTGGCGTGGAGCACGTATGGCGCCCTGTACAGATAGATTCGGACCCCCGCCCCCAGCAATGCCTCGTAGTAGGAGCGTTGGGCGTGATGGACCAGGAATTGGTCGCCCTTTTCGGAGACGAAGAGTTCCACGTCCACCCCCCGCTGTGCCGCCGTGGTGATCGCATACAGCAACGAGTCGTCCGGAACGAAGTACGGGCTGCAGATGGAGATCCGGTGTTGCGCCGAGTAGATCAGGGTGTTGAACAGGCGCAGGTTGTTCTCGGTGGCGAACCCCGGTCCGCTCGGCACCACCTGGGCTGTGACATGGCCCGGTGCCGGCTGGGTGGGCAGGCGCAGTTGGTCCTCCAGCGATTCGTCCGTTTCACTGAGCCAGTCCGTAGCGAACACCACGTTGAGGGTAGCCACGATCGGACCTTCCAACCGGGCCATGAGTTCAACCCATTTGCGGCCGACTTTGTGGTGCTTGGGGTTGTTGTATGAGGGCTCGATCAGGTTCTGTGAACCCGTGAAGGCCACGTCGCCGTCGATCACCATGATTTTGCGGTGGTTCCTGAGGTCCGGTCGCCGCCACTGGCCGTGGATGGGCAGCAGCGGAAGCATCCGCTTCCACTGGATCCCGCCTGCCTTGAGCCGGCGGATAAGGCGCCGGTAGCCCCTGACGCGCAGAGTTCCGATGTGGTCGAACAGCAGCCGCACTGTGACACCGCGATCGGCGGCCTTCTCCAGCTCCGTCAGCAAGTCGTCGGTCACGGAGTCGCTGCTCATGATGTAGAACTCGGCGTTGACGTAGGACTTGGCTTCCTTGACCGCTTCGGTCATGGCTTTGATGGACTCCTCATACCCGGGAATCAGCTCCACCTTGTTGCCATCAACCATCGGGAGGGAACCCAGCCTGAAATTGAGTTCGCCGGCAGAGGCCACCCACTCGGGACCGGAATACTCGCTTCCGGCCTCCGCCAGGCCCTCTGTGACGGCACGGACTCGGCGGTTGACTTCTTCCTGCTGCTCGCGCCTGCGCCTGGACAACCTGAAATTGCCGAAGAGGAGGAAAAGTACAAAACCTACAGAGGGGATGAGGAAGACGGCCAATAGCCACGCCATGGCCGTGGTCGGCCGGCGATTGCCCGGGATGACACCCAAAAGGACAATGCGAAGCACCACTTCGGCGATGGCCCATGCGCCCAAAAGCCAGGTCCATTCCTGGCCAAACGGAAAAGGAAAGAGCACTCGACAACCCCCACGGTCCATGAACAACTGTCCACAGCCTATCCGGCAAAGGTGCCTCCTACAGGTCCGCACTAAGCTGGGAGCATGACTTCACCTGCCCCGACGGTCCTCGTTTTCCTGGACCCCGCCTTCGAAAACGGTCGCATCGCCGACTCCAGCCAGCCCCAGATCATGGCAACGGACCTGGGCGCCACCCGCGGCGACGGCGTGTTCGAATCACTCCTCGCCGTCCAAGGACGCCCCCGCAAGGTCCAGGCACACCTGAACCGTCTGGGGAGCTCCGCGGCGGCACTGGACCTGGCAATCCCGGGGCAGGACGCGTGGCGCAAAGCCATCGATACCGCCATCACCGAATTCCGCGAGGTTCACCCGGCCCCCACGCCGGAAGAGGACGAGGTAGTCGTCAAGCTGATCGTTACCCGGGGCGTTGAAGGTGCAGCGAACCCCACGTGCTGGGTACAGGCTTCGCCCTCACCCGCGGGCAGCCGCAGGCAGCGCGAGACGGGCATCGACGTCGTTCTTCTGGACCGTGGCTTCGACACGGAGGCGGGCGAGCGCGCCCCCTGGCTGCTGCTTGGCGCCAAGACGCTCTCTTATGCGGTCAACATGGCGGCGCTTCGTTACGCACACAAGCAAGGCGCCGACGACGCCATCTTCACCTCCACTGATGGCCGCGTCCTGGAAGGGCCCACGTCCACTGTTCTGCTGGCGCACCTGGAAACAATCGACGACGCCGACGGTTCCGTGAGGACGGTTCGTCGCCTGATCACTCCGCAACTGGACAGCGGCATCCTGCCCGGCACCTCGCAGGGTGCGCTGTTCGCCGCGGCGAAAGCTGCCGGCTGGGAACTGGGGTACGGACCCCTGGAGCCGCAGGACCTCTTCGATGCCGACGCTGTATGGCTGATCTCCAGCATCCGGCTGATCGCTCCGGTGAACCACATCAACGGCAAGGAAGTCGGGGCCCCGGCTGTGCGGAAGCAGCTCACTGCCGAACTCAACGAGCTGTTCGCCGGGATCGAATAAGTCCTCGGCTTTCGGAGCCACGGGCCTCCGCTTGGAACCTAGCAGGTGACCAGCGGAGTAATTGCTCGAATGACTCAATGATTAGAAACTCTTGGTCTCGACCTTGGGCGATTTACGCGTTCAATCGCGTTCCTTATCCTCCTTGAAATGGCCATTCGTCATGTGATGAATCTTGTTCTCGTGTTAGTTGGATCACGTCCGGCTGTCACAACTTCAGACTTTGCTGGCTAACCTCCCGGAGGGAAAATGGGACTCAGCTCCCCCACAAAAGCCGAAGCATCGGCAACCGAGGCGCAGTCGACGGCTGATGCCCCGCAGACAGGTCTCCGCCGGTCCATGGAGGCCCGGCACCTGGTGATGATCGCCATGGGTGGCGTCATCGGATCGGGCCTGTTCGTGAGTTCCGGATACACCATTGCTACTGCCGGTCCCTTGGGTGCGGTGATTGCGTTCCTCATCGGTGCCGTGGTGGTGTACCTGGTGATGGCATGCCTCGGGGAGCTCGCCGTTGCGTTCCCTGTGTCAGGCGCTTTCCACATCTATGCCGCCCGCACCATCGGTCCCGCCACCGGATTCGCCACCGCCTGGCTTTACTGGCTTTGCTGGGCAGTGGCTTTGGGTTCCGAATTCACCGCGGCCGGCCTGCTCATGCAGCGCTGGTTCCCGGGCGTGGACGTCTGGATCTGGTGCTTTGTTTTCGCCACCGTTTTGTTCACCCTGAATGCCATTTCATCGCGCGTCTTTGGTGAATCAGAGTTCTGGTTCGCGCTCATCAAGGTTGCCGCCGTCGTCGGCTTGATCATCCTGGGTGGTGCCGCGCTGGCGGGCTTCCACCCCCTGGCCGCGGGAGACTACCCATCATTCGGCGAGAACTTCGCCACCCCGGATGGGTTGTTCCCCAACGGCTTCACCGGCGTTTTCGTCACCTGCCTCGCCGTGTTCTACGCGTTCTCGGGGTCCGAACTGATCGGCGTTGCCGCTGGCGAAACGTCCAACCCGGGCGCAAACATTCCCAAGGCCATGCGGACCACTGTCTTCCGGCTCATGATCTTCTTCGTCGGGGCAATCACGGTCATCGCGGCCACCATCCCCTACGAAAAAGTCAGCGTGGACGAGAGCCCGTTCGTCACCGTTTTCTCCATGCTTGGCATTCCCTTTGCCGCGGACATCATGAACTTCGTGATCATCACGGCCCTGCTCTCGGCCGGCAATTGCGGGCTTTTCTCCTGTGCCCGCATGCTCTTCTCGTTGGCCGACGAAGGCCATGCACCCAAGGCCTTCCGCAAGTTGACCAAGCGCGGCATCCCCATGGTTGCCCTCTGCGTCAGCATGCTTGGCGGCTTGGCTTCCCTGATCAGCAGCATCGTGGCGCCGGCCACCGTGTACCTGGTGCTGGTTTCGGTTGCCGGTTTCGCCACCGTGGGCGTGTGGATGTCCATCGTGGCCTCGCACTTCATTTACCGACGGACTTTCGTGAAGAACGGAGGCGACGTGGACTCGCTCCCGTACAAGGCCCCGCTCTTCCCACTGGTTCCGATCCTCGCATTCGTTCTCTGCGTGGTCTCACTGATAGGCATCGCATTCGACCCCAACCAGGTCGCTGCGCTCCTGTTTGGCGTTCCATTCGTGGGAGCCTGCTACGCGTTCTTCTACTTCAAATACGGACGACGACGGTCGCTCAAGAAAGCTACTAGGGCGTAGGTCTGCGGCTTCCAGGCCTTCTTTGAATGCAGCTCAGCCCCCGGCCAACCCTTTGTGGTTGACCGGGGGCTGAGCACGTCTCAAATTGGATGAGGACACGTCAAGGTCCTCCACGACCAACTTTGAAACCACAACAGCCACGACACCCCTGGCCGTGACCGTGTCGGCCCCACAGTGCCCGCCAAAGTGGGTCGTGGAGGCACGGGACCCTGTGCTTTGGAGCTACTTCTTCGCTGCGCGCACCGGGTGTTCGCTCAGGATCGACAGCCGGTTGAAGGCGTTGATCCCGATCGCCGCCATGCAAAGGACACTGATCTGCTCATCGTTGTAGTGTGCTCGCGCTCGTTCGAAGAGCTCCGGAGTGGGCCGCGAGGTGCTCATTCGCGTGATCTGTTCGGCCAATTCCATGGCGACTACTTCCGAAGGTTCAAACAACTTAACTTCCCGATAGACAGCCACCAGGGATAGACGCTGCTCGGTTTCGCCGTACCCCAGGGCCCTGCGGTGATGAAGGTCAAGGCAGAAGGCACACCCGTTGATTTGTGACGCGAGATAGTTGAGCAATTCAATGGTCCGGCGCGGCACACCGGTCCGGTCGGCTTCCTCCACCACCTGCTGGGCATAGTGGCTCAGAGTCGCGTAAAGATCGGGCTGTTGCTTATCAAGGTATCCGGCAAGACGGGGCGTTGTTTCCTGTTCGGGCATGGTTGGAGCTTAACGCAATCGGCTGATGGCATTCATGTGAGAGAGCGTCCGCCCGAACACGACAGGACGTGAGAGAGCGTCTACCCCGAACACGACGGGATGTGAGAGAGCGTCCTACTCGCGGGCGGCGGGGACGTCGGCAGCCAGCCTGATCCCATGCTCCGCCAGCCACACCGGATTGAAAGCCTTGCTCAGGTAGTTCGTGCCGGCGTCGGGCGCTATTGCCACCACCATGGAACCGTGGGGCGCAGCGCGGGCCACCCGCAAGGCCGCAGCAACCGCGAGCCCGGACGAAGGTCCCAGCGCGAGACCCTCTTCGTCGAGGAGCCGATGGACCGTGGAGTAGACCTCGTCGTTGGGAATGCGCAGGAAACGGTCAACAATGGAGCGGTCAAAGATCTTGGGCCACTCGGCTTGCGGCCAGGAGTTGCCCACTCCGTCCACCAGGATCTCACCGGGATGCCCGCCGCTGTAGGCGGAACCGTAGGGATCTGCCCCGACAACTTCCACGTGCCCACCCGGTCGTAACGCAGCAACACGCTCCTTCAGGAACCGTCCGTTGCCGCTGATGGTCCCGCCGGTGCCGATGCCCGCCACGAAGTGCGTCACCAGGCCGCCGGTTTGTTCCCAGATCTCCGGTCCGGTGGTTTCGTAGTGCGCGGCGGGGTTGGCAGGGTTGTCGAACTGCATGGGCCGCCACGCGCCTGGGGTCTCAGCCGTGATGCGGGCAGCCACAGCCCGGGCATTCTCCGGCGATTCGGACGGCGCGTTCCAGTCCGTCAGGATCACCCTGGCACCGTAGTTGTGCAGCGCGGCGAGCTTCTCTTGCGAGATGGTGTCACCGGTAACCACCACCACCGGATGCCCGGTCAGGTGGCCGATGAGGGCCAGCCCAATCCCAGTGTTCCCGGAGGTGCTCTCCACGATGGTCGCCCCAGGCCGCAGTTCACCGGACCGCTCGGCCGCACGCACCATGCTCAGGGCCGTCCGATCCTTGATGGAGCCGCCGGGGTTTTCCGACTCGAGCTTGATGTGGATGGTGCTGCCCAGCCCACGGCTCAGGGATTCCAGCTTCACCAGCGGAGTGTTCCCCACCCTGTCCAGCACCGAGGCATCCAGCCCGTCCGGCACCGAGGCCGCCGCGTGCACACCATGTTTGCGGATCGCCGTACTCACCACGGCTCCTCCCCTTCCTCTGAACGTTCCTCAGCCACGGCGCTCCGGAGCACAGCCCGCGCCCGTTCCACGAGGTCAGGCGCCGACGGCCGGTCCGCCAGTACATCCGCCAATCGACCCACGACGGCGCCGGTCCCCTTCCCGAGCGGCTGCGCGGCTCCCGCTTCCAGCAGCAGATACGACGCCGTCAACGCTTCGATCGCGAGGAGCTTTTCCAGGGCGTCCAACGACTTTTCCAGTTGCTGAAGGGCGAGCGGGGCGAGCGTCGAGTGGTCCTCGACGTCGGCCGAAAGCGTCGGGGCCCCGAGGGTCGCCGGTGCCGCCAGGACCTTCAGTTCGGCCAGCAGCCCAGCGGCGGAGTACCAGAGCAGCCCGGGCAATTCTTCCTGCGCCAAGCCGGAACCCGACGAGGCCGCAGCCTTCAGATGCTTCGCCCGGATCGCCCGCTGCGGCGGATACAACTTGGCAATGCGCCGCTCACTGGAAATCCCTACGTGCGCCAAAGCCAGTCGCAACCCCTCATAGGCAAGAGCCAGCTGCATGGGTTGGAAGTTCCCGCCGGACACCATCAGCCCGGATTCCACGTCGGCCAAGGGATTGTCTCCGCGCCCGTTCAGCTCCACCTCCAAGGCCATACCAAGCTGCGTCACCAAGGAACGGAAGGCACCGTGCGTCTGGGGCGCAGCCCGGAACGACAAAGCATCCTGCACCGATACCTCAGGCCGAACATCCTCCAGCCACCCACCGCTCAACAGGCGACGCACCGCAGCAGCCGAGTCCCGCTGACCGTCCACCGCCTTGGCCGCTTGGATGGCCGGCGAAAACGGGCTCAGGTTCCCGCCGCCGTCGTACCTTGCGGTGGTCTCCAGTGAGAGGGAAAGCGCGACGTCGGCCAGCTCGCCCAGGTGCTGCAGCCGGAGCAATGCGAGGGTCCCGGCACCTACGGAGTACGCGTTGGCGCTGACCAGGGCGAGGGCCTCCCCCGGCGCGAGAACCAGGGGTTGGAGGCCGGCGTCGGCGAGCGCTTTGGCGCCCGATACCAGCGTGCCGGAGGCGTCGAACGCTTCGCCCTCACCGATGGCAACAGCGGCGACGGCGGCAAGCTGGGTCAGGTCCGATGACCCCACCGAGCCTTCGCGCGGGATGGCGGGAAAGACGCCGCGGTTGACCAGTTCGGCATAGAAGCGGGCGGTCTCGGGGCGCACGCCTGAGCCGCCGCGGCTGAATCCGATGAGCCTGGCGAGGATCACTGATCGTGCAGCCGCGCGGTCCAGATACGAACCCACCCCGCTGTTGTGATACCTGACCACCTGGACTTGGTAGGCCAGGAGGGACTTCGCCTCCACAGCGGTGTCCCGGCCGGAACCGAGCAGGGTGTTGAGCCCGTAGACCCGTTGCCCGGAGGCGGCAGCCTTCTCCACGACTTCCCGGGATAGCCCGATCAAAGACAACGCATCGTGGTTGAGTTTCACGTGAAACGTCGGGTCGGCGGCGGCCAGGGCCACATCCACGGCGCGCACCGGAGCCGTACCAATCGTCAGCGGCTCAGCCGGAGTCATCAGAAGTCCAGGAGGTTCTGCCGGAACCCGCCGTTGCCGTAACTCGTCCTCAACAGCCCGCGGCGCCGCAGTTCCGGGGTGAGTTTGTCCAGCACACCGTGTACCGTCACCGGATCCACGAAGCCGGAGAAGAGGAAGCCGTCGCCGCCCACGGCCTCGCCGGTCTCCTCCAGATAGTCGGCAATCTCGCCCACCGTGCCGATGATCGAGTCTCCCGCCCCGCCAGTGCGTGCCTGCAGGATCTGGCGCAGCGTGGAGCCTGGAGGGGCCGCCTTGGCGAAATGTTCAAGCGTGCCTTGGTTGCTGTTGGTGCTCAGTTCGGGAAGCGGGGCGTCGAGGTCGAACTTCTTGAAGTCGATCACGGACAGGTAGGAGATGGAGTTGAGCTGGCTGTCGATGTCGCGCTGGGTGAGTTCCCGGCGCTGCGCCCGCAACTCCTCCGCCTCGGCAGCAGAACCCACAACGGTGGGCTTGAGGACGAAAAGCACCTTGACGTCGTCGGGGTTCCTCCCGGCCTTGGCCGCCTCCGCGCGGATCGAATCCCGGTAGGCCTTCATGCCGTCAACGCCACGCGCCAAGGCAATCGCCACATCTGCGTGACCTCCAGCGAACGCCTTGCCCCTCGGCGAAGCGCCGGCCTGGACCAGCACGGGTTCCTCCGGCAGCGGTGCCGTGTTCAGTGGTCCGCGGACCTTGAAGAAGTCGCCTTCGTGGTTGATCTGATGGACCTTGGTGTGGTCCGCGAACACCCCGGCGGAAGCATCCTCAAGCACGGCGCCAGGTTCCCAGCTCCGCCAGAGCCGCCTGACGACGTCGACGAATTCCTCGGCCTTCTCATACCGCAGGTCGTGTTCGATTTGCTGGTCCAGCCCATAGTTCTGGGCCGCGAGGTCGCTGCCGGAAGTCACCACGTTCCAGCCAAGCTGGCCCTCGGAGAAGTGCTGGAGGGTAGCGAGGAGCCGGGCCGCAGTGAACGGCGGATAGAACGAGGCGCTGACCGTAGGCACAATCCCCAGGTGCTCCGTTGCAGACAGAAGGTACGGGACCAGCGCCAATGGATCATGCTTGGGCGCGAAGGACGCGTGGGCCAGCGAAACCTCGGCCGTGCCGCCATAGGTGTCCGGGACTGTCAGGGAATCCTCGATGATGAAGAGGTCCAGCCCGGATCGCTCGAACGCGCGCACGGCTTCCTGGTACAGGGCGGGTTTCTTCCAGTCGTAGCCCAGGCTGTAACCGGGAGTCCCCCAGCCCTGGACTCCGAAACCGTGGCCCACAAACCATCCAAAATGCAGCATGGGCTTGAGTGTAGAACTGCTCTGTCCGTTCACCGCGACCTGATTTCATGCGAAGTTACAGGGGGTCGTACTGCGTCAATTATGCTCCCGGGGCGTCTTATTTGGAGAGGTTCCACAGCATCCTCCGGTTACGCAACATGACGAGCCCGCAGCCACCCGCAAGTGCAGGCCTATGCCCGTGGATGTTACGTTTTTCTTGAGTAATGAGCACCAGCGCCAAGCCCTGACTTGCTGGTCGGCAACCCTCTCTCCGGCGGGGTGCCTCAGGTGACTACTCGGCGTATCGACAACTCGAACTGCAAGCGTGACTGAGGAGCACCATCAATGCCTGAACCCACCGAAGAAAAACTCTCCTACCGCCTGGTGACCGGCCCGGATACCCGCGATTTCTGCGAGCGCATCCACAACGCCCTCGCCGAGGGTTACGTACTCCACGGCAGCCCCGCAGCCACCTTCAACGGCACCGATGTGATCGTGGCCCAAGCCGTGGTCCTGCCTACCGCCATCGCCAGTGCCGACGCCGCTGTTGCCAATGCTGTTGATCAGCTGGAGAACTACGAGGACGAGGAAGCATTCGAGGGCCACGCATGAGCTACGCAGGTGACCTGACCCCGCAGGACGCGTGGGCCAAACTTGAAGAAGGCGCCATCCTGGTGGACGTCCGCACTGAGGGCGAATGGGCCCACATCGGCATCCCGGACACCAAAGCCACCGAGAACGATCCCCTGTTCATCCAGTGGAACCTCGCCGGCGGCATCCCGAATTCCCGCTTCATCGAGGACCTGCAGCAGCAGGCACCCGAGGGCGACGGCGTGGAACTGGTCTTCCTCTGCCGCTCCGGCCAGCGGTCCATCTCCGCGGCCATTGCCGCAACACAGATCGGCTTCACCGCCTACAACGTCCTTGAAGGCTTCGAGGGCGAGCCCGACCGCTATGGCGAGCGCACCGTGAATGGCTGGAAGAACCGTGGCCTGCCGACGAATCTAGGAACCGACTAAGTGACTTTCAATCCTGATGCCGCTGGCTGGAGCCCTGACACCCAGGCCGTCCGCGGTGGCCTTGACCGTACCAACTTCCAGGAAACGGCCGAACCCGTTTTCCTGAACTCCGGCTTTGTCTACGAGTCGGCGGCCGCTGCCGAACGCGCCTTCACCGGAGAGGACGAACGCTTCGTCTACTCCCGCTACGGCAACCCCTCCGTGGCCACCTTCCAGGAACGGCTCCGCCTGCTCGAGGGAACCGAGGCGTGCTTTGCGACGGCGTCCGGCATGTCCGCGGTCTTCACCGCCTTGGGTGCCCTGCTGGCTGCCGGCGACCGCGTGGTTGCGGCCCGCTCCCTCTTCGGCTCATGCTTTGTGATCCTCAACGAGATCCTGCCCCGCTGGGGTGTGGAGACCGTTTTCGTTGATGGTCCGGATCTGGAGCAGTGGCGTGAGGCCCTCTCCGAACCGACCACCGCGGTGTTCTTCGAGTCTCCTTCCAACCCCATGCAGGAAATCGTGGACATCGCCGCCGTGAGCGAACTGGCGCATGCCGCCGGGGCGACTGTCGTCGTCGACAATGTCTTTGCCACTCCCCTGCTGCAGCGTTGCGGTGAGCTGGGTGCGGACGTGATCGTGTATTCGGGTACTAAGCACATCGACGGCCAGGGACGCGTCCTCGGCGGCGCGATCCTGGGCACCAAGGAATTCATCGACGGCCCGGTCAAGCAGCTCATGCGCCACACCGGCCCTTCGCTGTCCGCCTTCAACGCCTGGGTGCTGACCAAGGGCTTGGAGACCATCGGGCTCCGGGTCAACCACAGCTCGGCGTCCGCTCTGAGGATCGCTGAGTGGCTTGAGCAGCAGCCCGCCATCAGCTGGGTCAAGTACCCCCTGCTCAAGTCGCACCCGCAGTACGAGTTGGCCGCGAAGCAGATGAAGGCCGGCGGCACTGTGCTGACGTTCGAGCTCTCGCCGTCCGCTGGTCGTTCCGCCAAGGAAGCGGCGTTCGCGCTGCTCGACGGCCTCCGCGTCATCGACATCTCCAACAACCTGGGCGACTCCAAATCCCTCATCACGCACCCGGCCACCACCACCCACCGGGCCATGGGTCCGGAGGGCCGTGCGGCCATTGGGCTGAGCGACGGCGTGGTTCGCCTGTCGGTGGGCCTGGAAGACGTGGACGACCTCATCCTGGATCTGGAGAAGGCCCTCAAACAGGTCTAACCTTGGTGCCATGAGCGGGAAGTATCCGTATCGCCGTGCCGGAGCGGTCATCGTTGCCGGCACGGTGGTGTGGTTCGTGGGAATCTCCCCCGTCAGCCGCGTTTACATCACGCCGGATGCAACCGAACGGCTGCGGATGCTTCAGGCCGGCCGGCGCGGTTGGATCGTGGGACAGCACCTGACTGCCGCGGGAACCATCGCAGTGCCCGTGGGTTTCGCCGCGTACGCGAGCGCTGTTCCGGGCACGGCGGCTTCGCACCGTAAAGCCAGGAAGTGGGCTGTGACCGCGGCCGCCGCACTGCTCGCCGGAGCCCCGCCCTTTGTGTACAGCCTCACGCGGCGGGCTTCGGATCTTGAGCGCTTCGCTGATCGCCGGGGATCCAACGCACCGTTCCTGCTGTACTCCGGGCTGCAGGTGGTTGCCCTTGCTGCCCTGGGCGGGAGCCTTCTGGCGTCGCCGGCCAAACGCTGGATCGGTCTCACTGCTGCAGCCAGCGCACCGCTTTTCGGCGGCATCCTCTTAGCCAAGAAGGACATCCCGCCGTTGGTCTTCTACCTCATCGAGGGGACCACGGGCGCCTACCTGATGACATGGAAGGAACCGGAAAGCTAGGGCCTCCTGACCCTGGTCAGCATCGGTGCGGGATCCTTGTTCGCGTCCGCGGCGACACCGCGCACCGTCATCCTCGCGGCATACCCGACGACGGCGGCGAGGGCTTCGTTGTTAGGCGGACTTCCCGGCTGGTCATGTCCGTCGCGGCGCCTCTTGCTGTATCGCACCGCCGCTTCGCGTTGCTCGTGGGCACCGTTTCCGCGCTCCAGAATGTCGGAGATCCCCGCCTTGACGAGCTTGAGTTCCCCTTGGTCGTCCAGCACAGGACTCAGATAATCAACCAAAGCCCACACCACTTCGGCCGCTGGTTGGGGACGGAAATCGCCGAAGTCCAGGAGCTCTCCACGCAGCCCCGAATTGCTGGCCTGCCAACTCGCCATCCGCAGCAGGGCCGTGGGCACTGAGGTGGGCTCAACGCCGTCGAGCATTTCCAGCGATGCTGTCTCCACCAAAGCCCGCACCAGCACTGCAATCAGCGCGGCGTCCTCGGCACGGAGGCAGACGTCGGCTACCCGCACCTCGACGGTGGGGTGGTTCCTGGAGATGCGGGCATCGAAGTAGATCATGCCCTCGTCCATGATCACGCCCGTTTCCAGGAGACGCTTCACGATGCGCCGGTAGGCAGTGAGCGAGCCAAACACCGAGGAGGGTCCGGACGTGGGCCAACGGTTCCATGCCTGCGTGCGGTAGCTGTCGAAGCCCGTGGGGAGCCCGCGCCAGTAGGGCGAGTTGGCGGTGAGGGCCGCGAGCACTGCGAGTTTGTCCCGCATATGGTCCAGCACCACAACACCTTCCTCGGGCGACTCCACGGATGTGTGTACGTGGAATCCACACGTCAACTGCTCAGTGGCGATGATCCCGAAGCGATCCAGCATCGCCGCGTACCGGGGGTCCGGGGTGGTGTGCGTGTTCGAAGCCAGCGGAGACGTGGCGATGGCAGCCACCCGCGCTCCGTGCTGGCGGGCGGCCTGGTTGGCCATGGCACGGCCGCGGCGAATCTGGTGCAGGAGCTCGCCGTACGTGTGGCACGGACGCGTCTGGGTTTCGATCTGCTCCAGCTTGAGTTCGTGGCTGAGGCCCGTCTCTGTCGGGGGCTCATCGTGGCCTGCGAGCAGCGCGTCCGCGAGGGCCAAGGGCTCCCCCGTCACAGGATCGACGATGAGCAGCTCTTCCTCAACCCCGAAAGTCCGCATGCTCCATTCTGCGCCTGGTGGGCGAGGGAGGACAGCGCTGCGGGTGCCCTCCGGTTCTGCTGGATCATTGCTTCATTTCGGCCTCCGCCCCCCAAACTCCGCGCCACTCGTGAATGCTGACGCGGATGATCCAGCAGAAATTCGGCGTCGTCATCCACATACGCCATTTTCCTCGTCCCTGGCCGCCGCAAATCGTGGCCAGCTTGAAGCATGGACGCACTCGAATTCCTGAGAACAGTGGGCGGAGTGGCACGAGTGGGGCTCCTCCGTGGCCATGGTTACACGCCCGCAATGGTTCGGAGACTGGTGGGCGCCTATCAACCTCGGAAGGGTATATGGGCGTTGCCGTCCGCTGATCCGGAGTACCTCTCAGCTCTCATCAACAACGGGCATCTGACCTGTGCCAGTGCCGCCGTCAGATACGGGCTGTGGCTCAAGACGAAACCCACTAGAGTCCACGTGGCAACACGGCACAACCGGGGCCGGGGATTCGTTCGGCACGGTGGACTCAGGCTGGGATCGGAGGCCCTTCTTCCGCTGGCGTCTGTGGAAGACACCGTCATTCATGCCCTGACGTGCCTGGCGGAAGTTGATGCCATTGCCGTTGCCCAGTCGGCGATGACGAAATTCGGTGTCGCCCGGGAGGTCCTGGAAAGCGAGCTCACCGCCAAGTACTTCGGACAAGCGAGGAAACGGTTGGCCATGGCAGATGGACTGTCCGAATCGGTCCCGGAGATCAGCGCACGGCTGCTCTTCGAATCGGAAGGGCTCTCCTTCCGGCGTCAAGTGCGCATCGCCGGAGTGGGTCGGGTGGACATCCTGATCGACGGGTGGCTCATCGTCGAGATCAACGGATACCAGTTCCACAGTTCGAGGTCAGCCTGGCGAAAGGACATGGGCAGGCTGAACGCTGCGCAGGTCCTTGGCTACCACGTGTTGAGCTACGCACCCGAGCAGATCTGGAACTCACCCGAGCAGGTCATGGCCCAGATCCGGGCGCTGTTGAAACGCAGGTCATGAGCGTTGTTCTGCTGGATCATCCAACTCTGCCGAAGGAAGAACCCCGGAATCCCGAGGACCTTCCCGACGCGGAAGCGAATGATCCAGCAGACAGCCTCAGTCCTGGAAGTACTCCACCTTCGCGCCGATGGTGTTGAGTCGCTCAGCGAGGTCCTCGTAGCCGCGTTCGATCACATAGATATTGCGCAGCTCGGAGGTTCCGCGGGCCGCGAGCATGGCCAGGAGCAAGCAGGCGGCAGGACGCAGTGCCGGTGGGCAGCCGATTTCGGCGGCACGCCATTTGGTGGGGCCATTGACGTAGATCCGGTGCGGATCCAGGAGTTGGACCTGGGCGCCGAGCTTGTTGAGCTCGGTCAAGTAGATGGCCCGGTTCTCGTAGACCCAGTCGTGGATCATGGTCTGGCCCTCGGCGTTGCCCGCGATCACGGCGAAGAACGGCAGGTTGTCGATGTTGAGGCCGGGGAACGGCATGGGGTGGATCTTGTCTTGCGGCGCGCGGAGTTCGGACGGCTTGGTGGTGACGTCCACCAAGCGGGTGCGGCCGTTGCGGGCCGTGTATTCGCCGGAGATCTCGAGCTTTTGGCCCATCTGCTCCAGGGTGGCGAGTTCGATTTCCATGAACTCGATGGGGACCCGGCGGATGGTGACCTCGGAGTTCGTGACGATGCCCGCGGTGATCAGGCTCATGGCCTCGATGGGGTCCTCGGAGGGGAAGTACTCAATGTCCACATCGATGGACGGCCGGCCCGTGATCTTCAGCGTGGTGGTTCCAACGCCCTCAATGTCAACGCCCAAGCCCTGCAGGTAGAAGCAGAGATCCTGGACCATGTAGTTGGGGCTCGCGTTGCGGATGACGGTGCGGCCTTCGCGGTGCGCTGCAGCCATAATGGCGTTCTCGGTGACTGTGTCACCACGCTCGGTCAGGACGAAGGAGCGGTCATGCCCGTCGGCCGGGGGCGCAGTCACCGAGTAGAAGCCGGACTTGGCCTCAACTTCAAGCCCGAACTGCCGCAGGGCCTGCATGTGCGGCTCCACCGTGCGCGTTCCGAGATCGCATCCACCGGCGTACGGCAGTTGGTATTCGCTGGATTCGTCCAGGAGCGGGCCAAGGAGCATGATGACGCTGCGGGTACGGCGGGCGGCGTCCACGTCCATCGACGCCAGGTCCAGGACCTCGGGCCGGCGGATGCGCAGATCGCTTCCGTTGAGCCAGGTGCAATCGACGCCGATGGAGGTCAGGACTTCGACGATCCTGTTGACTTCCTCAATGCGGGCCAGGCGCCGCAATGTGGTGGTGCCGCGGTTGATGAGGCTCGCACACAAAAGGGCGACGCCGGCATTCTTGCTGCTGTTGACGTCCACTTCGCCGGAGAGGGTCCGTCCACCCTCCACACGGAGGTGGGTCATCTGCGGACGCCCCACTTTGACGATCGAGCGTCCGAAGATTGCCTCAAGGCGTTCGATCATTCGCAGGCTCAGGTTTTGCTTGCCCTGTTCCATCCGGGCGATGGCGCTCTGGCTGGTTCCCAGCTCGGTGGCAAGTTGCCCCTGCGTCCAGCCCTTTTCACTACGGGCGTTGCGGAGTAGGAGGCCTACGTGTTCGGCGGCAGGTTGCGTCATACCCAAGAAATATCACAAATGAGCTAGAGCCCAAGAACAAAACGCCGATTCAGTGGAAAACATCACACCTTACCCGCCTCGTGCGATATAGGGCTGAACGCCGCTCGTCGCCTGGAGCAACCCGGAGAAGCTAGACCCGCCAGTAACCCAGCGCATCAATGCGATGCTTGTCCACGCCGAGCCCCTTCCGCAAGTGCTTCACGATTGCACGGGTACTGGAGGCTTCGCATGCGATCCAGAAGAAGTCGTCCGCCACGGACACCGTATCCGCGGTCAGTCCACCGCAGACTTCCTCCACCAGGGCGGCGCCGTCGCGCTTGCGCGGAATCCAGTTGACGACGTCGTCAGGCGAGGTCCGCAGCTCGAGGGAGGGGTCGGCGTCGTGCTGGTATTCAAGCCAGGCCGTCACGGGAGCCTGGCGGCCGGCTGTCAGGCTCCGTTCGTCCAGGAGCGAGTTGATGGCCGGGATTGACGCGGGATCGCCCACTACCCAGATCCGGCGCGGTGCCGGCTTCGGGAACGCGAACGAGCTGCCCTGGACTGTGGCATCGATGGTGTCACCGGCCTTCACCGAGCGGGCCCAGTCGGCTGCGACGCCGTTGTGCATGGCGAAATCCATGCTGAACGTTCCGGCCGCTGGATCCGCGTTCACCAAGGTGTAGGCGCGTTGGTGAGCCTTGCCGGAATCGTCGAACCACAGCCGGATCCACATGGTGGGGTGCACTCCGCTGCGTTCCAGGAGTCCGCCATCCTGGACGTGCACGCGGAGGAAGTCTGGGGTGATCTCTTCCTGGCCGGTGACCTCGAGGGTGAAGTCCTTGGCGCCCATCACTTTGAGGACGACGCCTTCCCAATTGCGCTTCAAGCAACACTCCTTCACGAACGGCCACGATTTGTGAACCGGGCCAAAGCCATTTATCTTGAGCTTAAGTAAGCCTAACCTAAGCTCGAAAGCGGCCTGAGATTATGACGCCTGCCCCGACGCACAAATCCGCCCCGGCAGGCGGCCCCGGCACCTACCGTGATCCGTGGGGAATCCCCCACCTGTGGGCGGACTCTGCCGATGAACTCGCTTTCCTCCAAGGCGTGAACGCCGCCACGGATCGTTCGTGGCAGATCGAGATGGAACGCTGGCGCTCGGAAGGTCGCACGGCCGAGGTCCTGGGCCCGGATGCAGTGGTCTGGGATCGGTTCGCCAGGCAGGTCCGGCTGGATGCGATCGCGCGCCGCTGCTTCGACAACCTCGACGCCGCCACTCAGCGCTGGTGCGGGAAGTACGTGGACGGCGTCAATCAGGCGCTTGCCGACGGACTGCGCGGCGGGCCCGAATTCGACGAGTCGGGCAGCGAACCGGAACCGTGGAACCCTTGGACACCCCTGGGTGTCTTCCTGGTGCACCACATCCTGTTCTCCACGTTCCCCAACAAACTCTTCCGCGCCCACGTAGCGCGCACTCTGGGCGAGGATGCGGTGGAACTCTTCAGCATCGAAGCCCCCGTCTGGTCCGGAAGCAACGCCTGGGCCGCCCACGGCTCAACGACCGCCAGCGGCCTTCCGTTGATCGCCGGAGACCCCCACCGCCTCATGGAACTTCCCGGCGTGTACCAGCAGCTGCGGCTCGCTTGCCCCGAGTTCGACGCCATCGGTTTCGCCTTCCCCGGTGTCCCCGGCCTGCCGCACTTCGCCCACACCGGGCACACCGCGTGGGCCATCACCAACGCCATGGCCGACTACCAGGACCTCTTCGAAGAAGAGCTGCGCCGGGTGCCCGGAGCCAATGGCGAACACGTCCAGGCCCGCGGTGCGGAAGGCTGGGAGCCCGTCGTCGTCAGTTCCGAAACCATCCAGGTCCGCGGCGGTGAGGCCATAAACATCCAGATCATAGAGACCGCTCGCGGCCCGGTCATCTCAGAAGCGCCCGACGGCGGTGCGCTGAGCGTGCGCTTCCCGGCCCAGGTTGAGGGGCGGCTGGGTTTCGATGCCCTCCTGCCGCTGTTGCGGAGCCACAACGTGGCCGAGGTGGAAGCCGCTTTCGACTCCTGGGTGGAGCCCGTCAACAGTGTGGTGGCCGCGGATGTGTCCGGCACTGTCCGTCATTTCCTTGCCGGCCGGATTCCGCAACGGAACCCGGCCAACCGTCGCCTGCCCGCGCCGGCGTACTCAGCCCGTCATGCGTGGGACGGCCAGTACGTGATCCTTCCCCGCACGGACATCCACCGTTTCGCCGTCAGTGCCAACGATCGCGCGGCAGGAGGCGGTGACACGGTGGCCATGGAGTTCGCCCCCGCCCACCGGGCCCTCCGGATCCGTGAGCTCCTGGAAGCCGCTCCGGATGGCGTGCAGACCGTGGACTACATGCAAGCCATCCACATGGACACCCTGCTGGGACCGTGGCCGCTGTTCCGTGGAGTGCTCGGCGGGCTGTCGCCGGACGATATGTCCCGCGAAGCCAAGGAGCTGCGATCTCTGTTGCTGGAATGGGACGGCCGCATGGACGCCGACGGACACCAGCCAGCTGCTTTTGCGTCCTGGCGGGCCGCCTTGGTCCAACGGATTGCACGGCATTCCGCCTTGGAGCCCCTGACGGGGGCAACCGGCTATTCCCCGTTGTTCGGGCCGTGGTTGTCGGTGGCTTCCCGGGTAGGTTTCGCCCTTGAAACGCTTGTGGCGCGGGCCTCGGAACTGGGTATCGCGGTCCCCGTGGAAGCCGCGGCCGCCCTGGAGGACGCTGCCTTGGAGGAAACCTTGCTGGACGGCGGCTCCTGGGGCGGCCGGCACCAGCTTCTTCCCGTTCACGTCCTCCCTGGTTCCCTGTCCGAAGCCGCACCCAGCACCGCGCTCAGCGGCGATACCGGGTGCGTGCTCTGCACGGAAAGTCTTCCCGGCGTGGATGACCGAAGCTTCCGGGGACCCGTTGCCCGCTATGTCTGGGATCTGTCCGATCGGCGCAACAGCCGGTGGATTGTCCCGTTCGGCGCCGCGGGCAAGCCGGGAGACCCCCATTTTTCAGACCAGCTGCCCCTCTGGACCTCCGGCGGGCTCGCCCCGGTGGTCACGGATTGGACTGCCCTGGTCCGCGACACCCACTGACTTTTGACTTACCGTTCCCAGCCCCCGCCCCCGAAGGAAAACATGACCACCATCACCCGGGACTTCACTGTCCGCGACACCATCTACACCGAAGAACTCGAAGGGTGGGGTGCGCTGCGCATCGTCCCCTTGGTCCCTGCCGAGGACATCGACTTCATCCATGAATGGGTTACCCAGCCGCGCGCCAAGTTCTGGGGCATGACTGAGAACTCGCGCGAAGAGGTCTTGGAGATCTACGAATTCCTTGACTCCCTGGAAACCCACCACGCCTTCCTTGTCCTCCTCGACGGCGAGCCACTGGCGTTGTTCCAGACCTACGAACCGCTGCACGACCCCGTGGGCGAGGCCTACCCGGCCCGAGAAGAAGACATCGGCATGCATCTGCTCCTGGCTCCTGCCACGCGGCCCATCCCGCACTTCACGCCGCGGCTGGGCACCTCGCTCATCCGGTACATGTTCTCGCTGCCGGGCAAGGACCGGATCATCGTGGAGCCCGATTCCCGCAACGCCAAGGCACTGCGGCGCCTGGAGGCCACCTGCTTCGAGCTTGGCCCGATCATCCAGCTGGCCGAGAAAGAGGCCCAACTGGGTTTCCTGACGCGGGCGGGCTTTGACGAGATCGAGGAACGACGCGAGCACTGAGTCCCGCACCCTCCCTCAAACACAAAATGCCGCCGGCGATCAATCGCCGGCGGCATTTCAACACGCTGGAGCGCCAAGCCCAAACCCCGGGCCCAAACCCCAAGCCCAAACCCCGGGCCCAAACGCCGGGCCCAAACGCCTAGCCCTAGCGCCAGACGAAACTCCACGTTCCGGCGCCAACGGCCGTCAGCACAGCGGCTGCGGCAATGATCATGCCGCCCAGGAGCACCCACGCGTCCAGCATTGAGTACGTCGATTCACGTGCCCACGTCCGCTGTCCACCACCAAAACCGCGGGCTTCCATGGTCACAGCCAGCCTCGAAGCCCGCCGCACGGCCTGGACCAGGAGTCCGAAGCTTTGGCCCAAGGTGGCTTTCAGCCTCTGCAGTGGTCCACCCTGCGAACCCACGCCGCGGGCACGGCGGGCCATGCCGATCGTCTGCCATTCCTCAGCCATGAGGCCAACCAACCGCATTGCCGCCAGGGACCCCAGGACGAAACGGTGCGGCAGCTTGGCCTTCTGTGCCAGCGCGTCAGCCAAATCCGTCGGGTCGGTGCAGGTCATGAGCAGGATCGCCGGGAGGGCGATCGCCAGGCCACGGAGCATGAAACCCAGCCCCAGCTCTAGGGAACCTTCGCTGATGGACCAGAGTCCGACGTCGAGCAGTACAGCGCCGCTGTCAGCTGCCACGATCGCCGTGCTCCAGCCGCCGATCGCCGCCGCAATGATCAGCGGCCAAGCCCGCTGCCACAAGAGCCGCAGCGTGAGACCGGCCAGCGGGAAGAGCGCCAACTCAGCCAGGAGGGCGGTGGAGGCGGAGACCCAGTCAATGGACAGCGCCAGCACCAGGGAAATCAGGAACACGGCGACGAACTTCGCCAAAGGGTTAGCCCGGGTCAGGAGCGCGTGGTTACCGCGCACGTTGAGGGAGTCCCTCATGCCGCACCTGCTTCCTGGCGGTCGGCCTCGGCCCGGGTTGCCGGATCCAACCGCAGCTCAGTTCCGCCCAGCACAGCGTTGAATTCTTGGTCGTGGGTTACAGACACCACGGCTGTTCCGGCGTCAAGGAGTTCCGAAAGGAACGAAGCCAGCTCCGCCCAGGTGTTGGCGTCCTGGCCGAACGTCGGCTCGTCGAGCACCAGGACCTTGGGATGGGCAGCCAGCACTGTAGCCACCGAGAGCCGGCGTTTCTCGCCACCGGACAAGGTGTACGGATTCGCGTCCACGAGGTGCGTGAGCCGCAACCGCTCCAGCAGTTCGTCAACACGTTCCGCGCCATGGCCCAGATGCTTCGGCCCGAACATGAGCTCGTCCAGGACCTTGCCCGTGACGAACTGGTGCTCCGGCTCCTGGAAAACTGTTCCGATGCGGGAAATCAGCTGCTCGGCTTTCCACTTGAAGGGGTCAATGCCCGCTCCTTCGGAAAGCTCGACGGCGGCACTCACTGTGCCGTCCACCGGCGCCAGAAGACCGGCCAACGTGAGCGCAAACGTTGACTTTCCGGCACCGTTCGGTCCCGTGATGGTGAGAGCCTGGCCAGCCCTGACCTGGGCGCTGATGCCGGCCTGCACTGGAACCGGCTGGATGGTCTTGAAGCCTTTGCGCCGCGTTTTCTCACGCGAAACGGCCAAGTCCTGTGCCGCGAGGAGGAGCTGGGCATTCGTTCCCGGCGTGTGCGCCCGGACGCGCGTTGCAGGGACATAGCCCGGCACCCACACACCGGCTGCCATCAGCAGGGTTCGGGCTTCGGACAGGACCTGATCAGGGGGCCCGTCCAGCAGCACACCCGGTGTGCCGGTTCCAGCTGCTCCAGCTCCGGCGGAACCCGGTTGCAGGACCACGATCCGGTCCACCAGGTCCTTCCACACGGACACCCGGTGTTCCACCACCACCAACGTGGCTCCGGTCTTGTCCAGGCAACGGCTCACGGCGTCGCGGACTTCGAGCACCCCTGCCGGATCGAGGTTGGCCGTCGGCTCATCCAGGAGGATCAGCCCGGGCCGCATGGCCAGGATGCCAGCCAGCGCGAGGCGTTGCTTCTGTCCCCCGGAGAGTGCCGCCGTCGGGTGATCCAACGCCAGGCCGGACCCTGCTGCGGAACGCAACCCGACGTCGTCGAGCGCTTCATGGACGCGGGACCAAATCTCTTCGCGCGGCACGGCGAGGTTCTCCGCACCGAAGGCGACGTCGTCGCCCACCCGTGAGAGGACCACTTGCGTTTCCGGGTCCTGTTGCATGAGGCCGGCGCGGCCACGCTGCTCGCGGGGAGTAACGCCGTCGATCAGCAGCGAGCCGGTCTCGTCCGAGTCGTCTTCCTCGTCGCCCAACACCCCGGCGAGGGCATGCAGGAGCGTCGATTTGCCGGCGCCCGAAGGACCCAGCAGCAGCACCCGTTCGCCGGGTTCGATCCGGAGGTCCAGGCCCTGGATGGCAGGCTGGGCCCGGCCGGCATGCCGCCATCCCCAGCCCTCGGCTGAGATGGCGGCAGGCCTCACCGTGCGGCTGTTGGTGGCGGGCATCAGCTGAAGACTGGCTCCGAAGCGGCCTTGCGGGACGCGAAGGAGCTCAGGACGCCGGTCGTGGCCAGGCCGCGGGTGGCGATCCAGGACACCCCGCCCGCGATGATTGCGCCGGAGATGGTGGTGAACGTGATGTAGGCAAGCTTGTCGATTGCCTCGTAAGCGATGTTCCAGCCCCACGGCAGGAAGGAGTCGTTGAGTCCGCAGAAGAGTCCGGCTCCTGCGCCGGCAAGGAGTGCCGTGGGCAAGTTGAACTTCTTGTAGCGGAACGCAGCGAAGATCAGCTCGGCGCCGAGGCCCTGGAGGACGCCGGAGATGAGCACGGTGGTGCCGTATTGCGAGCCCATGATGAGCTCGCCCGTGGCGGCAACGGCTTCGCAGAACAGGGCCGCGCCGGGCTTGCGGATAATGAGCATGCCCAGGACGGCAGGGATCATCCAGCCACCGGCGATCAGGCCGGTGAGCGGCGGATACGTCGCGTTCATGGGGATGGATACGATCGCGGCGCCCTGGGACCAGGCCCAGAAGATCACGCCGCCTGCGATGGCGATGAGGGCCGCCACTACGATGTCTACTACACGCCAGTTATAACTGGTCTTCTTCACGTTTACCGTGGTCATTTTTCTGCCTCCTGAGGTTACAGGAGGGGAAAGTGCTCCCCGGATTTCCAACCGGCCTGCGCCGCCCGGATCCGGACACTCTGAGAAGCTCGACTCCCTTGCGCCGGTACTAACCGGATCAGGTTCGAGGGTCTGCGGCTGTCCGCACTCTCAGCGCCCTCGCGGTGTTCTGCATCTCTGCAGAGCCCGACGGCGGCGCTCCCCTGTCGTTATCAAATCTGCCCTTGTGGGCTGGTTCAGTTTACACCTGCGGGCCGTGGCGGGCGCTTTTGTCTAGTCACAAACGCGTTCCTCTGTTGCGAGGCCCGCTCTGCGCCCTCCTCCCCCGGGTTTGCACGCACACCAGGCCCCACAACGGAACCTGCGAGAATGAAACCGCAGAATCCACCGCGGCAAAGGGGCACATTTTCATGACAGACCTTCCTCAAGGGGACGTGCCTGGTACGGACTCCGCGCCCCGGCCGCGCCTGGCCGCCAGCGTCATCCTGCTCCGGGACGCCCCGGGCGGGCTCGAAGCCTTCGTCCAACACCGGGTGTCAACCATGGACTTCGCCGCCGGCATGGTGGTGTTCCCTGGTGGCCGCGTGGATGCTGCCGACCACGACGGTTGGGAGTACCCGGCGGAGCTTCTGCAACGCCATGCCGATGACTGGCACTTGAGCTCCATCGGCACGGATCACACCCAAGCGGCCAAGAACGCGGGGACGGTACTGACGGCGGCAATCCGCGAAGTCCGTGAAGAAGCCGGACTGAGCATCCGCGCCACATCCCTGCGACCTTGGGCCAACTGGATCACCCCCACCGACATGCCCAAACGGTTCGATACCTACTTCTATGTGGCCCACCCTGCTCCGGGCGACGAACCACAGCACCAAACCACCGAGGCGTGGCAGTCGTTGTGGATGCCTGTCGATGGCATTCTGGCCGCCGAGGCCGCCGGAACCCTGAAGCTGATGCCGCCCACCTACTTCCTGCTAAAGGAAATGGCAGCGCTGGGAAGCGTGGAGCGGGTGTGGTCCGAAGATCACGCCGTGGTCCCCGTCCTGGCGGGGCCAGGCTCCATGGCAGCCTTCCTGAAGGCGCGGGAAAACCGCGGCTAGCACTACCGGCGCTGCCATTACAGCTAGGCTGAGGGCATGAACCTCTTCTTCAAGCTGTTAGGTGCCGGAGTGAGCCTGGGAGCGGGCTTCGTCGGCAGCAAACTGGTCAACAAAGGGTGGGAAAAGGCCACTGGCAACAAGCCACCCACAGGCAATGACGACATGGAAGCGAGCCTGCGCTCAGCCTTGTCCTTCGCCTTGATTTCGGCCGTTGTCAGCACCCTCATCCAGGTTCTTGCGAACCGGGGCACCCAGCGTGCCATCGCCCGCTTCGCGAAAACCCAGGACATCGTCTAGGCAACACCAGAACAACGCGGGGTCGCTGACGGCCCATCCCGGCAGCGGGATGGGCCGTCAGCGGTCCCGCGTTTGTTTAGCGCTCGGAATCGGATTGCCCGGCGGCTGCCCTTTGAACGACGGCTTCCAGTTCGTCCTTGGTGAGCATTTCCCGGTGTCCGTGCTTGGTGCGGTAAGCAGCCCGCCCCACCATGTGCGCGGAGACGGGGGCCGTCAGCAGCTGGAAAATCCATGCCACCACCAGGACCGGCCAAACCCACCAGGTGCGCATCTGCAGGCCGATCGCTGCGAGCATCAGGAACAAACCCAGCACCTGGGGCTTGGTGGCCGCGTGCATACGGCTCATGAGGTCCGGGAAGCGCAGCAGGCCGATGGCAGCACCGAGGGACATCAGGGCGCCTACCACCAGGAACACAGCGGTCACGGTATCAATCACGGCATCCACGCCGGTGGCATCAGGACTCATTGTTCTGTTCCCGCCGTTCGGCCACGAACCGGGCAACCGTGACTGATCCGATGAAACCGATGACGGCCAGGGCCACAAGGAGCATCAGGTTGTTGAGGTGCCTGTTCATTGCCATATCCACCGCGAGGGCGGCACCAAGGATGGCGAGCAGCACATCCGATGCCAGCACCCGGTCCAACAGGGACGGCCCGATTGCGATGCGCACAATCGCACCGGCAGCGGCCAGGCTGAGAATCACTGCCGTGGCCACGAGAACGAATTCCTTCACAGCCGTACCCCTTCCATGCCGGTCCGCGGCTCGGCCTGCAGCGCCTCGACTTCTTCGCGCGTACCCATGATGCGGATCAGCCCTGCTTCGATGTGTTGGGTTTCCTGGCGGATCTTATCGATGTCCGCTTCCTCGTAGATATTGAGCGCGTGCAAGTAGAGCGTGGACGTCGAGCGGTCCACCTCCACCACCAGCGAGCCCGGAATCAAGGAGATGACGTGACCGGTCGCCGTCACCATGAGGTCCGAATGGCTTCGCAACGGAACAGCGACGACGGCGCTGCGCACCTTGGGCCCTTTGACAACGGCCAAGTAGAGCACCAGGAAGCTCGCTGCCACCACTTTGGCGAGGAAGATCAGGGCAAATGGAATGGCACGCAGTATGTTGAAGCGGCCGCTCAGTTCCACCGGCGGGAGGTAGAACAGCTTTGCCACGAACACCGCGATCAGGGCGCCGAACAGCAGGTTGCCCGGGCTGAAGTCCCGCCACAGCGCGCCCCAGACGATGACCAACCATATGAGCAGCGGCAGCTCAGTGCGGAACGAAATGGGTTTGCGGCTCATCTGGCATCACCTGACTGTCCTATCGGAGGCACAACCGCGGAATCGCCCAGAACCGAATGGATGTAGGCCGATCGGTCCAGCATGATCTCGGCCGATCCGTCAGCGACCTGGAAAAGTGGGCCCGCGAACACAGTCAGCGCGACGCCGAACACCACCAGCCCGGCCGTGGAACCCACCATGGTCCGCGGCAACACCCCCACATTGCCGGGCGTCTTGAGGACGGGATCCGGGTACTCGGCGTCCTCGGGCTTGCGCCAGAACGCCCTGTTCCACACGCGGGCAATCGCCAGCAACGTCAGCAGGCTCGTGACCACGCCACCCACCACCAGCACGATCGCCAGTGGTGTCCCAAGTTGAACTCCGGCCTGCAGGAGGCCCAGCTTTCCGAGGAAGCCTGAGAATGGTGGAATACCCGCCAGGTTCATGGCGGGAACAAAGAACAGCAAGGCCAGCAAGGGTGAGAGCTTGGCGAGCCCGCCCAGCCGGTCAATGGACGAACTGCCGCCGCGGCGCTCTATCAGGCCCGTGACCAGGAACAGGCTGGTCTGCACGGTGATGTGGTGCGCCACGTAGAAGACGGCGGCCCCTAGGCCAGCCACGGAACTCATTGCGAGCCCGAACACCATGTACCCGATGTGGCTCACCAGGGTGAAGGACAGCAGACGTTTTATGTCGCTCTGGGCAAGGGCGCCCAGAATACCCACCACCATGGTGAGCAGCGCCACCACCATCAATGGGACGTTGAGGGTATCCCCGGGGAACAGGAGAGTTTCCGTGCGGACCATGGCGTAGACGCCCACTTTGGTGAGCAAGCCGGCGAACACCGCGGTAACCGGAGCCGGGGCGGTGGGATAGGAGTCAGGAAGCCAGAAGGACAACGGAAACACGGCCGCCTTGATGCCGAATGCCACCAACAGCATCACGTGGAGGAGGTTCTGCGTGCCCTGGTCCAGCTCCGCAAGCTTAATCGCGAGATCGGCCATGGTGATGGTTCCGGTGGCCCCGTAGATCATGGCGATCGCGATGAGGAACAACACGGACGACACCACTGAAACCACAACGTACGTGACGCCTGCACGGATGCGAGGCCCCGTGCCGCCCAGGGTCATGAGGACGTAGCTTGCCGTCAGCAGGATCTCAAAGCCCACGTAGAGGTTGAAGAGGTCGCCGGTGAGGAAGGCGTTGGACACTCCCGCAACCAGGATCAGGTAGGTGGGGTGGAAGATCGAGACAGGCGCTTCCTGGTCACCGTCCGCCATGCCCTGGCCGGTAGCGTAGATCAGCACCGCGAGGCTCACAACAGTGGACACCACCAGCATGAGCGAGGAGAACTGGTCCACTACCAGGACCACGCCCCACGGCGGCAGCCAACCACCCAGCGTGACGGAAGTGGTACCGCCACTCCAGACGGAAACCAGGAGCAGGCATTCGAGCAGCAGTGTAGCGCTCAGGATTCCGATGCTCACCACCCTCTGGGCGGTGTGGTGGCGGATCAGCAGGAACGCCAAGGCAGCGCCCAGAATCGGCAGGAGGACAGCTAGCGGCGACAGGTTTGCAAGGTTCACGCGCTGCCTCCTTCCTGGCTTGAGGATGTGTTGGGCGTCTCGGTGGCATCCGGCTTGTCGCGGTCCGTGGGGCTGGCCGGAGTGACAGCGAATTCCGACGTTTCCAGCGGGACAATGGCGTCGTCCTCAGCATCGAAGCTCGGAGTCTTGGCCACGCGGCGGTCCTCAAGGTCGTCTTGGATCTCGTCTTGGCGGGCCAGGACCCAGGTGCGGTAGATGATGCCCAGCATGAAGGCCGTCACGGCGAAGGAAATCACGATCGACGTCAGGATCAGTGCCTGGGGCAAGGGGTCACTGTACGCCTCGGGGCTGGCCTCCTTGGTGAACAGCGGGGCAAGTCCGGCGTATCCCCCCGTGCTCAGGATCAGGATGTTGGTGGCGTTGGCCAGCAACATCAATCCCAACAGCACGCGGGTCAGGCTTCGCTCAAGGATCAGGTAGATGCCACAGGCGTACAGCACGCCCATGACGATCAGCAGGGTCAGGTTGATGCTCATGCGGTACCTTTCCCGGACGCCGCGGAGTCGGCGGCCTCTTCGGCCAGCACGGAATGGTCAGCGGCGTCTTCCTCTGCGAGGGGTGCGCCCTTGCCTTCAAAATGTTCGTCGATCTCAGCACCTAGGCTGCGCAGGACGTCCAGCGCCAGACCCACCACCACGATGTAGACGCCGATATCGAAAATGGTGGAGGTGACGAACTTGACGTCCCCGAATACCGGGAGCCAGAACTCGATGATGGCGCTCTGGAACACCTGTCCGCCCAGGAACAGCGGTACGACACCCGACGCTGCCGCCGTCGCAAGTCCCGTCCCCAAAAGGGTTCCGGCGCTTACGGTCGCTGCTTCGCTCAACTCGAACCGGCCGCCCGCCAAGTAACGGATGGTCAACGCCAGGCCGGCCGTCAGGCCGCCGGCGAAGCCACCGCCGGGCAGGTTGTGGCCCGCCAGGAGGAGGTAGATGGAGAAGACAATCATGGAGTGGAAGATCAGCCTGGTGACTACTTCGAAGATGATCGAACGCCGTTCGGGAGCCAATGTACGGCCGGCCACCAGCCACACGTCGCGCGAAACGTCCGTGAACTTACGTGCCACGGCCAGCGTGGCACCGTCCCGGGAGCCACGCTCGACGTCGGTGCGGCGCCCCACGCTCCCTTCCGGCACTGCCTCCGAGGTCTTGATGCGATCACCGCGGCTACGAACGAAGATGAGGCTGGCGACACCGGTAGCGGCAATCGCGAGGACGGAAATCTCGCCGAAAGTGTCCCAAGCGCGGATATCCACGAGCGTCACGTTGACCACGTTCAGCCCGCCGCCGCCCTCGTAGGCCAGCCGTGGGAAGTCGAGCGAGATAGGCGCGGCCACGCGGGCGCCCATGGCGTAGATGGCCACGAAAATCATGGTGATGCCGAAGGCTGCGCCGATGATCACGCGGATCACCCTGAGCCTGCCGCCGGTCCGGTCCCGCAACTCTGCCGGGAGGCTGCGCATGGCCAGCACGAAGGCCACCAGCACGATGGTTTCCACGAGCATCTGCGTCAGGGCGAGGTCCGGCGCTCCCTGCAAGGCGAACATGAGGGCAATGCCATAACCGGTGACTGACACCATGAGCACGGCAAGGAAGCGCTTGTTGGCGCGGACCGCCGCCAGCGCACCCACCACGATGCCCGCACCGGCAATCATCTGCAGCGGAGAGTTGGGGTCGATGAAATAGATGCCGTCTGGCAGCGGCTTGTTGGCCACGATCAGGGCCGTCAGGGGCACTGCGAAAGCAACTGTCAGGATGACCGCAAGGTAGAAGTACAGCGAACCGCGCTGTGTGCGGCCTGTGACCCAGACGGCGACATCGTCCAAAGCGCCAATGGTGTGCTGGTAGGCGCGGTCACCGTCCACCCAGTCGGGGACCAGGCTTTGTACGCGGGAAACGATATTGCGTCCGTAGAACATCGCGGCACCGGCCGCGAACGTTATCCCGGTCAGTCCCAAGGCGGGAGTAAACCCGTGCCACAAAGCCAGGTGTCCGGCGTCGACGGCGTCAGGACGATCGGCGAACAACGCCGCGTAAGGCTGGATCCAGGTGTCCACCGGCGCGGGCCACAGGCCATAGGCGATGGTGAGGAAACTGAGGATGGCCGGGGCGGCGAGGAACGCGGGCTTGATGGGTTTGAAGGGCGTGGGTTCCACGCCCGGTTTGGTGGCAAACGCGCCCCACATGAACCGGGCGCTGTAGGCGAAGGTGAGGATGGAGCCGATCACCAGACCCACCAGGATCCAGATGCCCCAGGCTGGGGCGTCGTCGCCGATGCCGTAGTGGACGAACGCCTCGAACACCGACTCTTTCGCGACGAAACCTGCCAGCGGAGGCACACCGGCCATGGACGCGGCGGCAATCGCCGCCACGACGCCCAGGGCGCGCGAAGACCGGAAGACTCCGGAGAGTTTGCGAATGTCGCGGGTCCCGGCCTGGTGGTCAATGATGCCCACCACCAGGAACAGCGCGGCTTTGAACAAGCCGTGCGCCAGCAGCAACCCGAGCCCGGCCAAGGCGGCATCGGGACGGCCCAGACCCACCACCATGGTCAGGAAGCCGAGCTGGCTGACGGTGCCGTAGGCAAGGATGAGCTTGATGTCAGTTTGTCGAAGGGCCCGGTAACCGCCCACGAGCATGGTGGCCAGGCCCAGTCCCAGGGCTACGGGCAGCCAGAACTGCGATTCGGAGAAGCCCGGCGCCAGGCGCGCCACGATGTAAATACCGGCCTTCACCATGGCAGCCGCGTGCAGGTAGGCGCTGACGGGCGTAGGGGCGGCCATGGCGCCCGGCAGCCAGAAGTGGAACGGAACGAGCGCCGATTTCGTCACCGCGCCTGCCAGGATCAGTACGACGGCGGCAGTCACCGCGCCCTGCATGGGTCCGGTCATGAGTGACCCGGCTTGGTCCAGGATCGCCGAGATGCGGTAAGTCCCCGCGGCCTGGCCCATGATGATCAACCCGACAAGCATCGCGAGGCCGCCCGCGGTGGTCACCATAAGCGCCTGCAATGCCGAACGGCGCGCGGCCAGGCGGGTGCGGGCATAGCCGATCAGCAGGTAGGACAGGATGGTGGTGAGCTCCCAGAAGATGAACAACATCAGGAGGTCATCGGAGGTCACCAATCCGAACATGGCCCCGGCAAAGGCCAGCAGCTGGGCACCGAATCCGCCCAGGTCCGCGTCCTTGTTCTTGAAGTACCGGGCGCAATAGACAAGCACCAGGGAACCAACACCGAGGATCAGCAAGGACATCACCCAGGCCAAGGGATCCATCCGGAATGCGAGTTCGAGCTTGAGGCTGGGGATCCATGGCAGAACTTCTTCTATGCCACCACCGGAATATACAGGTCCGTATTGGAACAGGAGCCAAACGAAGGCCGCCGCGGGCACCGCAGCCAGGACATAGAAAGCGTTCCTGCCGAGTTTCCCGAAGATCAAGGGCGCCACAGTTGCCGCTACAAAGGTGATGGCGAGAACTGTGATCACTGTTATCTCCGCAAAGTCAGGAACGAATTGTCAAAAGTTGGAGCAGGCGGTCATACGTTGGGTTCGGTCTGACCAGTTTATCAAGGGGGACGGACAGTTTTTGGCCACTTTCCGGTGTGCCCGTGACGTTTCAATCCCCGTTCTCCACCACTTCTCCACAACGCGGTCCGTCATCTGCACGCCGTTCTCCCGCTCCCTATAGCATTCAAGCTATGAACGCGGCCGCAGTCCCCGAAGCCTCCCACCCGGCGTCCGAGCTTGCCTCAGGACCCGCTGTCTCCAAAAAGGGACAAATCCTTGCCTGGGCGTCCTGGGACTGGGGTTCGGCTGCCTTTAACGCAGTGATGACCACGTTCGTCTTCACCGTCTACCTCACGTCCAATGCCTTCGGCGGCGAGGATGCGGCATCGGCGGCACTCGGTGCCGCGCTGGCCATCGCTGGTCTCGCCATCGCGCTGCTGGCACCGGTAACAGGACAGCGTTCGGACGCAGGAGGCCGCCGCAAGCTCTGGCTCGGCGTTAATACCGCTGCCACGGCAGTCCTCACGGCACTGTGCTTCTTTGTGTTTCCACAACCGCAGTTCCTGCTGCTGGGGGTCTGCCTGATCGCGTTGGGCAACGTTTTCTTCGAATTCGCCGGCGTCAACTACAACGCCATGTTGGCCCAGATTTCCACACCCAAGAACATCGGCAAGGTCAGCGGCTTCGGTTGGGGCATGGGGTACCTCGGCGGGATCGTGGCACTCCTGCTGGTATTGCAACTGTTCGTCCAGCCCTCCTTCGACTGGTTCGGCGCCTCCACGGAGAACTCCCTCAACATTCGGCTCGTGGCGGTGTTCTCAGCCCTGTGGTTCTTCATCTTCGCCCTTCCTGTCCTGTTCGCTGTGCCAGAGGTCTCCGTCAAAAAGGACACGGCAAACCTGGGTTTCGTCGAGTCCTACAAACTGCTGGTCCGGCGGGTCAGGGCCATCTACCGCACCAGCCCCCACACCATCTACTTCCTGCTGTCCAGCGCGATTTTCCGTGACGGACTCGCCGCCGTGTTCACCTTCGGTGGCGTCATAGCTGCCGGCACGTTCGGTTTCGAGCTCAAGGAAGTCATCTTCTTCGCCATCTTCGGCAACGTGGTCGCCGCCGTAGGGGCCATCCTGGGCGGCTTCCTGGACGACAAGATCGGTCCCAAAGCCGTCATTGTCCTGTCCTTGGTCGGCCTCCTGGTTGCCGGCACCTTCATCCTCGTCCTGGGTAACGGAGACTACGTTTTCCTTGGCAACGAATGGCCGGCGGCGAACACCTTCTGGGTCTTCGGCCTGCTGCTCTGCTTGTTCGTAGGGCCCGCCCAGTCGTCCTCGCGGGCATACCTCGCCAGGCTTGCCCCGGCGGGCGAATCCGGTGAACTGTTCGGCCTCTACGCCACCACCGGGCGCGCTGTCAGTTTCCTCGCGCCCACACTCTTCACCCTATGCATCGCCATTGCCTCGCCGCTGGTCCAGGAAGGCGAAGCCCAACGCTGGGGAATCCTCGGAATCATGGTTGTCCTGTTGGCAGGGCTCCTTGTGATCCTGCCGGTGAAGCCACCAGCCAAAGTGGAAATAGCCGTGGTACCAGAGCGTTAACTACATAGGACCAGCTGAACGCGAACGCCGTACCAGACCGGTTCAACAGAGTTAGGGTGGAGCTATGAACGTGGATGAGACCGAACTCCCGGGCCTTGGGGTCCGTAAGGATTTCGTCACGGCCTCGGGCCGTCGCATTGGTGTGGTGGAACTTCGCGAAGGCGAGACTGAGCTTTTCGTGTCCACCTGGGATGACCCTGACACCTGCCAGGCTTCCATCCCACTGACGGCCGATGAGGCCGCGTGCCTTGGGAACCTCCTGGGCGGGCAGCACATAGCCATGGGCCTGGCCGAGGCGCACCGTGAGATTCCGGGCATCGTTACCCGCCAGTTCTCCATCACTCCGGATTCGCCCTTCGTCAACCAGCCCATGGGCAAGGCACAGGTCCGCACGCGCAGTGGCGTCTCCATCGTGGCGATCATGCGCGAAGGCGAGGTTGTCCCCTCGCCCGCACCCGACGTCGTACTTCACATTGGTGATCTGCTCGTAGCAGTCGGCACGCAGGAAGGTCTTGACTCGGCAGCCGACATCCTCCGTAACGGCTGACCGGAATGGATCCGCTCGCACTAGCCCTCGTTGAACTGGGGGCCGTCGTCTTCTGCCTCGGTCTCCTGGCTCGGTTAGCGGGCCGAATCGGCATGTCCCCTATCCCGCTGTATCTGGTGGGTGGCTTGGCCTTCGGCGCGGGCGGGTTCGTCAAACTGGACGGCATGCATGAGTTCGCCCACCTCTCGGGCGAAATCGGCGTCATCCTGCTCCTGCTTATGCTCGGACTGGAATATACGGCGTCTGAACTCGTTACCGGGCTTAGACGGTCCTGGCAGGCAGGCGTTCTGGACTTTGTCCTCAACTTCCTGCCGGGAGCCGGAATAGCAGTCCTGTTGGGCTGGGGCCTCGTGGGCGCCATCGTGATGGGTGGCGTTACCTATATCTCGTCGTCAGGAATCGCCGCCAAGGTGATCACCGACCTCGGCCGGATCGGTAACCGTGAAACTCCCGTGGTGTTGTCCATCCTCGTCTTTGAAGACCTGGCCATGGCCATCTACCTGCCGATCCTCACCGCCATCCTGGCCGGCGTCGGCTTCCTGGGCGGATTGCAGACTGTGGGCATCGCCCTTGCCGTAGTCACCGTGGTGCTGCTGATAGCCCTCAAGCACGGTCACCGGGTATCCCAAGCGGTCCACAGCGAGAACTCCGAGGTGTTCTTGCTGAACGTCCTCGGGCTGGCTCTCCTGGTAGCCGGCATTGCCTCGGCCCTTCAGGTTTCCGCCGCCGTAGGTGCCTTCATGCTGGGCATTGCCATCTCGGGCGCCACGGCCCACAATGCGACGCGCATCCTTGAGCCGCTGCGGGATCTCTTTGCCGCGATCTTCTTCGTGGCCTTCGGACTCAATACCGATCCCACGTCCATTCCCCCCGTCCTTGGATGGGCACTGATCCTGGCCGCACTGACCACGGCCACCAAGATGCTC
Source organism: Paenarthrobacter sp. NPDC056912 (assembly GCF_042786555.1). Classification (NCBI taxonomy): domain Bacteria; kingdom Bacillati; phylum Actinomycetota; class Actinomycetes; order Micrococcales; family Micrococcaceae; genus Paenarthrobacter; species Paenarthrobacter sp. NPDC056912. The sequence continues at coordinate 394,746 of NZ_JBHUCD010000002.1, forward strand.
ACGGGGTTCTGGGCTGCGAAACGTGCCGGCATCGCCGTGCCCGGTCGCTTCCGTGCCGGCGCCGCACTCATTGCCCGTGGTGAGTTCTCCATAGTCATCGCCGGGTTGGCGGTGGCCTCGGGAGCCGTACCGGACGAGGTCGCGGCACTCGCCACGGCCTATGTGCTCATCATGGCCATACTGGGTCCGCTGGCCGCACGCTTCGTGGAGCCAGTGGTCAAAGCCTTCCGCAAGGCACCCGGCGCTCCCCCACGGAAGCAGGAACGGACCCCGGCCTAAGCGTCCCTTCGCCGAGGGGCGACATCTCAACCCAAACCCCCTCGCGAGGGGCGACATCTCAACCCAAACCCCCACGCGAGGGGCGACATCCCAACCCAAACCCCCACGCGAGGGGCGACATCCCAACCCAAACCCCCACGCGAGGGGCGACATCCCGCCCGAAAGAGCCCCTCAAAACCCCGAGAGCTAACCCCTCGGCGCCCACCCACCACGAACTCCTGCCCCACACGTTCCACCCCCACGCGAGTGGCGACATCTCAACCCAAACCCCCACGCGAGGGGCGACATCCCACCCGAAAGAGCCCCTCAAAACCCCGAGAGCTAACCCCTCGGCGCCCAGCCACCACGTACAAGGGCCTCCCGGATGCGGCGAACCACTCCGTCGTACCCACGCTCGCGCACCTGCTCGACCGTGATCACCACCGAGATCCAGCCATTCGCTGCGAGCAACGCCTCGCGTCTGATGTCGTGTTCTTTCTGGGCGGCGCTAAGGTGATGTCCGCCGTCGTAATTGACCGCAACTTTGAAATCCGGGAAGGCGAGGTCCGGCCACGCCAGCTCGCGGCCAAAGGGGTCGCACACGACATAGCTGAGCACTGGTTCCGGCAGGAAAGCCCGACCAATGGCCAGCCGCAATCTGGTCTCCGGCACGGAATCGGCCCCTACCTGCGCTAACTCCAGCGCAGCACGCGCCTTCCGAATGCCACGCGCTCCAGTGTGCCGATCGATTTGGGTCTTCAAGTCGTCCGCCGAACAGAGGGGAATCCGGTTATGCCCAAAACTTCTTGTTTGGCTGCAGATGAAATGGTCGGCGGCTGCGACCAAGTCTTCGAAGGGCAGTACGCCTGCGAGGTCGAGCCAGGTGCGGGCGGGAGTGGTGACGGGAATGCCCTCAATGGAGCTGAGGTCAGATTCGACCAGGACCATTCTGTGGCCCCGGACGCCCCTCCGTTGAGGCCTGAAAGTGCCGTCCGTCCGGGTCAGGTGCACCAAGAAGTCGTGCTGCGCATCCCACGGCAGAGGGCAACCCCACAGCATTGCTGCGGTTTCACGGCAGCAGACAGCCCCGTCACTGATGCTCGTAAGGAGCCGGGCTGTGTGTACGAGGTCCTGCTCCCTACCCCACGGAACCCGAATTCCCCTGCTCGCAATCCGGAGGTCGCTGTTCCATGCACGGTGGTCCGGAAGACCGGCCGCGCGCTGTTCGGCGAGCGTAAATGACCGGGCTTGGAGCTCAATCGGCAGCGGCGGCGTGATCCTCATCAGCCATTGTTGGCACGTTAGAGGGAGGCCTGTGAGGTTACCCACAGTGTGGAGGACTAGTGGCCCCCAGAAGCACGCACCGAGGGGCGACATCTCGGCACAAAGAGCCCACCAAAGTGCCGAGAGCTAACCCCTCGGCGCCAAAGTATGGCCCGAGAGCTAACCCCTCGCGGCAAGGAGGAACGCTAGATCGCAGTCCGGTGGAAGTTTTGGTGGCTGCGGCTGGCAGTAGGTCCGCGCTGGCCTTGGTAGCGGTTACCGTATTCGCCGGAACCGTAGGGGTGCTCGGCCGCTGACGTCAGGCGGAAGAAGCACAACTGGCCGATCTTCATCCCCGGCCACAGCTTGATGGGCAGGGTAGCGACGTTGGAAAGCTCAAGCGTCACGTGGCCCGAGAACCCCGGATCGATGAAGCCTGCCGTGGAGTGCGTCAGCAGACCAAGACGGCCCAGTGACGACTTCCCTTCGAGGCGCGCGGCGATGTCGTCTGCCAGGCTGACCGTTTCGTAGGTGGAGCCGAGCACGAATTCACCGGGGTGCAGGATAAAGGGTTCGTCACCTTCCACCTCAACAAGTCGAGTCAGCTCTGGCTGTTCCTCGGCGGGATCGATGTGGGCATATTTATGGTTGTCGAAGAGCCGGAAAAACCGGTCAATCCGCACGTCCACGGAAGACGGCTGCACCATCGCGGGGTCGTACGGTTCAAGAACAATCCGTCGGGAGTCTATTTCGGCACGAATATCGCGGTCAGAGATCAGCACAGCATCAAAAATACCCCATGCATTGTCCAGGCCATCCCATGGGACTATAGTTCCCGGACATGTACAGCCGCGCCCGTACGTGGGGGCAACGAGCATTCGCGGGGTAATTGTGAGAAAACTGGCAGCGCCTGCCGCTATTGTGCTGGCCGGAGCGCTGGCCATTCTGGTTGCCGGCTCCAGCCAGTTCCTGCCCACCACTCACGTCCCGGATGGCACCACTCCGTCCGCAAGCGTCCCGTCAGCCCTGCTGGCACCAGAACCAACCACGACGGCGGATCCGGCACCTTTGGAGGGCACCCCCGCGGCCAGCGAAGAATCCGACCCCGCCACGGTGCCCACGCCAGGGACCGGGGCAAGCACTGGCACGAACGACGGTCCCGTCGCAGTGGATCCTGTGTTCGAGACACCACCACCGGTCCCCACGATCGGCCCCTCCTGGGGGCCAGACAACCCCTCGACTCCTGACGCAGGCGCCAGCGATCCTGCTGTGGCGGACCCTCAGCCCGCGGAGCCCGCTCCCCCGGCAACAACGCCAACTCCGCTGCCAACGGCTCCGGCGGTCGGCCCCGTGCCTACGCCCAGCCCGACCCCCACACCCGCCACCACGGCCAGCCCGACCCCCACACCCACCACCACAGCCAGCCCGACCCCCACCCCAACACCAACCCCAACCACCACCCCCTTCCCGGGAAAGACCCCCAGCGGTGAGCCGGACCTGGACAACGGCGCCCAGGCACTCCTGCCGGACAGCAACAGCGCGGCGATACTGACCGTATTTAATGCCATCAACAAATACCGGGCATCGCTGGGCCTTCCCGCCGTCAAGTACCACGCGACGGTGGCGAGCCTGGCCCAGGACTGGTCCAACAACATCGCCACGCGTGAAGTGATCCAGCACCGCGCCAACTTCTGGACAGACCCACGGGCGCTCAACCCAAACAACGGCGCGGGTGAGGTCATCGCTGTCCGCTGGGACCGCGACGCCGCGCAACTGGTGGAGTGGTGGAAGGGCTCCCCCGGCCACGACGCCCTGTTGCGGGATCCCCGTTTCAACGTCATGGGCATCGGTATCACTTACACTGACGGCAACTGGCAGACCACTCCCAACCGCTACACGCTGTGGGGCGTAGTGAACTTCTTCGGCTACACGACTCTGCCGGCCGGAACCACCACCAGCCCCGGCGGAACGGTGACGCCTCCAACCGACCCGGTGGGAATCTGTGAACCTGTTGACAAACACCAACCTCCCACTGTGGATCTGGGCGCCGCTTCGATTGGCAGCGCTGCCGACCTCGTTTCGATTGCCGGCGACGGTTCAGTACTTTCCTACCCGTCCTTGGGCAGTGGCAGGTATGGCGCGGGAAAGAGGATCGGCGTTGGATTCACGGGGTTGAAGGACCTGTTCGTGACAGATTGGGACCGAGACGGGGTGTTTGACTTGGTTTCCCAACGGCTCGACGGCGCCCTGTTGGTATACCCAGGCCTTCAGACCGGAGGTTTCACAGCTCCCGTCACGCTGGGCCAGGGCTGGGGAACACTGAATATCGCTGTGGGCAACTGGTGCGCCAATAACCGGCTTCCCCAGATTGTTGCCATGGACTCGGGCGGCAACCTGTATCTGTACAAGAACGCCGGCTTGACGAACATCCGCACGCAGGCGCCCATCGGGACAGGCAACCCTGCAGTCCGGCTCAGCATGGTGGACTACAGTGCCGACGGGTTCCAGGACCTGCTCACGGTTGAAGCCAACGGAACCCTGCGGCTCTATCGGGGCAGCGGGCTGGGCACTCCGAAGCAGGAATCACGCCCGGTGGTTGGCGCCGCCTGGACCGATTACATCGGATTGCGCGCGTTGCGCGGCGTGACGGGCCCCGGTTCCACTGGCATCGCCGGCCTGGACCGCAACGGCATCGTGGAGTATTGGGACCTCACCTCGGGAAGGCTTACGACGCCGGTGACCATCGGCACCGGGTGGGGCGGACTCAAGCTCGCGCAGTAGCGTGGCAACCGCTGCGCTCACGCAAGGTTCGTCGTCGTACTCCAGGGCTGCAAGCTAAGCGGCCGAGCGTGACTCGATCACTGCTTTGAGCTGCTCCAACTGGGCGACTTCGCCTTCCATGGTCTTCTGGATCATGCCGTTCATGAGCTTCTGAAGGCCCTTGGGGTGGTACTCGAGGGCGAACCGGAGCCTCGTGGTGTTGCCTTCGGTGCTCAGATAGTAGCCGCCGGTGGGTCGGGCAGGTCCAGCCACTACGGCGAATCGGACTTCTGCGCCGGGCCTGGCGTCGGTGATTTGGAAGTCGGCTGCGATGGGACGTCCGCCAGGACCTGACACTGTCTGCTGGTACAGCGCACCCTTTTGCCCGCGAACGCCGGACCGGAGCGAAATGCTGCGGACCCCGGCGCGCCAGAGGGAGTTGTTGAGCCCGTCCATCAGGAATCCGTAGACGGTCATGGCGTCCTTGCTGATCACCACTTCATAGTCTGCGAATGCCACGGAAACCTCTTTCGGCGTACGGTTCGGATGTCGTAGCCAAGTTCCCCATACGCTGCAGCTAACACCTTCAGAATAGTCAGCGCCGAGCGCACGCGACACACGAGGGCCGAGCCTTGATCGAATGGTTATCTGCCAAGGTTTCCGGTGCATGGCTGACAGACCGCCGCCGTCCCGGTAGAGTGCCTGCCGCTGGCTAAAACAAATGTGGGGGCATGATGCGAGTTCACAACCATCCGGGATCCATCAGGAATGTCCGACGACGGCTTGCAGCTTGCGCTGCTTTGCTGAGTCTGGCGGTGGCTGGGGGCGTCATGTCGGCTGCACCGGCAACGGCGACTTTCTCGCCGAACAAAGCAGCCACTACCGCGGTGCCCGGCACCGCGAACCCGTTGCCAAGCGTGGACCCGGTTGGCGATCCCGCAAACTTGTCCGTCCTGGTCAACAAGTCCCGGCCCTTGAACCCCGCCGGCTACGTTCCCGGGGACCTCGTCAACGCCCGCGGCTCGGGCTTGTACCTGCGTGCAGAGGCCGCGGCGTGGCTGAACGGATTGTTTCAGGGCGCAGCCGATGCCGGCACAGGGGGCTTGGCGATTGTGAGCGGCTACCGCTCCTATGCCCAGCAGCAGGAGCTGTATGCGTACTACGTCAATACCTTCGGCCAGGCGTATGCGGACTCGATTTCCGCGCGGCCGGGATACAGCGAACACCAGACAGGACTCGCCGTGGACGTGGGGAATGCCAATGGTTCCTGCGGGCTCAGCACCTGCTTCGGGGACACGCCCGCCGGCATCTGGGTGGCGGCGAATGCCCACAAGTACGGGTTCGTTGTCCGCTACCCCAACGGCTACACGAACACCACCGGGTACAGCTACGAGCCGTGGCACCTGCGCTACGTGGGCGTTTCCTTGGCCACGGACATGAAGCGCCGGGGTTTTCCCACCATGGAGCAGTTCTTCGCTGGAAACCCCGCCGTCTACGCGAGCATCAAATCCGGCGCGGACCTGGTGGCTGCTGATTCCTCCGGAAGGCTCCTTCGCTATCCGGCTCACGGCGGCGGGGGCTATGGCGTCCCTGTGATGATCGGCTCCAATTGGACAGGTTTGAAGCAGGCGTTTGTGGTGGATTGGGATGCGGACGGCGTCTACGACATCCTGGCGCAGTGGAACAACGGCACCCTGGGCCTGTTCAAGGGTTGGCCAGGAGGCGCATTCTCCACCCAGATCGTGGTGGGCACAGGAGATTGGGACTCCATGACCATCACCGTCGGCAAGTGGTCCAACGCGCAGGGGTTCCCGGGCATCGTGGGCTATTTCCCGGACGGCGGGCTGCGCTATTACCCCAACACGACGGGCAGGGCGTTGACGTACCGGGTGGACATTGGAACTGGCTGGGCGGGCATGGGCCTGACCATGGCGGACTGGGATGCTGACGGGGCCAACGACATCCTGGCCACCGCTCCCTCCGGCCAGCTCCTCAGCTACAGGGGCAACGCAGCGGGAGGCTTCGCGGGCCTGCCCACCACGGTGGGCTCGGGCTGGGGCACCATGAAGGCGCTGGTTCCGAGCTTCGGCTTGTCAGGTCCAGGCTCGCGCAGCATCACGGCGCAGACCTCCGATGGCTACCTCGTCGATTACGCCTTGGGGACCGGCCAGTGGGGAACCCAACGCCAGGTGGGCAACGGGTGGAACGGGATGAAGCTGTTCAAGTAGCCGCTGCGCTCGGGACAATCGTCCGTCCGGTGCGCCGGTCATAAGGTGCCCCGCAACTGCGCTAAGCTAGGACTCGCTCAAGGGATTTTTCCCTGGCAACGCGGGCGTAGCTCAATGGTAGAGCGCTAGCTTCCCAAGCTCGATACGCGGGTTCGATTCCCGTCGCCCGCTCAACGAAAACCCCGGATCAAACGATCCGGGGTTTTTTGTCCCCACCCAAAAGGCTCGACGCCGGCACCCACCTCAGCGGGCGGCCCGCCGGCCTGCAGGGACGCCTCTGCGGCTGGCGACCGTGGGAAGGGCGCCGCCCGGGTAGGTGTATCGTCAGAAGTCAGGAGCCATTTCGGCTCCGCTCTAGGGAGCAATCATGGGCGACAAATCACCGCGCCAAACCGCATCGAAGAAATCCAGCAAGTCCATCAAGGAAAAACGTGCGGATAAGCGGGCTTCCGAGTCCTCCGCCACCGAGGCCGCAAAGCCTTCTACCGGCAACAAGAAGTGACCGCGCAAACTGGCCAGCTGAGCATAGGCGTCCTTGCTTCCTCGCTGAAACCCAACGAGCGGCGCCTGCCGATCCACCCCCAGCATTTGGAGCGGATCGCTCCGGATGTGCGCCAGCAACTACGCCTCGAGTTCGGCTACGGCGAACGCTTCGGCGTCCCGGACACCAAGCTCGAATCGATGGTGGGCGGGCTGGCTACGCGCAAGGAGTTGATCGCCGACAGCGACGTCATACTGCTGCCCAAGCCACAGGCCCAGGATTTGGCGGAGCTCCGCGACGGCCAAACACTCTGGGGCTGGCCGCACTGCGTCCAGGACAGGGCCATCACCCAGCTGGCCATCGACAAGAAGCTCACTCTCATCGCTTTTGAGGCCATGAACCACTGGGCCGGCGACGGTGGCTTCGGCTTGCATGTCTTCCACAAGAACAACGAGCTCGCCGGGTACTGCTCCGTGCTCCACGCTTTGGCGTTGACTGGCTCTACTGGCGACTATGGCCGGAGGCTCAGCGCGGTGGTCATCGGTTTCGGTGCCACCGCTCGTGGTGCCGTGACTGCTCTGAACGCTCACGGCGTCCACGACGTCCAAGTACTGACCAACCGTGGCGTCGCCGCCGTCGGTTCTCCGATCCATTCGGTGCGGATCGTGCAATTCGACCACGACAGCAAGGCCCCGTTCCTCAGCGAAGTCATCACAAACAACGGCCGCAAGCCTTTGGCCCCGTTCCTGGCAGCGGCGGACATCGTGGTCAACTGCACCCTGCAGGACCCGAATGCGCCGCTGACGTACCTGCGCACGGAGGACCTGACGGAGTTCCAGCCGGACAGCCTGATTGTGGATGTCTCCTGCGACGAGGGCATGGGGTTCAGTTGGGCGCGGACCACCACGTTCGACGAGCCAATGTTCCGCGTGGGCGGCCACGTCAATTACTACGCCGTGGACCACAGCCCGTCCTACCTGTGGAACTCGGCCAGCTGGGAAATCAGCGAGGCGCTCTTGCCGTTCCTGGACACTGTGGTGGCCGGACCGGAGGGGTGGGAGGCCAACGAGACCATCTCCCGCGCCATCGAGATCCGTGACGGCGTGATCCGCAACCCGGACATCCTGGAGTTCCAAGGACGCTCGGCGGAGTACCCGCACCTGCCAACAGCCTGACGGAACCAAAGAGAAGCGCCCGCGGCATATGCCACGGGCGCTTTCTCTTTTTAACCGGCTTTTCCAAAGCTGCGTTGCTACCTGCCTTTGCTTAGGCCGCCTGGGCTCGGTCCACGATCCGCAGCACCCGTCGCCGGTCCCGGAGGTCCACTTTGAGCTGCAACGACGACTTCCTGGCCAGTACGACTGCCACCACCGCCGCTGCCAAGGCCGGAACCCCGCCCGAGACGGCGAGTGCTACGTGCGGACCCAGATGCTCGGCGAGCCACCCCATCATGGGACCACCAATGGCCTGGCCGCCGATGAGCACCACCAGGTAGAGGCTCATGACCCGGCCGCGGATGCTCAAATTGGAGCTGGTCTGAACCATCTGGTTGGCCGCGGTGAGGAACATCAGGCACCAGAACCCTGCCAGGACCATGGTGGCGCTGAACCACACCATGGACGGCATGGCGGCGGAGAGGCAGAGCATCAGGCCGTACAGCCCGGCAGAGAGAACCACCGACCGCAACCGCAGTTGCCGTCGGCGGGTGGATGCCACCGCTCCGGCGAGTGCACCGAGCGCAACCATGGCGTTCAGCAGGCCGTAGCCTCCGGCGCCGGCGTCGTACACGTGGTCAGCAAAGGCGGCCAGCAGCACGGGCAGGCTCATCGCGAAAACGGCCACGAATCCGGCCATCAACCACGGCCAGTAAATGGTGGGCTTGCTCAGCGCGTAGTGGAGGCCTTCGCGGAGCATGCCCTTCTTGCGTGGTGTGGGCTGGCTGATGTGCAGCTGGTCCTTACGGAGGATCAACAGCATGGCAACGGTGGAGCAGCAAGCAACAGCGTTGGCGGCGAAGGCCCATCCGGCGCCCACGGCAGTGAGCAACCACCCCGCGAGGGCAGGCCCGATCAGGCCGCCCAGCTGGAACGTTGTGGAATTCACGCTGATGGCGTTGCGAAGGTACTTGGGGCCCACCAGCTCATTGACGAACACCTGCCGGGCCGGCTGGTCCAGGACGGTCACGAAGCCCAGGACCAGGGCGATGACGTACACGTGCCAGACTTCAACGCGTTGGCTCAGGGAAAGCGCGGCCAATGCCGCGGCGAGCACGGCTGCTGCTGATTGGCAGATGATGAGGATTTTTCGCTTGGCGAAGCGGTCGGCCATCATCCCGCCCCATGGACCCAGGAAAAGGGACGGCATGAACTGAAGCGCAACCGTGATCCCCACAGCGGTGACGGACCCGGAGAGCTGGAGCACCATCCAGTCCTGCGCGATGCGCTGCATCCAGATGGCGATCACGGCAATGAAGTGACCAATTGCGAAGATCCTGAAGTTGGGGACCTTCAATGAGATGAACGTGTGCCGCCAGGGCAGCTTTTCGCTCACGACGGCGAGTGGCTGGGTGACGGTGTCCGGAACCTGGGGGGCGGACAGGGAGTCGATGACGGGCTGGCTGACAGTTGCCGCTGAAGGCGGTGGGGGTGCCAAAAGTAGTCCTCGGATCGAGAGTTTCGGTGGGATACGTTTAACGCTATGGTTGCCAGCAGCAATTATGGAAGCGTATTGCGTCTATAACTAGCATTGCGGAATGCAATGACCTTCCTGAATCGGCGCAGTACTTTGGACCACGCCGCCCAGCGCTTTGAGGAGTTCCGTGTTCGAACCTGTCCAGCTCCGCTCGTTCCTGGCCGTCGCGGAAACCCTGAGTTTCACCAAGGCCGCGGAACGTCTTGGACTCGCGCAGCCCACCGTCAGCCAGCACGTCCGCAAGCTGGAGGCCGCGGCAAAGAGGGTCCTCGTGGCGCGCGATACCCGCGAAGTGCGGCTGACCGATAATGGAGACGCGATGGCCGGTTTTGCACGGAACATCCTGGCCGCCCATGACTCCGCCGCCCGCTATTTCTCCGGTTCCGCCATGCGGGGCCGCCTTAGGTTTGGCACGGCGGACGATCTCGCCATCACGGGGTTGCCCCGGATCCTGCGCGAATTCCGCCAGCTGTATCCGCAGATCAACCTGGAGCTCACGGTCAGCCAAAGCGACCAGTTGTACAAGCGACTCAACGCGGGACAACTGGACCTGGTGTTCGTGAAATGGGTGGCGGGAGCAAAGGAAGGAACCGTGGTCCGGCACGACAACTTCGCTTGGGTCGGCGTGGAGCAAACGGTACTGGAGCCCGGGGCACCCGTTCCGCTCATTGCCTACCCGGCGCCCAGCCTCAGCCGGAAACTGGCCATCGACGCTTTGGAAGCCGAGGGTCGGACCTGGCGGATCACGTGCAGCACCAAACAGATCAGCGGGGTGCTCGCCGCGGTCCGGGCGGGCATCGGCGTAGCCGTGATGCCGGCGTCGCTGGTTCCCGAGGACCTGAAGGTCATCACCCAGAGGTTCGGGCTGCCGCCGGTGGGAGACGTCGATTTCACCCTCATCCGCAATCCCCTGGCCAACGCCGAGGTCATCGATGCCCTGACCCAGGCCATCATGGGCAGGACGCTGAGCAAGTCGACTTAGTGGCTGGGCCCGCCCGACTCATTGTGGCGACGCCGACTGGTCCACCACCCGACAACCCGGAGGTCCTCGAGGACGAAACGCCCATCGGGTAGAGCAGCCCGGATGCGTTCATCATCGAAAGCAAGCACCGGACGGAGTCCTTCGGGAAGCCCAGGCGCAAACGGCTCAGGCTCACTAACCCCCTCAGCGAGCATCTGTGCTTGAGCTTTCGCGACGAGCGGCACTACCATCGTCCACTCCGTCAGCTGCGCCAACGCCCGAATGGCCCACACCGGGGCGCGAAAATACAGAGGCTTCCCATCTGCCACATGGGCGATCCTGCGGACAGCCACTCCGAGCTCAAGCTCTTCGGCTCCGACCAAGGCGACTGTCGACCCGGGAACGCGACCCTCAAGGGCCCCAAGCAACGCATGGACGGCCTCCTCGACCGGGACCGGACGGACCGTCCGTTCCCGAAATCCGACCGTCGCGAAAATCGGAAAAGTTCGCACCGCGCGGGTCACGTGGTCCACCATATGGTCGCCCGGACCGTAGATCATCCCCGCCTTGAGGATCGTGTGGGCGATGCCGGACTGACGCAAGAGTTCCTCAGCAGCCCATTTGGTCTCGTGATAGGCCGAACCGCAGTCCGGCCTTGCCCTGAGGAAGCTCAACATGACGATCCGCTGGACGCCCGCCCTTCGGGCCGCCTCTATGACAGCGCGGGTGCCGTCGACATGTACACGTTCGAAGGTCTGATCACCGATCTCCCGATTAATCCCGGCACAATGAGCCACCACGTCGCAGCCAGCGAATGCGGCCGCTAGGGCATCCTCATCGTTGATCGGCACTCCCGTCCGCCTGGAGATGATGACAGTGTCCTCGCTGCTGAGCCGCTCTGCGAGGTGACGTCCCACAAAGCCTGCACCGCCGGTGATAGCTACACGCATTATCTTGCTCCTTCGCTTATTAGCAATGAAGCTAAACTGTATATAGCAATTGTGCTATATTGCAAACATGGCAGATACAGCATCAGACATCTTTGCCGCACTCGCGCACCCTACGAGGCGGCAGATTCTGCAGGACCTGAAGGACGGTGAGCTGGCCGCCGGCGAGATCGCTTCGAGGTTCAACGCCACGGGCCCCACCATTTCGCGCCACTTGAGCGTGTTGCGCCAGGCCGGCCTGGTCACGGAACGCCGCGACGCAAATCGCATCTTGTACTCACTTGCAGGTGAGCGCCTCGCCCTTTCAGTCGGCGACTTCCTCTCCACCGTCTGCCCCGAGCAGATAGTGCTGCGCGAGGTTCGGAAGCGCGGCACGACACACTCGATAATCAGCTCTTCCGAGGCCTGACTCGGTGCAGTAGTACGCCCACCCAGTGCGAGGGCTTGTTCAACAGGCGATACCCCCTATCTGGGTAAGCGCATTCCCGGTAGTCTGTAAAGCATGATCGACCTCACCACATTGGCTGACCTCACGCCTGGAATTTGCTCCGTCACCCTCCGCTCCAGCGGGATTGGCGATGTTGTCCGGATTTCCTCTGAGGCGGGCCTTGCCGGCATCGAGTGGGGTACCGACGTCCATGTCAGTGATGCAGCATCCGCAGCCCACGCCAAGGAAGCCACAGAAGCCGCTGGACTCACCGTCTTGTCGCTTGGTTCGTACTACCGATGCGGCGCGTTTGGAGACTTCGGCCGAGCACTGGACCTCGCCACCGACCTAGGCGCTCCGAGGATCCGGGTGTGGGCCGGGGAACTGGGTTCCGCAGCGGCCGACCAGGACCATTGGGATGCCGTAGTCAAGGACACGCAGCGGATTGCGGACCTCGCGGCCGAGCGGGGAATCGCCATCGCTTTCGAATATCACGGCAACACCCTCACGGACTCCCCCGCAACAACCTTGGAGCTCCTGCGCCGCGTGGGCCACTCCAACGTCGGCACTTACTGGCAGCCCGCCGTCGGACTTTCCGACCAGCAGGCGATCGAATCGCTGCACGAAGTCCTGCCGCACGTCGTGGGCGTGCATTGCTTCTCCTGGGGACCGGAAGCCGAGCGCTTTCCTTTGCGGAACCGGAAGCTGCTATGGCAATCCGTCTCCGACATCCTGCGCGGCAACGGCAAGGATATGGACATCATGCTGGAGTTTGTGGAGGACGACCTTCCAGGCAACGTAATCAACGACGCCGAGTTCCTGCACACCATCACCCTCGGCGAGGACTAGCCAGCGGGCAGTTCCGTGCTGCGGCGGAGCCTGACCGCGCCACTGACGGGAGGCGTGTCCGGATCCCCGGCAGCCAGCCGGCCGATGTCTTCCAGCGGCAGGTGCACCGTGGACAGGGCAGGCCTGAAGTCGCGGAGGGTCTCAATGTCGTCAAAGCCTGCAATGGTGGCATCCCGGGGAATCCACACGCCCTGGGACCGCAGTGCGGCCGTCACGCCAATGGCCATGACGTCGTTGACAGCGAAAATACAGAGCCGCTCCGCGGAAGCCTTGATCCGGTCCGCGAGTGCAAGTCCGGCCTCGTACCCGCCCGCCCGGTTGAATCCGGTGCTGATGACTTCGGCTGCGGGGCGGCCGGCGTCGGCCAGTCCGCGCTGGAAACCGCGGACGCGGTCATCCGAGGTGAACAGGCCTTCCGGGCCCGCCACGATCAGGAAAGCTTCGTGGTGCGCCGCCGCCAATTCCGCAGCCAATCCAGCCGCGAGTTCCTCATTGGGAACCTTGACCACCTGGTAGCCGTCCGTGGTGGAGGCGTCCACAATCGGGTGGCCGACCACTCCAACATGCCCGCCGTTGCGGCAATAGCGGTCCAATTCTGCAGCGAGCTCGGTGTTGCCCTGCCGGTCCTCGGTACGCGCCGAACGCGAACCCGCGATCACTATTGAATCAGCGCGGCGTGCCGCGAACGCTGCCACAGCCTCGCGCTCATCGTGCGGCGCACCGGAAGTGCTGGCCAGCAACACCATGCGGTTCTGCTGGCGGGCCGCTTCCTGGACACCGCGGGCGATGGCGGAGAAGTAGGGGTCAGCGATGTCATGGACGATCAAGCCGATCAAGCCCGAGCTGGACTTCGCGAGCGCCTGCGCCTGCGCGTTGGGAACATAGCCGAGCTTGTCGGCGGCCTCCCGGACGCGTTCCGCAATGTCCTCGGCCGGCTTCCGGGATGAGCCGTTCAGGACTCGGGACGCCGTGGCCAGGGAGACCCCGGCCAAACGGGCAACTTCACTGAGCGTGCTGGCGGCCACGGGGCCCTCCTTTTCTGGAAGCGTCGGGACTGGCGCTAAGGAAATTATGGCAGTCTTCCACAAGTTTCAGGAAAGCGCTTGCCAACCCGGCGCGTCATAGTGCATGATCGATTGCAGCGGGAATGCGCTTTCCCACATGAAATCAGCAAGCACCGGCGTCATCGACCGGCACACAAGGCACTGGAGAAAACATGGGCTTCGAAACAAAGACGATCCGCATCGCCATGAACGGCATCACCGGCCGTATGGGTTACCGCCAGCACCTGCTGCGGTCCATCCTCCCCATCCGCGACGCTGGCGGCTTCACCCTTGAAGACGGCACCAAGGTCCAGGTTGAACCGATCCTGGTTGGCCGCAACGAAGCCAAGATCCGCGAGCTTGCCGAACTCCACAAGGTCTCCGAATGGTCCACCGACCTGGACGCGGTCATCGCCGACCCCACCGTGGACATCGTCTTTGACGCTTCCATGACCAGCCTCCGCGCCGCCACCCTGAAAAAGGCAATGCGCGCCGGTAAGCACATCTTCACCGAGAAGCCCACGGCCGAAACCCTGGAAGAAGCAATCGAGCTCGCCCAGATCGGCAAGGAGTCCGGCGTCACCGCTGGCGTCGTGCACGACAAGCTGTACCTCCCCGGCCTGGTCAAGCTCCGCCGCCTGGTGGACGAAGGCTTCTTCGGCCGCATCCTCTCCATCCGTGGCGAATTCGGCTACTGGGTCTTCGAAGGCGACGTCCAGGCTGCACAGCGCCCGTCCTGGAACTACCGCAAGGAAGACGGCGGCGGAATGACCACCGATATGTTCTGCCACTGGAACTACGTCCTTGAAGGCATCATCGGCAAGGTCAAGAGCGTCAACGCCAAGACCGCCACGCACATCCCCGCACGTTGGGACGAAGCCGGCAAGGAATACAAGGCAACCGCTGACGACGCCTCCTACGGCATCTTCGAACTCGTTACCCCGGGCGGCGACGACGTCATCGGCCAGATCAACTCCTCCTGGGCCGTTCGCGTCTACCGCGACGAACTCGTTGAGTTCCAGATCGACGGCACGCACGGTTCCGCCGTCGCCGGTTTGAACAAGTGCGTTGCGCAGCAGCGCGCCCACACCCCCAAGCCCGTCTGGAACCCGGACCTGCCCGTCACCGAGTCCTTCCGCAGCCAGTGGCAGGAAGTCCCCGCCAACGCCGAACTGGACAACGGTTTCAAGCTGCAGTGGGAAGAATTCCTGCGCGACGTCGTCGCCGGCCGCGAGCACCGCTTCGGCCTGCTTTCCGCCGCCCGCGGGGTACAGCTGGCCGAGCTTGGCCTGCAGTCCTCGGCTGAGCGCCGCACCATCGACATCCCGGAGATCACCCTCTAATGACGTCACTGATTCTTCCTACAGAACACGCCGGCACCCGCGAGTACCGCCTTCAGCCCGCCACTGCGTGGGTCAAGCCAACAGCCCCGCTGACTGCCCGCCGCGCCTACGCCGCTGCGCACGTCATCCCCGAGGTGGCTGCGGACAACACCCCCGGCGCTCCGGCGCAGCTCGACTGGGACGCCACCCTGGCCTACCGGCACGAACTGTGGTCCTACGGCTTGGGTGTGGCTGACGCCATGGATACAGCTCAGCGTGGCATGGGCTTGGACTGGGCCGCGACCCAGCAGCTCATCAAGCGCACTGGTGCCGAGGCCGCCTCCGTGGTGGCTGGCAGCAACGCGGCAACGGCCGGCAAGTCGGTCCGCGACCTCGTTTCCTGCGGCGCGGGAACGGACCAGCTGGACATCGCTGCACTTCCCGAGGGCGCTGCCGGCATCCAGGCCGTCATCGACGCCTACCGCGAGCAGATCGCGGTCGTCAGTGAAGCTGGCCCCAAGGTCATCCTCATGGCGTCCCGTGCGCTGGCCAAGGTTGCGAACGGCGCCGACGACTACCTGCACGTCTACTCGACACTGCTCCAGGAAGTCGATCAGCCGGTCATCCTGCACTGGCTCGGCACTATGTTCGATCCCGCCCTGGCCGGCTACTGGGGCTCCGACGACGTCTCTGTTGCCACCGAAACGTTCCTCAGCCTGATCCGCGAGCACTCGGACAAGGTTGACGGCGTCAAGGTGTCGCTGCTGGATGCTTCCCATGAAGTCGCCCTCCGCGCTGCACTGCCTTCCGGTGTGCGCTTGTACACCGGCGACGACTTCAACTACCCGGAACTGATCGACGGCGACGAAACGCACCATTCGGACGCCCTGCTGGGCATCTTCGCCGCCATCTACCCTGCCGCTTCGGTTGCCTTGCAGAAGTACGACGCCGGCCAAGGTGCTGAAGGGCGCGCCATCCTGGACTCCACCCGCGAGCTCGGAAAGCACATCTTCAGCGCCCCCACGTTCTACTACAAGACCGGCATCGCGTTCATGTCCTGGCTCAACGGCAAGCAGCCCGGTTTCCAAATGGTGGGCGGCCTGCACTCGGGCCGTTCGGTCCTGCACCTGGCCAAGACCTTCGAACTGGCCGACCAGGCCGGTTTGCTGAAGGATCCTTCGCTGGCTGCGTTCCGCATGTCAGACTTCCTCCGGATCAACGGGGTGGGCGCATGAGCACGGATTTCTCGCGACTCTCGCTGAACAGCGCCACCACCAAGAAGTGGACCCTGGCCGAAGCCGTGGACGGTTGCGCCCGCGCCGGCATCCCCGCGATCGGCCCGTGGCGTGACCGCGTGGCTGAGGCCGGCTTGGACAAGGCAGCCAAGCTCATCAAGGACGCCGGCCTCCGCGTATCCTCGTTGTGCCGCGGCGGATTCCTGACCGCAGCCGATGCTGAGGGGCAGGCGGCCGCACTGGCGGACAACTTCGAGGCTGTCCGCGAAGCAGTTGCCCTGGACACGCAGGAGTTGTTCCTGGTGGTCGGCGGGCTCGCTCCCGGTGAGAAGGACGTCGTCGCTGCCCGCCAGCGCGTCGCCGACCGGCTTGAGGAACTTGTGCCGTTCGCCTCCGAAAACGGCGTCCGTTTGGTGCTGGAACCCCTGCACCCGATGTACGCGGCTGACCGTGCACTCATCTCCACCCTTGGCCAGGCATTGGATCTCGCCGCGCCGTACGACGCGAAGGCCGTCGGCGTCGCCGTCGACACCTTCCACGTGTGGTGGGACCCGGAGCTGAAGGCGCAGATCGAACGTGCCGGACGCGAGAACCGCATTGCCTCCTACCAGGTGTGCGACTTCAACCTCCCGATCGCTGCGGACGCGCTGTTGTCCCGCGGCATGATGGGCGACGGCGTCATCGACTTCGCGACCATCGGCACCTGGGTCAGGGACGCCGGCTACAAGGGCGACATCGAAGTTGAGATCTTCAACCAGGAAATCTGGGACGCCGACGGCGATACCGTCCTGGAAACCATGAAGCAGCGCTACGCGGAGCTCGTCCTCCCGTTCGCGTAACAATGTGATCCTCCCGCGAGATGCCCTAAGCCCCCGCGGGAGGATCACTCCAAAGTCAGCGGGTCCCTGCCAAGGTCACGGCAGGGGCCCGCTTTTGTGTGGCTGGCACCTGTGGGGCGTGCCGCCACCACCCACTTTGACTTCAGCATCCAGCGGACACGCCGCACCTCGCGTGTGTCGCAGGGCATTGGGCTTCAAAGAAGGTGGCGACAGCACAGCTGCCCGGCCAACCACAAAAGGCTCGACGACGACCCCCCGGGCAAGTGTCGCCGTCGAGCGCCTTGTGTGGCTGGCACCTGTGGGGCGTGCCGCCACCACCCACTTTGACTTCAGCATCCAGCGGACACGCCGCACCTCGCGTGTGTCGCAGGGATTTGGGCTTCAAAGAAGGTGGCGACAGCACACCTTGCCCGGCCAACCACAAAAGGCTCGACGACGACCCCCGGGCAAGTGTCGCCGTCGAGCCCTTTTGTGTGGCTGGCACCTGTGGGGCGTGCCGCCACCACCCACTTTGACTTCAGCATCCAGCGGACACGCCGCACCTCGCGTGTGTCGCAGGGGCTTTGAGTTTCAAAGAAGGTGGCGACAGCACACCTTGCCCGGCCAACCACAAAAGGCTCGACGACGACCCCCGGGCAAGTGCCGCCGTCGAGCGCCTTGG
>NZ_JBHUCD010000002.1:412808-431723 GCF_042786555.1 Paenarthrobacter sp. NPDC056912
ATTCAAAGAAGGTGGCGACAGCACACCTTGCCCGGCCAACCACAAAAGGCTCGACGACGACCCCCGGGCAAGTGCCGCCGTCGAGCGCCTTGTGTCCACTACAAATCGTCGGAGACGCAGGTGAGATAAGTGCTACACAGCTGAAACATTGCGTCGACGCGAGGAAACAATGGCCACCTACATTGGTTTTACCTGGACAAAGACGTCCACGAAACCACTGAAAGGACACCACCATGATGCTCTTGAAGACCCTGAACTTTTTCCTCGACGGCAGCGGCGGCCAGAGCGGTCCGTCCGGCGATTCCACCAGCCAGCCCGCACCTGTCTTCACTACGGAACGCCTGACCTCCAGCGCTTGGGAGGGCTGGTGGGACGACGCCGACCAGGGCTTCCCGGCAGAAGCCTGATCCCTCAGCCGGCGTCCAATCCGTCCCAGGACCACTGGGGAATCAGCAGCCCGGCCGGGACATCCTCTGCTGAACGTTCGTAGCGGGCCATCGTGTTGGTAGTGGCCCAGGCAAAGTAATAGTGCAGGACCCCGCGGAGGCGGACGTCCATCAGGCCGACGTCCGCGAGCGCCTGGTCGAAACACTCAATGGCCCGGCGGTCCATCTCTTGGTGGGATCCGTTTCCGCTGTGCATTCGAACCACTGACGTCTCGTCGCCGTATGTTTCGGTGTACAGCGGCGGTCCGCCCAGGGCCTCGCCCCAGTAGGCGGCCAGTCGCTGGATGTGTTCCGGATGAACGCCATGCCGGAAGGCGTGCCCCACTACTTCGTCCTCAACCACCCTGGCATGCCACGCCGTTGCCAGGGCGAGGAAGAATTCCGGACCGCCCGCGGCCTCATACACCGTCTGCATGAACCAACGATTGCATGGTCGGGGCCTGCCCGGAAGGTGCGTGCTGCCTGTCTTGCGCTACGCGAGCTTGCTGGCCAACAGAAACTCGAACGGGGACTCAATGACGGACCGGATGACTTGGCCGGCTGCGCCCAGCAGGGTCCCGGAGTGCCCCAGGTGTGACACCGTGAGATGCGTCGGATCCAAAAGCCCGGGTGCGTAACGTTCCAGGCTGGCTAGCAGGGCCGGCCTCAACCACTCGTTCAACACGGCGAAATGCCCGCCAAGTACAACGGTTTCGATGTCCATCAGCCGCGCGGAAGAGGCGAGCGCGACACCCAAGTACCGTCCGGCGTCGTGGACTGCCTGGGTGGCCTGCGGCTCAGCGGCGGCCAGGGCCGTCAGCAGCAGCTCCGTCCGTTCGCTAAGGGAACCTTCCGGGATCCTGGCCGCTTGGAAGATTGCTTCCTGGCCGGCGAACGTTTCCAGGCAACCGGCACCTCCGCACGAGCAGGAAGGGCCCTCCGGATGCACCACTATGTGGCCAAGCTCCCCCGCGGAACCACCCGGCCCAAGGTACAACTCCGAGCCGATGACCACACCGCCACCTACGCCGACTTCGCCTGAGACATAGAGGAAGTCCGGCTGGCCGTCGCCATACCAAAGCTCCCCCAGGGCGGCGCTGTTGGCCTCGTTGGAGAGCCTGACACCCAGCGGGGCATCTTCCAGCAACGACCTCGGATTCAATTGCTCGCGTTCCCAATGAAGGTTGGGAGCGGACAATACAACGTTGCGCTGCTCATCCACCAGGCCGGGGACGGCCAGCCCCCCGCCCATGATGGCGATGCCGTCAGCGGCGGCCGCTGCCCTTGCTTCTGCAGTCAGGTTCCCCAGCCGCTCCATGACTACATTCGGAGCCAGTCCCCTGTTGCGCGACTCCACCGTGGAGCGGAACCGCAGACTACCCCCAAGGTCCACCAAGCCCACGGCCAAGTAGTCCACGTTGATTTCCATGCCTACCACCCCGCGGCGGGCGCTGAGCTCGAGGCCCTGGCCGGGCCGTCCCCGCTCGCCGTCGCGGTAGAGGCCCACTTCGGAGACGAGCCCGGACTCCACAAGGTCCGCGACGAGGCTGGAAACTGCCGCCTTGGTGAGTCCGGTGCCGGCTGCCAGTTGGGCGCGGCTCGGCTTGGCATCTCCGGTGCGGGCTATGGAGTCCAATACCAGCGAAAGATTTCGACGGCGGACATCACCCACCCGTCCGGGCGCGGCTGGCTCATTCACGGGAGTGGACCTCCTGGCAGGTTTCGAATATTTCTTGCCGACTTCCATTGACCATGATCCATCATCCCCCATATAGTTCAGATTGAAAACTAATTGGAGAGCTCGCTTTCCACGCCCTCCCCAGTGCTTTGCAAAGGAGCAAATAATGACCACGCAGCCTACCCCGCAGGACCGATTCACCTTTGGCCTCTGGACTGTCGGTTGGACCGGCGCCGACCCGTTCGGCGTGGCCACCCGCCCTGCGCTGGACCCGGTGGAAGCTGTCCACAAGCTCAGCGACCTGGGCGCCTACGGCATCACTTTCCACGACAATGACCTGGTTCCCTTTGACGCCACCGCTTCAGAGCGCGACCTCATCCTGAAGAACTTCAAGGGCGCACTGGCGGAGACCGGCCTCAAGGTGCCCATGGTCACCACCAACCTGTTCAGCCACCCCGTGTTCAAGGACGGCGGATTCACCTCGAATGACCGTTCCGTGCGCCGCTTTGCCTTGAGCAAGATCCTCCGGAACATCGATCTCGCCGCCGAGCTTGGTGCAGAGACCTTCGTCATTTGGGGCGGCCGTGAAGGCAGCGAATATGATGGCTCCAAGGATCTCTCCGCAGCCCTGGACCGCATGAAGGAAGGCGTGGACACCGCCGCCGGCTACATCAAGGAAAAGGGTTACGGTCTGCGGATCGCCCTGGAACCCAAGCCGAACGAACCCCGCGGCGATATTTTCCTGCCGACCGTTGGACACGGCCTGGCTTTCATCGCCCAGCTGGAACACGGCGACATCGTAGGCCTCAACCCGGAGACAGGCCACGAGCAGATGGCGGGCCTGAACTTCACCCACGGCATCGCCCAGGCACTCTGGGCCGGCAAGCTCTTCCACA
The DNA here is from genome assembly GCF_042786555.1 of Paenarthrobacter sp. NPDC056912. Taxonomy (NCBI): domain Bacteria; kingdom Bacillati; phylum Actinomycetota; class Actinomycetes; order Micrococcales; family Micrococcaceae; genus Paenarthrobacter; species Paenarthrobacter sp. NPDC056912. The sequence goes on from NZ_JBHUCD010000002.1 coordinate 415,808, forward strand.
TTGACCTCAACGGCCAGCGCGGCATCAAGTACGACCAAGACCTCGTCTTCGGCCACGGCGACCTCACCAGCGCGTTCTTCACCGTGGACCTCCTGGAGAACGGCTTCCCCAATGGCGGACCGAAGTATGACGGCCCGCGACACTTCGACTACAAGCCGTCCCGCACCGATGGTTACGACGGCGTCTGGGAATCGGCCAAGTCCAACATGTCGATGTACCTGCTGCTGAAGGAACGCGCCCTTGCTTTCCGCGCGGATCCCGAAGTCCAGGAAGCCCTTGCCACGTCGGGTGTCTTCGAGCTGGGCCAGCCCACGTTGAACGCCGGCGAAACCACCGCCGAGCTGCTGGCTGACGCCAGCGCCTTCGAAACGTTCGACGCCGACAAGACCGCCGAGCGCTCGTTCGCTTTCGTCCGCCTCAACCAGCTGGCCATCGAGCACCTGCTCGGCGCCCGCTAAACCCCTCACCGCCACCAGCACTCCCGCCGCCGGACCTGTCTCTTGCCAGGTCCGGCGGCGGACCGCCAAAGGAACAAAAGCATGCCTCTCGTAGCCGGGATCGATAGCTCCACCCAGTCCTGCAAAGTGGTCATCCGGGACTCAACAACTGGCGCTTTGGTGCGCCAAGGCCGGGCCTCCCATCCTGAAGGTACGGAGGTTCACCCTGATCATTGGTGGGCCGCCCTCCAGGAAGCAATTGCGCAGGCCGGCGGCTTGGAGGACGTCGAAGCTGTCTCGGTGGGAGGCCAGCAGCACGGCATGGTGTGCCTCGATGAATCCGGCGATGTGGTGCGCCCTGCCTTGTTGTGGAATGACACCCGTTCCGCACCTGACGCCGAAGCACTGATCCTGGATGCAGGCGAGGGAGATGCTTCCGCTGGTGCTGAATACTGGGCGTCCAGCACGGGGACCGTTCCGGTTGCATCGCTGACCGCCACCAAGCTCCGTTGGCTTGCGCTAAACGAGCCCGCGAATGCCGAACGCACGGCTGCCGTATGCCTCCCACACGACTGGCTGTCCTGGCGCTTGGCCGGTTACGGGCCGGGAACAGGACCATCCTCGCTGGAACTCCTTCGCACGGACCGGTCCGATGCCTCCGGCACGGGCTACTACGCCGCCCATTCCGGCGAATACCTTCCCGAAGTCCTGGAACGTACCCTGGGGCATGTCCCGGTGCTGCCCGTCGTCGTCGGACCCCTGGAAGCTGCGGGCAAGACGCCCTCCGGCGCTTTGATCGGGCCTGGTGCCGGCGACAACGCAGCTGCGGGCCTGGGCGTCAGCGCCGCCGTCGGGGATGTCGTTATCTCAATCGGGACATCAGGGACCGTGTTCGCGGTGTCCGATGTTCCGGCCCGGGATGCCAGCGGCCTGGTGGCAGGGTTTGCGGATGCTACAGGCAACTTCCTTCCGCTCGCCTGCACGCTCAATGCAACCCGGATCTTCGACGCCACTGCTGCGTTGCTGGGCGTGACCCTGATGGAGCTCGGTGAACTGGCACTCTCTGCTCCCCAGGGTGCAGGCGGTTTGACCTTGGTCCCGTACTTTGAAGGTGAACGAACACCCAACCTTCCCGAGGCCACTGGTTCACTCCACGGCCTCACCGTTTCGAACTACACCCCCGCAAACCTGGCCAGGGCCGCGATCGAGGGCGTGCTGTGTTCATTGGCCGATGGCCTGGCGGCGTTGCAAGCGCAGGGAGTCGAGGCCCAACGAATCATCCTGGTGGGCGGCGGTGCCCAGTCAACGGCTGTGCAGCAGGTGGCGGCGACTGCTTTCGGGCTGCCGGTGTTCGTGCCGGCGCCTGGCGAATACGTAGCCGACGGCGCCGCACGCCAAGCAGCAGGCATCCTTACCGGCCAGCTGCCTTCCTGGCCGCTGGAAGGCGTGGACGTGACTGCCGTCGACTCCACAGAAGCTCCCGAGTTCCTCACGCGATACCGCCAGCACGCCGCCAAGGTGGCCATGGGCTGATCTCCGCCACAGGTGCTCTATCGTGACAGGGTGAGCACTGAACAATCCGCACAAATCCGCCCTCCCGTCATGGAGGACGTTGCCCGCGTGGCAGGTGTTTCCCACCAGACCGTTTCCCGCGTGCTGAACAATCACCCCAATGTGAGCACCAAGACCCGCGAGCGCGTTGAACAGGCAATCAACAAGCTTGGCTATCGTCGCAACACCGCGGCGCGCAGCCTGGTGACGCGGCGTTCCCAGACCATCGGCGTCCTCGGAAGCGAAGTGGCTGAATACGGGCCGTCGCACACCGTCCTCGGAGTCCAACAGGCTGCAAGGGACGCGGGATACTTTGTCAGCATCGCGGGGCTGCGGGAGGTCACTCCCGAGACCATCAAGGACGCCATCGCCCATTTCATGGACCAAGGCGTAGATGGAATCGTGGTGATCGTCCCGCATCCAGGTACGTTCGAGGTCCTCCGGGGCATCACGGCGCACGTACCATTGGTGGCTGTGGGATCCATCGGTGATGAACGCCTCAGCGGCACCGCCGTGGACCAGCGGCAGGGAGCACGGCTGGCCGTGCAACATCTCCTGGAGCTTGGCCACACGCGGATTGGGCACTTGTCCGGACCGGTTGACTGGATTGATGCAGCGGCCCGCATTGAAGGATGGCGGGACGCCTTGGATGAGGCCGGTCTTGTTCCTGCTGCCCTGATCGAGGGTGACTGGAGCGCAGAATGCGGGTACAGGGAAGGCCTGAAAATCGCCAAGGAGGGCTCCATGACGGCCCTTTTTGCGGCCAACGACCAAATGGCTCTCGGCGTCCTCCGGGCGTTCCATGAAACCGGAGTCCGTGTGCCAGAGGACGTGAGCGTGGTGGGTTTCGACGATCAACCCGAGTCTGCTTACTTCATCCCTCCGCTGACCACCGTTGCCCAGGACTTCGAGGAACTCGGCCGGCGCTGCATCAGCCTCCTGCTGGATCGCTTGGAAGGCGGCGTCACCGGCACCCCCGCCACGGTCACCCCGCGCCTGGTGGTCAGGTCCACCACGGCAGCCCTCGCCACCGTCTAACCCACGTAAGCAGCAGTTGGGTTCCTCTTGACATCAACGTTGTTAGCGCTAACAATTGCATCAGACCTTCCACGCTTTTTCCACCCCGACCCCCGGCAATGAGGCCCTGGCCAGCCGGATGGAGACCCATGAATACCTCTGAAAACCTCCCGCTCGACGAGCAGTTCGTCATCGGCGTCGACTATGGCACATTGTCCGGTCGCGCTGTGGTGGTGCGAGTCTCGGACGGTGCGGAGCTCGGCAACGGGGTGTTTGAGTACCCGCACGCCGTTATTTCGGACCGCCTCCCCATCACGGGCCAGAGGCTGCCCGCCGACTGGGCGCTCCAAGTACCCAACGACTACCGCGACGTCCTGCGCAATGCCGTGCCAGCCGCCGTCGCCGACGCCGGCATCGACCCGAAGAACGTGGTGGGCATCGCCACTGACTTCACCGCGTGCACCATGGTTCCGACGACGGCAGACGGCACGCCGCTGAACGAACTCGAACGCTTCGCGGACCGCCCCCACGCCTACGTCAAGTTGTGGCGTCACCATGCAGCGCAGCCCCAGGCGGACCGCATTAACCAGCTCGCCGAAGAACGCAGCGAGTCCTGGCTCCCCCGGTACGGCGGCCTGATCTCGTCGGAATGGGAGTTCGCCAAGGGTCTGCAACTGCTTGAGGAAGACCCGGAAGTCTACGACGCCATGGAGCATTGGGTTGAGGCAGCCGACTGGATCGTCTGGCAGCTCTGCGGAAGCTACGTCCGCAACGCCTGCACCGCCGGGTACAAGGGCATCCATCAGGACGGCAACTACCCGTCTGCGGACTTCCTGGCAGCGTTGAACCTTGATTTCAAGGGCTTCGTTTCCGAAAAGCTGGAACACACTATCGGCCGTTTGGGCGACGCCGCCGGTTACCTCACGGAAGAGGCAGCGGCCTGGACCGGGCTTCCGGCGGGGATCGCCGTGGCGGTGGGCAACGTGGACGCCCACGTCACCGCTCCGGCGGCCAATGCCGTGGACCCCGGCCAGCTCGTCGCGATCATGGGTACGTCCACTTGCCACGTCATGAACGGCGATGTCCTCCGCGAGGTCCCCGGCATGTGCGGCGTTGTTAAGGGCGGGATCGTGGACGGGCTGTGGGGATACGAGGCCGGGCAGTCCGGAGTCGGCGACATCTTCGGCTGGTTCACCAAGAACGGAGTGCCACCGGAGTACCACCAGGCCGCCAAGGACAAGGGGGTGGGGATCCACGAATACCTCACCGAGCTCGCCGAGAAGCAAGCTATCGGCGAGCACGGCCTCATCGCTTTGGACTGGCACTCAGGCAACCGCTCAGTGCTGGTGGACCACGAACTTTCCGGTGTCGTTGTGGGCCAGACCTTGGCCACGAAGCCCGAGGACACGTACCGGGCACTATTGGAGGCCACGGCCTTCGGCACCCGGACCATCGTGGACGCTTTCCGGGATTCGGGTGTGCCGGTGAAGGAGTTCATCGTGGCCGGTGGACTACTGAAGAACACGTTCCTGATGCAGGTCTACGCGGACATCACCGGGTTGCAGCTCTCCACGATCGGCTCCGAGCAAGGCCCTGCCCTGGGCTCGGCCATTCACGCTGCAGTGGCCGCCGGGAAATACAAGGACATCCGGGAAGCTGCCGCGTCCATGGCTGCGGCTCCCGGAGCCGTTTACACGCCCATCCCGGAAAACGTTGCCGCTTACGAGGTCCTTTTCCAGGAATACCGGACCCTCCACGACTACTTCGGCCGCGGGAGCAACAACGTTATGCACCGCCTCAAGGCGATCCAACGGGCCGCGATCCAGGCGGACACCTTGGAAGGAGCCAACGCATGAGCGCCCTGCTGGAAACCATCGCAAGGATCCGCAAGGAAGTCTGCGAGCTCCATGCCGAGCTGACCCGCTACGAGTTGGTGGTGTGGACTGCCGGGAACGTTTCGGGCCGGATCCCCGGGCATGACCTGATGGTCATCAAGCCGTCGGGCGTCTCCTATGACCAGCTGACTCCCGAAGCCATGGTGGTCACGGATCTCTATGGCACCCCGGCCACCACCATCCACTCTGAGGACGGACAAACCATCACCTGGGGCAACCCGGACTTTTCGCCGTCCTCGGACACCGCGGCCCATGCCTACGTCTACCGCCACATGCCGGAGGTGGGCGGCGTGGTGCACACGCACTCCACCTATGCCACTGCCTGGGCTGCCCGCGGCGAGGCGATCCCGTGCGTACTGACCATGATGGGCGACGAATTCGGTGGACCCATCCCGGTGGGACCGTTCGCGCTGATCGGCGATGACTCCATCGGCCAGGGCATTGTGGAGACGCTGAAGAACTCCAATTCCCCCGCGGTCCTGATGCAGAACCACGGACCCTTCACCATCGGCAAGGACGCCCGCGAGGCCGTCAAAGCCGCCGTCATGTGCGAGGAAGTGGCCAGGACCGTCCATGTTTCGCGCCAGCTCGGCGAGCCGCTGCCCATGGATCAAGCCAAGATCGAGTCCCTCTACGACCGCTACCAGAACGTTTACGGCCGTTGATCCGGCCCCAAGAACACCGTCAGGAGCACCACATGCCCAACGCCAACAACACCTCCCTGGAGCAGTACGAGGTCTGGTTCCTCACCGGCAGCCAGCATCTCTACGGCGAGGACGTCCTCAAGCAGGTGGCCGCACAGTCGCAGGAGATCGCCACCGCGCTCAACGCCACCAGCGATGTTCCGGTCAAGCTCGTGTGGAAGCCGGTGCTCACCGATTCCGACGCCATCCGCCGCACAGCTCTTGAAGCCAACGCCGACGACTCCGTGATCGGCGTGACCGCGTGGATGCACACCTTCAGCCCCGCCAAAATGTGGATCCAGGGCCTCGACCTGCTCCGCAAGCCACTGCTGCACCTGCACACCCAAGCCAACCGGGACCTGCCGTGGGCGGACATCGATTTCGATTTCATGAACCTCAACCAGGCAGCCCACGGCGACCGGGAATTCGGCTACATCCAGTCGCGTCTCGGCGTGCCGCGGAAGACCGTCGTCGGGCATGTCAGCAATCCCGAGGTCGCCCGTCAAGTGGGCGCGTGGCAGCGCGCCTCAGCGGGCTGGGCCACCGTCCGCACGCTGAAGTTGACCCGTTTTGGCGACAACATGCGCAATGTCGCCGTCACCGAAGGCGACAAGACCGAGGCTGAGCTGCGCTTCGGCGTCTCGGTAAACACCTGGTCCGTCAACGAGCTCGCCGAGGCGGTCCACACCGCGAAAGAGTCCGACGTCGACGCCTTGGTTGCCGAGTACGAGCGCCTTTACGAGGTGGCCGACGAACTAAAGAAGGGCGGCGCACGCCACGAATCATTGCGGTACAGCGCCAAGATCGAGCTGGGCCTGCGCAGTTTCCTGGAGGCCAACGGTTCCGCAGCGTTCACCACGTCCTTCGAGGATCTCGGCGAGCTGCGCCAGCTCCCCGGCATGGCTGTCCAGCGCCTCATGGCCGATGGTTACGGCTTCGGCGCGGAAGGCGACTGGAAGACCGCCATCCTGGTTCGCGCGGCCAAAGTCATGGGCGGGGACCTGCCCGGCGGTGCCTCGCTCATGGAGGACTACACGTACCATCTGGAACCGGGAAGCGAGAAGATCCTGGGCGCCCACATGCTCGAGGTCTGCCCCTCGCTGACCGCCAAAAAGCCGCGCGTCGAGATCCACCCGCTCGGCATCGGCGGCAAGGAAGACCCTGTCCGCATGGTGTTCGATACGGACGCTGGCCCCGGCGTCGTCGTCGCTCTGTCCGATATGCGCGACCGGTTCCGTTTGGTCGCGAACGTGGTGGACGTCGTCGACCTTGACCAGCCGCTCCCCAACCTCCCGGTGGCGCGCGCGCTCTGGGAACCCAAGCCCAACTTCGCCACTTCGGCGGCCGCGTGGCTCACCGCCGGAGCCGCGCACCACACGGTATTGTCCACGCAGGTGGGCCTGGATGTGTTCGAGGACTTCGCCGACATCGCCAAGACCGAACTTCTCACCATCGATGAGGGCACCACCATCAAACAGTTCAAGAAAGAACTCAACTGGAACGCGGCGTACTACAAGCTGGCAGGCGGCCTGTGAGCGCTGAATTCACGCTGACTTCTGGCGGCTACGAGGCAGTCATCACCGCCCATGCGGCCGCGCTGCGCGTCCTGCAATTCGCCGGCCGGGACCTTATAGTCCCGTTCCCGGCCGACGGTCCGATCCCGGACTACCGTGGCATCATCGCCGCGCCGTGGCCCAACAGGATCGCCGACGGCAAGTACACGTTCGACGGCGTCGAGCACCAGTTGCCGATCAACGAACCTGAGCGGGAAACGGCGCTGCACGGCCTCGCCTTCCCGCTCGACTGGACGTTGAAGGAGTCCGACGCCGGTTCGCTCACCTTGACGTGCACCGTAGGGCCCACGGCGGGCTACCCGTTCGTCCTGGCGCTTGAGGCCCGATACGTGCTGGACGACGCCGGGCTGCACACGTCAGTTACCGCGGTGAACGCAGCCGACGTCGCGGCCCCGTACGGCGTCTGCCCGCACCCGTACCTCGTGGCCGGTTCGTCGCCGTTGGACGAGTGGATCCTGGACTTTGCCGCGGATTCGTTCCTCGAAGTGACCCCGGACAGGCTGCTGCCGGTTGGCACTGTGTCCGTGGAGGGCCACGCTTTCGACTTCCGTTCCGCCAGGGCGATCGGCACCACCGAGATCGACCACGCCTTCACCGGCATAACGTTCGACGGCGGGCTCGCGCGGCTGTCGCTGCGGGACCCGGCGGGCACCGGCGTCGGAATGTCCTGGGACGAAAGCTGCCCCTGGCTGCAGATCCATACGGCCGACAAGCCGGAGCCCGTTCCGAACCGGATCGGCCTGGCCGTGGAGCCGATGACCTGTCCCCCGGACGCCTTCAACAGAGGAACCGACCTGGTCCGTTTGGAGCCCGGCGCCAGTCACACCGCGTCCTGGAGCGTCTACGCGCTGTAGGCCCAACTGGCGGCACCGTGTGGCCCGGAGGCAGGTGCTTCCGGGCCACACGGTGCCGGCAACGCAGGGGAAGTTACTGGCCCGCGGCGCGTCTTTGGCGAAGGACGTACCGCTGAATCTTGCCTGACGGTGTTTTCGGCAGATCGTCAACAAAGTGGATACGACGCGGATAGGCATGCGCCGCGAATTCTGTCTTGACGAGCTTCTGAAGCTCAAGAGTGAGCGCGTCGTCCCCGGTGATGCCTTCCTGAAGGACCACGTAGGCCTCCAGGACCTCACCACGGAGCTCGTCGGGGGCGCCTATGACGGCTGACTCGTGGATCGCGGGGTGCGTTGAGAGGACACTTTCGACGTCGAACGGACCGATCCTGTAGCCGGCCATGATGATCACATCGTCATCGCGGGATGAGAAGAAGTAGAAGCCGCCCTCGTCTACCATTCCCGCGTCGCCGGTCAAGAACCACCGACCATCTTCGCTGAAGCGTTCTGCGGTCCTTTCCGAAGCGTCTTTGTACTCCGTAAACCACATGAAGGGGCTCGCTGTGGTGTCGACTGCTACTCGGCCCACGACTCCCGGTGGCGCGGGTTCGTCCCCAGTGGTCTGCAAGACCGTGCAGCTCCACCCCGGCAAGGGACGGCCCATGGAGCCGGGACGGAGCTCGTCGCGAATGACGGGATGCCAAGCGTTCGCAATCACCATGCCGTGCTCGGTCTGTCCAAAGTGGTCACGGACCGGCACACCAAGTGCTACCCCTGCCCAGGCGCTCACTTCCGGCGTGAGGGGTTCGCCGCATGAGGTTGCCCGACGCAGCTTCTGCTGTGTCCCACCGGGTGCGGATCCCAGGCGCATGGCCCTGTAGACGGTGGGAGCGGCGGCGAAGTTGGTCACTTTGAACCGTTCGATGACGGCGAAGCTCAGCTCCGGGGAGAACCCGGCGTGCAGCAGCAGGCTCCGTTTGCCTGCCGCGAGTGGTCCGAGGATCCCGTAGTAGAGCCCATAAGCCCAGCCCGGATCTGCAGCGTTCCAGAAGACGTCGTCATTGCGGACATCAAGCCCGAACTCCATGTAGTGGTGGAATCCGGCCAGGGCCTTGATCGGCACCCGGACACCCTTCGGAGTGCCTGTGGTTCCGGACGTAAAGAGCAACACCAGTGTCCCGTCTCCTCCCAGCGCTTCGGCCTTGATGCCAGGCTGCTGGGCGGCAAGCAGAGGCGCCAGTGCGAGGTCATTGGTCCTTCCCGTTCCGCCCGAGACGACGACGTCGGCGTCGATGTCCTGGATCTTTTCCCTTTGGTCCGCATCCACGATGACAACTTTCGCTTCGGACGCCTTGAGCCGCATCTCAATTGCGGGCCATGCGAAGGCCGTGAACAGCGGTACGTGCACGGCACCTCGCCGCCAGATGGCCAGCAGCATGACCACAAGGTCGGCGGACTTTCCCATCAGGGTGGCCACGGCGTCACCAGGTCCCACGCCCAGCCCAGCGAGGACGGCGGCGCCTCGTTCGGACCGCTCCCGCAGCTGCCCGTACGTGATGTCCTCGCAGCTGAGGTCGGATTCAATGATGGAAAAGGCGACGGCTGTTGGATCCTGTGCATCGCACAGCAATTCGGCGGCACAAGTATCCGGTGATGCGTAGCGGCTCAGGGCGGCCTCGACGCTGAGGGCGGTGGTGCTCATGTGACTCTCCTACGAGTGGATGTGGTGGCTGCGAACAGAATGCATTCTGTTCGGGGAGGGCACGCAAATGCGCCCCTGCGGGCTAGTCCAGGATCGCGACGGCGCGAGTCCAGCCCGCGGAAGCTGCGCTGACCTTTACCGGAAAGCAACTAACCATGAACCCCGTCGGTGGGAGTGCCTCAAGGTTGCTGAGCTTTTCAATGTGGCAGTACCCCGTGGTGCGTCCCGCTCTGTGGCCCTCCCAGATGATCGAGGCATCGCGTTCCCGGGCAAAGCGCTGGGCAGTGTAGCTAAAGGGGGCGTCCCAGCTCCATGCGTCCGTTCCTGTAACGCGCACGCCACGGTCGAGCAAGTACATCGTGGCGTCACGCCCTATTCCACAACCGGATTCGACATAGTCGGCTTCCCCGTAGCGGCTGCCGGCGCGCGTGTTCACGAGCACGATCTCGAACGGGGACAACGTGTGCCCGATGTGGGCCAGCGCCTCTTCGATGTCTTCCGGTGTTGCAACGGCGCCGTCCGGCAGGTGCCGCAAATCCAGTTTGACGCCCGGTTGGTAGCACCATTCGAGGGGGACCTCGTCGATGGTCAAGGCGGGCTTCCCGCCGTCCATCGTGGACGCAAAGTGGTACGGGGCATCCAGATGCGTGCCGTTGTGGGTGGTCAACGTCACCTTCTCGATAGCCCAGCCCTCCCCATCCGGCAGGTCATCGGCTCTGGCGCCTGGGAAGAATGCCAGCAAATCGTCAACGGTGTCCTTGTGCCCGAGGTACTCGATGCTCGGACGGTGACCCGGGGGATCGGAAGCAATTCCGCTGCACAGCGCCACGGAGATGTCGACGAGTCGACTCATTTCATACCTCTTTCACAAGGCTGTTGATGTGATGTGACGAGAGCCACTAAACTGAGACTGTACATACGTACAGTTAGTAGGTCAACGGATAGACTCCGTTGAGGATGACAAAGGCGGAGGATCCGGATATGACAGCGGTTGCAAGAAGCGGGCGGGAGACCTCCGACACTGCACAACCGGCGTCCCGCAAAGATTCCATTCTGCGCGCAGCAGAAAGACTCTTCGCGATCAATGGCTACCACGGCACTACAATGCGCGACGTCGCAGGCGAAGCCGGAGTGAAGCTGGCGCTTCTCGTGTACCACTTCGAAACGAAGGAGAATCTCTACTTCTCGACGTTCGAGAACCGCCAGTACATCAACAACGAGAGGCTTGAACGCCTGCGCGCCATTGAGGACCCCACGGCTCCTGGAAGTTTGGAGAAGATCATCGACGCCTTCGTGGAACCAGCCCTTCGACTGCACGACAACGCTGAGGATGCTTGGTTCGCCCGGCTCGTCCTGAGAGAGGCCTCCGACCCGTCCAGCCAGGATCGAAGGGTTATTTCCACCTTGTTTGATCCGCTGGCCCGCGAATTCATCGACGTGATCAAAGCGGCCCTGCCCGACAAACCGGCGGGATTCCACCATTGGGCTTACGTCTTCAGCGTGGGGGCACTCACCCAAAGCGTCTTCGAAACCCGCGTCGGAAACATCGCGGACGAACCGCGATTTGCGATGAAGGCCGACGCTCTCAAGGCATACTTGCTGGCTGCCTTCACTCACGGGTGACTAGGAGGTACTGCGTCAATGAACGCTCCACACTCCGGCATGGTAGACGTGAAAGGCCATCCCGGCATAGGAACTGCACGCATGGCTCCTTGTATATCGCGGAGTTGCATGAGAGCCGCTGCGCACTGAGAACAACCTCTTAGGTGCGTCTCGACCTTCTCCCGAGACGACCGTTTCACGCCGTTTCGTGCATAGGCACCAAGCAGCCCAAGGTAGGGCTCGCAGCCCTCGTCCAAAGATGAAGTGACATGACTTTGCAGATATGCCCTGCGGAGTCCCTCCCGGGCTCGCAATGCCAATGCAGAGGTGGCGTTTGGCCCAAGCCCAAGCAAGTCGGATGCCACTGATGGCTTCAAACCTTTGACATTTACGTACCAAAGAACGGCTTGCCATCGCCGGGGAAGCGACCGGAAGGCGGTCGTGACAGCGTTGTTTTCAAACTCAGCAAGTACCGTGTCTTCGTCGAATGACGCAGTGTCCAGAATATGCCGTTCGGAAGTCACTATGGATCTAGACGCCGCAAGGTTCCGCGCGTGGGCCATTCGCCTTACGATGCGGAGCAGATATCCGCGGAAGATTGCTTCCGGTCCATGACCGGCATGAAGGCGCTGAAGCACCGCCGTGAACGAGTCAGCTACCACGTCGTCGATGTCAGATGCGTTGTCCAAATGGCCTGCCGCTACTCGCTTTGCTGGCTCTAGATAGCGACCATAGAGCACGCCGAAAGCCTTGCTGTCACCCTCGCGCACCCTCTTAATGAGCCGTTCATCATCATTTTCAACCAGGAAATCACGGCCAGGTCGCCTTTGCACTGTATCGACCTCCATGGAAGTTCAGTGGTGGAACGGGCGGAAACCTAATGCAGAAAACCATCGATATTGATGGCGACGTGAATCTCTTTCGCTGGCGTCAAGGAGTGCCGTCAGTATTGCTGCGGGCTTCGTAGCGACCTTGGAGGTCTCCCACGCGGGAAGTTGGGGCGATGAACTCCGTCGCTGTAAAGCGGGTGCGGTCAAGGGCCTGCCAAATAGTTCGAATGCAATGAACAAGCAATCACGTATGGACGATAGTTTAGAATTAGACTGAAGTATAAGAAGTAATACAATGCTCGTCAACGACATCCCGGATCAGGACTGTAGTGGCCGTGGACGCAACTGCCAGCCTGGCAACCGAAACGGAACCTGAGGAGAGAACGAATGAGCCGCCCAACCCGGGCCTCATGGGAGACAGTCTGGGGCAGGTCGGTTGAGGCAACACACGAAAAAGCGGCCGAGGAAGTACTGAGTACCCCCTCGGCCGCTCATCTAATCCGCCTGCGGGTTACAGCACGGTGGCGCCCAGCACACACTTGATCTCGGCGGCCGGCTTGGTCACCTCTGCGGTCGCAACCCAGTCAATGGACTTTCCGGCCTGGGGATCCTTGAACGTCTGCTCTCCGCGCGCGAGGACTGCCGATGTTTTCGGGTCCACCCAACTGACGGAGATCTTGACGACGCCCTTGGTTCCTTCGGGCGGAGTGACTGTGCCTTTGGCAGTCACTTTCCCCGGTGCGGTATCGCACGACGCCATTTTGGTGGCCTCGATGATCCCAGTGCCCGGGTTTGCGGGCTTCGCCTCGCCGGTGGTGGCAGCTTGGGTAGTAGTGGACGACGGCGATGTCCCCGCCTCGCTGCTGTTCGACGAGGAACAACCGGCCAGCGCGGCGGCCGAGACCAACACGCCCACCATGCACGCTACTGTCTTCTTCATGTCTTGCTTACCTGGTTCTTTCTGGGTCTGGAAGTGAGCGAAGAGCGGCGCAGCAACCGGGGTTGGGGCCCCGATTGCCGCGCCTTTCTTTCCTATGCCTCGGAACGCCTACGGCGTCCAACGAGGAACAGGAGCAGCCCCGCGCCAGCAACGAGAAGGCCGATCGGCAACACGGTAAGCACAACGCCCGTGTAGGCCAGCGGTTCTTCTGGTTGGCTCGGAACGACCGGCGGGAAGGTCACAACAGCACTTGCAGGTGGCGTTGTGACAGGGGGTCCCGTCGGAGGTGTACCAGTAGAGGTCGCCGTGTTGGTGACCTGACCGGCGTTGATGTCAGCCTGGGTGATCGCGTACGTTGCCGTGGCGGTCACGGTTTCACCGGGCAGCAGGGTTCCTGCAGCACCGGGCCAGGAGTAGACCAGCGGGGACAGACCCGGCAGGGAGTCGTTGATAACGACATCTGTCAGGGTGACGTTCCCGGTGTTCTTGGCCGTGAAGGTGTACGTAATCACGTCGCCCACCTTCGTCGGATCACCAACGGCGGACGCATCCGCTGTCTTGGAGAAGACCAGACCAGCACCCGGGGTCAACGGGGTGTCCGTGCCAGCCGGCGGCGGGGTTACCGGAGGACCGGTCGGAGGAGTACCAGTGGTCGTTGCGGAGTTGGCAACGTGACCGGCGTCGATATCAGCCTGGGTGATCGCATACGTCGCCGTAGCGGTCACGGACTGGCCCGGAAGCAGTTCTCCCGGGGTTCCCGGCCAGGTGTAGGCCAAAGCCGAGAGACCAGCCAGCGGATCATCGATGGACACGTTGGTCAGCTTCACGTTTCCAGTGTTCTTCGCCGAGAAGGTGTAGGTGATCACATCACCAACAACCGAGGGCGACTGGACTGCCGAAGCGTCGGCCGTCTTGGTGAACTCCATCGCCGGTGCCGGGGTCAACGGGGTGTCCGTCGTTCCCGGAGGAGGGGTAACCGGAGGACCGGTCGGAGGAGTACCAGTGGTCGTTGCCGTGTTGGCCACGTGACCGGCGTCGATATCAGCCTGCGTGATCGCATACGTCGCCGTAGCGGTCACCGACTCACCTGGCAACAACTCACCGGGAGTACCCGGCCACGTGTACGTCAGGGCCGAGAGACCAGCCATAGGATCGTCGATGGACACGTTGGTCAGCTTCACGTTGCCGGTGTTCTTGGCCGTGAACTGGTACTCAATCCGGTCTCCGACCTTGGACGGGCCTGCCATTGCCGGCACGGCAGCGGTCTTAGTGAACGTCATGCCCGGAGCCGGAGTCAACGGAGTATCCGTACCAGCCGGCGGCGGGGTTACCGCAGGACCAGTCGGAGGAGTACCCGTCGTCGTCGCCGTGTTCGCAACATGACCAGCATTGATATCAGCCTGCGTGATCGCATACGTCGCCGTAGCAGTCACGGACTGGCCCGGAAGAAGTTCTCCCGGGTTTCCCGGCCAGGTGTAAGCCAAAGCCGACAGACCAGCCAACGGGTCATTAATCGTGACACCCGTGAGCTTCACATTGCCCGTGTTCTTCGACGTGAACGTGTAAGTGATCTGGTCACCCACAACAGACGGATCCTGAATGCCGGAAGCATCGGCCGTCTTAGTGAACTCCATGGCCGGAGCCGGAGTCAACGGAGTATCCGTGCCAGCCGGCGGCGGGGTTACCGCAGGACCAGTCGGAGGAGTACCCGTCGTCGTTGCCGTGTTGGCCACGTGACCGGCGTCAATATCAGCCTGGGTGATCGCATACGTCGCCGTAGCAGTCACGGACTGGCCCGGAAGAAGTTCTCCCGGGGTTCCCGGCCAGGTGTAAGCCAAAGCCGAGAGACCAGCCAGCGGGTCCGTGATGGACACGTTGGTCAGCTTCACGTTGCCCGTGTTCTTCGCCGAGAAGGAGTAGGTGATCACGTCACCAGCCTGCGTCGGGTCCTGAACAGCAGAGTTATCAGCCGTCTTGGTGAACTCCATCGCCGGTGCCGGGGTCAACGGGGTGTCCGTGCCAGCCGGCGGCGGGGTTACCGCAGGACCAGTCGGAGGAGTACCCGTCGTCGTTGCCGTGTTCGCAACATGACCAGCTTCAATATCAGCCTGCGTGATCGCATACGTAGCCGTAGCAGTCACCGTTTCACCGGGCAGCAACTCGCCGGGCGTGCCCGGCCAGGTGTAAGCCAAAGCCGACAGACCAGCCAACGGATCATTAATCGTGACACCGGTGAGCTTCACATTGCCAGTGTTCTTCGACGTGAACGTGTACGTGATCTGGTCACCCACAACAGACGGATCCTGAATGCCGGAAGCATCAGCGGTCTTAGTGAACGTCATGGCCGGTGCCGGAGTCAACGGAGTATCCGTACCAGCCGGCGGCGGGGTTACCGCAGGACCAGTCGGAGGAGTACCCGTCGTCGTTGCCGTGTTCGCAACATGACCAGCTTCAATATCAGCCTGCGTGATCGCATACGTCGCCGTCGCGGTCACGGACTGACCCGGAAGAAGTTCTCCCGGAGTTCCCGGCCAGGTGTAAGCCAAAGCCGACAAACCAGCCAACGGATCATTAATCGTGACACCCGTGAGCTTCACATTGCCAGTGTTCTTCGACGTGAACGTGTAAGTGATCTGGTCACCCACAACAGACGGATCCTGAACCGCACTTGCATCAGCGGTCTTAGTGAACGTCATGCCCGGTGCCGGGGTCAACGGAGTATCCGTACCAGCCGGCGGCGGGGTTACCGCGGGACCGGTCGGAGGAGTACCCGTCGTCGTTGCCGTGTTCGCAACATGACCAGCTTCAATATCAGCCTGCGTGATCGCATACGTCGCCGTAGCAGTCACCGT